>JAFVED010000180.1 GCA_017478125.1 Bacteroidales bacterium | reverse complement strand
ACTTTGCAATCCCGAATCGGAAAAGATCCGAAACGACTGGAAAGAATCGTTAGCTCAGTTGGTAGAGCACAACACTTTTAATGTTGGGGTCTCGGGTTCGAGCCCCGAACGGTTCACAAAGGAGCCACGTTCTTTTGAATAAATGCTTTTTTAGCTCAGTTGGTAGAGCAGCTGACTCTTAATCAGCGGGTCTAGGGTTCGAGTCCCTAACAGAGCACGGAAAACCCCTTCAGGCAGATGTCTGGAGGGGTTTTCATTTTTTTGGTAATGACGTGAAAAGCAGTTGGTGACGGCCGCCGCGATGTGCAGGGACATAACCATCCGGCCGTGGCGCTTATAGGTTTATCAATCAAGTAGTTCCATAAATGAGCTTCTTAAAATCGGAGAGCTCAAAACCGGAACCGTTTGATTATCAACAGGTGGACTATCACTTCTTGATAATCAACAAGTTGTGAAATCGAAGTGGATCTGAGGCGCCGCAGATTATGTCCCGACATCCCTAACCATGTGTGCCGAAGGCCGAAGAACCACTCAGCGATCTATTATTGTCTGGAGGACTGCCTGGTCTTCTTCACTTTGTTCCGCGTGAATGCCAAGCGGTTCGGGATCATGGTGCTCGTCCTGGCCCTGATTTACCACCGATTTCCGGACTCCAGCGATGTTCTCGAACTCCCGTACCTGAATGTCTTTTAAGGAACAGGTAACCGCCATGCCTTCCACGGCTCGGTTGAAGATAAGTAGTTTTGTCTCCGCGGCATCCGTATCGCTGCCGCCGGGCCTTGATCCCGGCAGGAAGACCTGAGGCAGGCCGGTGGTCAATGTCTCAAAATGGTCAAGAACTGAAACGAGTCGTTTTATTCCAGAATTTATCGTATATTAGCCACATGAGACAGAATCCATTGGCGCTATCGGGAGCACTGCTCCTCGCCTCAATGCCGGGAACGTTCCTGACAGAGGAAGCCTCGGCGCAAGGCAAAGACGAAGCCAAAAGGCTGAATATCATCCACATAATGACCGATGACCACGCTTTCCAGGCGATCAGCGCCTACGGACATCCTCTGAGCCGTCAGGCTCCGACCCCCAACATGGACAGGCTGGCCGCGGAGGGCATCCGCTTCGACAGGGCCTATGTGGAGAACTCCCTGTCGACTCCAAGCCGGGCCTGCCTAATGACCGGGCTTTACAGCCACCAGAACGGCCAGAGGACGCTTGGGACAGGCATCGACACGACCGTGACCTTCGTGCCGGAACTTCTACGCCAAGGAGGCTACCAGACGGCGATGATCGGGAAATGGCACATGCAGTGCGAGCCTAAAGGGTTCGACTACTACTACATTTTCCGGGACCAGGGAGAGTATTACAACCCTGTGGTCAAGAGCCACCTCTCCAGCGGTGAGTACATCCGTGAGGAAGGCTACGCGACCAGCCTGGTCACCAGCCACGCCATCGGCTTCCTCGAAGAGAGGGATCCGGACAAGCCGTTCTGCCTTTATGTCCACCACAAGGCTCCCCACCGCAACTGGATGCCGGACATAAAGTATCTTGATCTGTACGAGGACGTGACGTTTCCTCTCCCGGACAATTTCCATGACAACTATACCGGAAAGGGCGAGGCAGAGAGGGTCCAGCGGATGTCGATAGACCAGGACATGAGCATGATCTACGACCTGAAAGTCGGGGAGCTTGATGACGAGCCTTCACGGTCCAAACACACCAAAGATATGCTCGAATGGGGATTGTCGAGGATGGATCCGGAGACCAGGGCCGCCTGGGAGGCCGCCTACGGGCCCAAGAACAGGGCCTTCCTGGAGAAAGGCCTTGAGGGCGAGGCTCTTCTCGAATGGAAGTTCCAGAGATATGTCAAGGACTACCTGAGGTGCATCCGCTCAGTGGACGACTCCGTTGGAGAGATTCTGGAATATCTTGACACACACGGACTTGCCGATAACACAATCGTGGTCTACACCTCCGACCAGGGCTTCTACATGGGCGAGCACGGATGGTTCGACAAGAGGTTCATGTACGAGGAATCGTACCGGACTCCCCTGATTATCCGTTACCCTGGAGGCCAAGGCGGCAAAGTATCCGACGCCTTCGTGCAGAACCTTGACTTCGCGCCGACTTATCTCGATGTGGCCGGAGTGGAGGCTCCTGAGGAAATGTCAGGCCTGTCGCTCCTTCCTGTCATCAAGAAAGGCGGGAAAGAGCCTGCCAGATGGCGGAAATACATGTACTACCACTATTATGACATTCCTTCCGAGCACAATGTGCTGAAGCACGACGGGGGCTCCGACAAGAGATACAAACTGATCCACTTCTACGGCGGGGACGAGGGCAGCTACGACGAGTTCTACGACATCAGGAAGGATCCCACAGAGATGAGGAATCTCTATGGCGAGAGACGCTACAGGAGGCGTATAGCCCGTCTGCAAAGGCAACTGGACAAGTTCCGTTCGGAACTGGCTGTTGATGAATATTGAATATTAAACAAACCTGTTGAATGAATATGAGAAAGAATTATTTTACCGTAGCGGCATGCGCGATGCTTATCGCCGCGATGCCTGTCCTGTTTGCCTGCAAGAGAGGGACGGGCAAAACCGCCGAAGAACCCGCCACAGAGCAGGCCGCGGAGGAAGACCTTGACGCGCAATACGCCAAGGATCTGCTGGCCAAGGGTACCCAGGCTCCAGCTTTCACCCTACAGACTCCTGATGGCAAGGAAGTGTCTCTGAGCGACTTCCAAGGAAAGTATGTGGTTCTTGATTTCTGGGCCTCATGGTGCCCGGACTGCCGGAAGGATGCCCCTGAGGTCAAGGCCCTCTGGGAGAAATACGGAGACAAAGTGGCTTTCGTGGGAGTCTCTTTCGACACTGAGAAAGAGAAATGGGCGAACTATGTCAAGGAGAACGGCCTTGGCTGGACCCATGTCAGTCCTCTCGCCAAATGGAAAGAGACCCAGGTCTCCCAGGATTACAAGGTGAACTGGATCCCTTCCATGTATCTTGTCGGCCCCGACGGTAAAGTCGCGCTGGGCACAGTAATGATCGACAAACTCGCTAAAGAGCTGGCAACCATCTGAGCGGGAAATCCTTAAGCCTCTCCCCTCTTCTTCCTCAACTCGGCCTGGACCTCGTTCATCTTTCTCGTGGTGAGAGGATAGAATGAGAGAGCCAGGATCGAGAGCGCGGCTCCTATGGCCGGGATGAAACTCATCATGGCCTTGATGGCGCCAAGGGTCCTCGGGGCCTGGAGGGCGAGATCCTTGTTATAGCCGAAGGCTCCGAGCAAGGCGAGAAGCAGGAAACCACCTATCGCTCCTCCGAACTTCTGGGCCATGGAAGAGGACGAGAAGATAAGCCCGGTCGAGTTGGAACCGTTCTTAAGTTCCGAATAATCAGCGACATCGGCGAACATGCTCCATGTCAGCGGAGCGGCTACGCCGATAGCGAGGCTGACAAGGATCTGTAGCGTGATTAGCCACCATATCCCCGCGGCTGTGCCGGTCGGGATGAACCATATCGCCGAGCTGAACAGAACGACAGCGGCCATGGCGGCCATGAAAGTGTTCCTCTTGCCTATTTTCTCGGATAGAGGGACAGCGAAAGCCACACCTGCCATCTGGCCGATCTCGCCGATGGTGAGATACACGGCACACGTCAGGAATATGTTGGCTCCCAGGATATTGGAGAAATAGTATGCCGCGGCGCCACCTCGGATCGACCCGCAGAGAAGCTGGCCGATAGCGGCACCGAGCATAAGCCACCAGGGGCCGTTGGACACAAGAGCCTTGAGGTCGTCCCTGATTGAGGAGCCCCCCTCGTCTTGAGGTCTCCGCCCGATCTTCACATGCTCCCTGGTCATAAGGAAACACAGGACGAAAAGGATCGCGCAAAGTACGGCCACGACGGCTACTATGGAAGTCCACCGCATAGGATCGGCGTCCCCCACCCCCTTGATCACCTTTCCGGCGGAGTTTGTGGAGCCGATGATGGACTTCTCGAAGAGCCAGAATATCCCCATCGCGATGAAACTGCCGATGTAGGCGAAGAACATGCGGAAAGAGGAGAACACGCTCTTCTCCTTGGAGTCGGCGGTAACAACCCCGAGCATCGCCCCGTAAGGCACATTGACGGCTGTGTAGGCGGTCATCATGAGGATATAGGCCACATAAGCGTAGAGGTGCTTGACCCCGTAGGAGGCGTCCGGGACATAAAAGGCCATGATCCCGATCAGGGCGAAAGGAACAGCCAGCCACAAGAGGTACGGGCGGTATTTTCCCCACCGTGTCTGGGTACGGTCGGCGATTATCCCCATCACAGGGTCGGAGACAGCGTCATATAACCTCGTGACACCCAGCAGGGTAGCCGCATGGACAGGCTTCAGGCCGAACACATCCGAGTAAAAGATCGGAAGATAGTACGAGAATATCTTCCAGAACATCGACGAGGACATGTCCCCAAGGCCATAACCTATTTTCTCTGATAATTTTGCCATAATTCGCGAATTATATTGGTTCATCGGAACACTTTCAAGACTTCAAGACACATCCGGGTGTTGTGGTAGGGACATTTCCAGAAACCAGCCCTCGGGGATTCAAGGTCAGGGGTCAAGCCGTCGGCCATCGTACCCCAAAACCACTCGCCATGCAGAGATTCTTCGCCTCGTCCTTCGGCAGGCTCAGGACAATGCCCAGAATGGCTGGCCGTCTGCGACAACGCGTCCGCCTGCGACACCCCTGCGGCGACGTCGGCAAGAAGATGGTTCTTGATCCAGTGCCAGCAGCGGGCGGCTCGGCCAATGCCTTCAGGGTCGTTGTGATATTTCCATAGCCAGAGGTTGCCGACTACTGTCTCGGCCTGGACCCACCACTGGCGGGACTCGTCGCGGGAACCGTCCGGCAAAAGCTCGTACATCATCGAGCCATCCTCCATAATTCCCTCATTGCCAGCCCTCCCAAGAGCCTCACAACAAGGACGTACCGCCTCCGTCAGCGACGGATCGCCAGTTGCCATGGCGCACTCCAGAAGGAGCCAGGAAGTCTCAATGTCGTGGCCGTAGGAGACAGCCCCGGGAAGTACGGTCCAGTTCCTGGAGAAATACAGGTGGAGATGCCCCGACGGGGATATTATCTTGCAGCTCATCAGATTGATCATCCCGAGGAGAGCCTCCCGCAAGGCCGGGTCCGGCCAAACCCGATAGAGGTTGGCATAAGCCTCGAGAAGATGGAGATGGGAGTTCATAGTCTTGTCGGCGTTGATGTCATGGGCCGACAAAGACATGTCCTCAAGGGGTGAGAAATCCCTGGAAAGAGCCTCCAGATAACCTCCACAATCGGGATCCAGGAATTTTTCCCGCACGATATTAAAAAGATTCACAGCCACTTCCAGATCAGCCTCATCGGATGTTACCTTATACAGCTCACTGAAAGCATAGATCGCGAAAGCCTGCGCGTAAAGCTGCTTCTTGGTGTCGAGCGGGCTTCCGTCGGGAGCGGCGCTCCAGAACACTCCCCCATATTCATGATCCACCAGATGGGCCGTGAACCAATCCCGGGCATACAGGGCGGCCTCAAGGTACGAGGGCTTCCCCAAAGCTTTGTATGCCGCTGAGAATGACCAGATTATCCGGGCGTTGAGGATCTCCCCACGGGGAGCGTCACGCAGGATAATCCCGTCAGAGGAGACTTCTCCATAAAAACCGCCGCCGGAGTCTTTGAGCGCGAGCCAGAAAGGAAGTATATTCCCTTCCAGCTCGGCCAGAACCTCTTTCCGGAACAGTGTCGGATCCATCGCCTATATGTTCGGTGTGTCCCAGACTTTTGTCTCGCGGCAATTGACCATAGACGCGAGTCCGCCGCAGGACAGACGGAAGTCGCCCTTCTCCAGGCGCCACCTGCCGTCAGCGCCGACAAAGGCCAGTTCTTTGGCGGGAAGCTCGAACTCCACAACCTTGGACTCGCCCGGCTCAAGGGATATTTTCTCGAAACCGCGCAGGCGCTTCACGTCAGGAATAAGAGAGGCGACAAGGTCGGAACTGTAGAGCAGGACGGCCTCCTTGCCGGAACGGGAGCCGGTGTTAGTCACTTTGACGGAGACCTTCAGCACATCTGTGTCGGAGAACCCGAGAGGATCTCCGGTCGATCCGGGAACGGCGACCTTCAAGTCGGAATATTCAAACGTCGTGTAACTGAGTCCGTAACCGAAGGGCCACTGGACATCCATGACAGCGTCGTAATTGTAAGAGCCGCCCATGGTCTGCACGCGCTCGGAGACCTTGTAGTCGTAGGTGTGGAGGGCATTGATATGCTTGGAATAAGTGAAGGGCAGCTTGCCGGAGAAGTTCTCGTCTCCGGAGAGCAGGGCCGCAAGGGCGTCTCCCCCGTAATTGGACGGAAGCATCACATCCACAACAGCTTTCACGAGCGGCTCGATGTCTCCGATGATCCTCGGACGGCCCTCATTGAGGACAAGGATGACAGGCTTGCCGGTGGCGGCGAGGGCCCTGACCAGGTCCTTCTGGTTGGCCGAGAGGTTGAGGTCGTCCATGTTGCCCGGAGTCTCGCAATAGGTGTTCTCACCTACGCAGGCGACGATCACGTCACAGTCGCCGGCGGCGGCGACAGCCTCCGGAATCCCGACGGCGTAGTCTTTCATCCACTCGCCCCACTCCTCGTCATACACGACTCCAGGGACATAATCGACATTGCTGAAACGGGCCCGCATGGCCTCGAGGATGGTGTTGTACTGGGGAGCGAAATTATCGGCGTCGCCCTGCCAAGTGTAGCTCCACCCACCGTTCAAAGTCCTGAGGGAGTTGGCGTTAGGGCCAGTTACCAGGATCCTTTCATTCCCTTTCAGGGGAAGGATACCGTCCTCGTTCTTGAGGAGGATCTCCGACTCGAGGGCGGCGGCGTAGGACTCGGCGGCGAAACGCTCGCAGCCGAAATCCTTGTAGTCATGTTCCCAAAGGGGCTTGTCGAAAAGTCCGAGACGGACTTTCAGGCGGAGGATCCTGCGGACAGCGTCGTCTATCCTGGACATGGGAACCTCTCCGGAATCGGCCAGGGACATGACCACGTCGACATATTCGGGGTCGTAGGGGACCATGATCATGTCGATACCGGCGTTGAGTCCCATGGCCACAGCCTCCCGCACATCGGCGGCTACGTGGTCGCGCTTGTACAGGTTCGCGATGTCAGCCCAGTCCGTGACGATCATGCCGTCCCAGTTGAGACCTTCCTTGAGCCAGCCGGTGAGGAGCTCCTTGTTGGCGTGGGTGGGGATGCCGTTGATCGAGGCGGAGTTGACCATCACTGTCAACGCGCCCGCCTGGATACACTCCTTGAAAGGACGGAAATATTTCTCCCTCAAATCGTTGACGGGAATATACGCCGGAGTCCTGTCCTTGCCGGTGTGGGGAACGCCGTAACCCATGAAGTGCTTGATGCTGACAGCGGCGCTCTCCAATCCGATATGGTTCGGATCATCCCCCTGGATGGCCTTGGTCTCGGTACGGGCCATCTCCGCCTGGAGATAAGGGTCCTCGCCCCAGCTCTCCCATATCCTCGGCCAACGGGGGTCGCGCCCGAGGTCCATGACCGGAGAGAACACCCAAGGCACCTGGGCCGCCCGTGTCTCGTAAGCGAGGGCGGCACCCATCATCCTCGCGTACTCGCGATTGAAAGTGGCTCCCAGGTTAATCTCCTGGGGGTAGAAGGACCCGTCGGTGAGGTAGGTCGCGCCGTGGATCATGTCAAGACCGTAGATGCTGGGGATCCCGATGGACTCCATCGATTTGTCCTGGATAGTCTTGACCATGCCCGCGGTGTGCTCCCTGGAGTGGGCGATGTCATGCATGACATTCAGGATCGAGCCGATCTTGCTTTCCCCGATGACCCTGTCAAGCTTGACGGGGTCGATGGTCTGGAGACTGTCATCCTGGATGGTCTCGATCGTAAGCTGGACGATCTGCCCGGCTTTCTCCTTGAGGGTCATCTTTTTAAGCACCTTCTCTACCTTGGCCTCGACTTTCTTGTCAGGCTTGATGGCCGGGGGGACCTGGCCATTGACGCGCGAGGCTGACATTGCCGCTAAAGACATGATGATCAACAAATTTTTTTTGAAAGAAACACTCATGATTATTTTGTTTTGCTTTTTATTCCATTGTGATCCTGACCTCGACGGGGACAAGCTCCCCGGAGGTCAGCCGGACGGTAGCCTCGCCCGCCTGAATATCGCTCCGCAACAACACTTGTGCCAGGCCGTTGAAAGTGTCGATGGTGAATGAACGCGATCCAGGATCCTCAGGCCTCTCCTTGGAACGGAAGGCCGGATCGCCGTTTCCGGCTCCGAGAATCCTGACGGGACCGTCGACAGTGATGGTGAGAGGAACACAGGCCGTGGGGACAAAATTCCCGTCCTTGTCCAGCACGGAGACGTTTACCACGGACAGATCCCTCCCGCCGACGGAAATAACAGTCCTGTCAGCCTCCAAAGCCAACCGGGCCGGAGAGCCGGCGGTCCTGACAATCTCTGTCATGACTTTCTTCCCGCCTTTGTATCCGACCGCCTTTAGGGTTCCCGGCCTATAGACAGCCTTCCACTCGAGATGACCCTGGAAGGGCATCTTCTTCCTGCCGAGACTTTTCCCGTTGACATACAGCGCCACCTCGTCGCAATTGCTGTAGACCCAGACCGGAACCTCCTCACCCTCATGGCCTTCCAGGTTCCAGTGGGGGAGGATATGGAGAACCGGCTCGTCCGTCCACCAGGACTTGAGGTAAAAGGCCTCGTCCTTGGGGAAGCCGCAGTAATCGAGAATCCCGAACTCGGAGCCGGTGGCGGGATATGAGAGAGGATTCGGCTCGCCCCGGTAATCAAAGCCGGTCCAATAGAAAAGGCCGGCGAGCCAGGGACGCTCTGAATAGAACCTGAGTCCACGCCCTATACAATTGTAAAGGCTGTCCGGGCCTTGGGGCTTACGATTCAGAGCGGCCATGTGACCAGCTGGAATATCATCGAAATACACTCCCCTCGTGCCGCAGCCAGAAGTCTCCTCGGTCCCGACAGCCACTCTTGAGGGATAGTCCTTCCTGTGGGCGTCGACAGGGTTCTGGAGGATGTAGTTGTAGCCCGCCACATCCGTACCCTTTATCACCTCCGGGCCGCTGCTTGTAGCGACGACAACAGGCCTCGTCGGGTCGACTTTATGGCAGAATTCTGTCATGACCCGAGCGATGTCCTCGCCCTTGGACTTCCACTCAATCCCCCACTCCTCGTTTCCAATGCCCCACATAAGGATGCAGGGATGGTGTTTGTCCCGCTCGATCATGGCCCTCAGAGGCTCCAGTTGCGCCTCGTTGACCCCCATCAGCCTGGTCTCCTCGATAACCCACATCCCCAGAGAGTCACAGATGTCAAGAAGAGCCGGCGAGGCCGGATTATGGGAGGTGCGTATCGCGTTGAACCCGTATTTTTTCAGCTGGCGGACACGATACTCGTAAAGGGCGTCGGGGATGGCGGCACCGACTCCGGCGTGATCCTGGTGGAGGTTGCAGCCCCGGAGCCTCACAGGCTTCCCATCGACCAATATTCCAAGGTCGGGATCGGTCGTGATCACCGGCAGCCTCAGGGCGGGTCTCACGGGCGGCTCGCCGACAGTCAACCAGACGTGGCGGTAAATACCTGCCCCCTCGTAGAACCACCCTTCCTCGAAAGTGGCGTCAGCGCGGACGGCGACGACATTCTCACCCCCGTATTCGAGATATGGGGCTATGTCGTAAGTGGCTGATGTGTAACCGCTTCTGTTTCCTCCGAGCCAGAACCCATTGACCCATATCTCCGAGTCCCGGAATATCCCGTCGAAGCGGATTGAGACCGGTTCTCCCTTGGCCTCGGCAGGAATCTGGAACCGTTTGCGGTACCAGCCCACGCTTGTATTGGGATATGCCCAGCCCACTGTCTTGTAGCCATGGCTATGACTGGCCTCGGGGGCGAAAGGGAGATCCACCACCCAGTCGTGCGGCAGGAGCACGTCCTTCCATGATGAATCATCGAAATCCGGGGAATATGGCCCTTCATTGTGGATCGAGGCGGCCTTGGTGAAATAGTTGAAATATTCCGTTCCACGCCCGAAATCCTTCTTCGGGGAAGAAGCGTCGCCGAAGGCGAATTTCCAACCGTCGTCAAAGAGGGTCTCCTGGGCACCGAGGCCGAGGAAACAGAACGCCGAAACAAGAGTCAAGACGATTCTCCGCATAGATCCTATAGTTTTATGGAAATGCTATCCCCCTTGTAATCAACCGTTTCCCCTTCAGCGTCAGGGTCATAGGCAGCGGGATGAGACGGATCAGCGACAACGACATGGAAGGACCGGCTGGCCAACATTCCCGGGAATGAGCCATCCCGCTTCCCGATAGTCAGGGTCCTGGAAGACTCGTTCCAGGCGATGGGAATAGTCGAATAACGGCCTTTCTCATAACCGTAGGTGAGGCCGTCGTCCTCATAGAGTGTGAAGGAAGCGTCCGCACCGGCGTAGATGTACAGGCGGATCTCCTCAGCGGGCTTCTCGTCCGACCACTCAATCTCCGGCCCGAACGGGACGATCGAGCCGGCCCTGACGAACAGCGGCATCCTCTCATAAGGAGCCGGAACCTCCTGGGACTGAGCTCCATGGATATATTCTCCAGTATAGAAATCATACCAGCCTCCCTCCGGGAAATACACTTCCCTGCTCCTGGCTTTGTATTCATAGACCGGACAAGGCATGAGGGCAGGTCCGAACATCCATTGGTCGGAAATATCCCTGACCTTATGATCGTCCGGGAAATCCATCGGAAGCCCCCGCATGATGGTATAATCCTCAAAACAGACCTTGCCGGCGAGGGAATACAGGTACGGCATCAACCTGTAGCGCAGACGCATATACCAGAGGATGCCATCATACGCCTTCGAGCCTTCTGGAGCGATGTTCCAGAGCTCCCTGCGAGGCCACTGGCCGTGGGTTCTGAACAGGGGAACGAATGTCCCGAACTGGTGCCAGCGGGTCTGGAGTTCCCTCCACTCATCCTGGTTCGCCTCGTCGTAAAACTTGCCCATGACCGAGAAACCGCCGATGTCCATCCCCCAGAACGGGATGCCGCTCATCGAATAGTTCAGCCCGGCAGGCATCTGCATCCTCATGTCTGTCCAGGAAGTGCCGATGTCCCCGCTCCAGGTGGCCGTAGAATACCTCTGAAGCCCCGCGAAGCCGTTGCGGGTCAGCAGGAACACCCGCTTGTCGGGATCGACGCTCCTCTGGCCGTTATATATGGCGTCGGCGTTGACAAGGGCGTAGGCGTTGAGATATTCAGTGGACGATCCCAAAGCATTGGGAGTCAGGAGCCATTTGAGATAGTCCATAGGGAGGCAGTCCCGCAGGTTGGGCTCGCTGGCATCCATCCACCAGGCGTCTATCTTCCTGCCATACTTGGAATAAAGGTTCTCGTCCATCTGCCTCCAGAACATCTTCCTACCTCCCTCTGAATAAGCGTCATAGAATGTCTGAAGATGACCCAGCCAGTCTTTCAGGCTGTCCTCCTCGGCGTGGGTGTAGGCATAGCCTGCGGCCTTGAGTTCCTTGTAGTTGGCAGTGTTGGTGTAGAACTTCGGCCAGACGCTGATCATGAACCTGGCGTTCATCCCGTGGACATCGTCCAGCATCTTCTCGGGGTCGGGATAGCGTTCCTCATCGAACTCGTGGCTCCCCCACTGGTCATCTTTCCAGTACTGCCAGTCCTGGACGATATTATCTACGGGAATATGTCTGCGGCGCATCTCGGCGAGGGTCCCGACAAGATCCTCCTGGGTGGAGTAGCGTTCCCTGCTCTGCCAGAAGCCAAGCGCCCACTTAGGCATTACCTGGGCCTTGCCGGTCAGCTTGCGGTAGCCTTTGATAACCTCATCATAGTCATCCCCACGGATGAAGTAAAAGTCCGCTCCAGGCTCTGCCTCCGACCAGAAACTCAGCGAGTTGTCTTCTTCCGGGGTCTGGAGGGTGGCAACCCTCAAGCCCAGATAAGAGACATCCCCGTCAGGATCCCAGACAATCCTTATAGGAGTCTTCTGGCCTTTCTTCAGCGAACAAGTGTATTTCTTGCTGTTAGGGTTCCATGCCGGGCGCCACAGGCGGGGCATGACCTCCTCTCCACCGATAAAAGTCCGCTGGAAACCGGCATAATACTGAATGAAATGATATTCAGCTGTTTCAGGTGCCTCCAGATAACCCTCATAGACAACCTCAGCCCCGTTCAGGGGGAGGTCCGGAAGATTCCTGAGGACAAACTCGTTCTCGAAATAAAGCGAGTCCTCACGCCGGACAAGGGTCTTCCCGTCGCTGGTTTTGTAAGTCCCCGTCAACGCGCCTTCAAGCCCGTCTTTATCGTAAAGGGTGAATAACTCTCCAAGTTGCCTGTACGGCTCCGGATTCCCCCACCGGGACAAGGAATAGGCGTCGAAAAGGACCCCGTATCCCCTTGTGGACACGACGAAAGGCACGCTGACCTTCGTGTTGTACTGGTACAGTTCCTCACTCCGTCCCTTATGGTCGAACTCTCCGGCCTGGTGCTGACCAAGCCCGTAGAATGACTCATCCGAAGAAGACGGGAACCTGGTCAGGACCGAGTAAGCCTTCTTACCCTCGACCTCGACAGGCTCGAAAGACATGCGGCCATCCGCCGCGAGCGGTTTACCGTCTGAGCCAAGAAAGCTGACCGCTCCGTCAGGAGCGACACAAGCTGTCAGGGCCGACGTGCGGACAAAAAGGGTGTCATCACTGGTGGAGACTTGAAAATCAGTGTTCCCGGCCTGCGGCAGGACCACCAGGCTCTTCCTGTCCCGTATCTTTTGCCCGGAGGGAACAGCAGAGACCCTGATGATCTCCGGAGAGATGACCCGCAGCCTGATATCCAGGTTTCCTTTGTGGGTCAGGACACAATCCCCGTCAACCTTATACCCCCGGCCGGAACATCCGCAAAGAAGGGAGGCGGCCAGGGATATAACCAATAATAATCGTTTGGAACCCATCACCTTACCTGACATAAAGCATCCTGGTTCCTGTCTATAAGCTTGTTTAGAGTAGCGACCGAGGCCCCGGTGCGAAGCCCGTCAGGAGCGGTGTGCAGACAATAGTCCACAAGGCGGTCCACAGTCGAGGTGGCGACGTGCATCCTCGTGTCCGAAGACGCGTAGTAGATGTAGACCGTGCCGTCCGGATCACATATCCAGCCGTTGGCAAAAAGCACGTTCATCACGTCGCCCACATACTCCCCACCCTCGGGAGCCATAAAGAAACCGGCCGGCTCGGCGATGACCTCGGAGGGATCCTCAAGAGATGTCATGTACATGTACAGGACATACCGGAGACCGGAGGCGCAGCCCCGGACACCGTGGGCAAGGTGAAGCCAACCCTGCGGGGTCTTTATCGGGTGAGGTCCCTCGCCGTTCTTGCACTCCTTGATCGTGTGGTAACGGCGGCGGCTAAGTACCTTCTCCTCCGCGATCACGGCGCGTTCCATGCTGTCCACAAGCGCCCAGCCAATCCCCGGGCCGCTCCCGGCATCGATGAATCCGTCCTGCGGGCGGGTGTAGAGGGCATATTTCCCATCCACAAACTCAGGATGGAGAACCACATTGCGCTGCTGATGTGAGGACACGATGTCCGGAAGTCGCTCCCAACTCACCAGATCCTTGGTCCTGGCCACCCCGGCGGCCGCCACGGCGGCCGAAAGGTCGTCCGGTCTGTCCTTATCCTTACGCTCCACACAGAATATCCCGTAGATCCACCCGTCCTCGTGGGCGGTCAGGCGCATGTCATAGACATTGATCGCCGGATCGCCATACTCGGGCATAGTGACAGGACGAGGCCAGAAGCGGAAATTGTCCACCCCGTTCGGGCTCTCAGCGACAGCGAAAAAAGACTTCCTGTCAGCACCCTCCACCCTGGCGACGAGCAAGTATTTGCCATTGAGTTTGATGGCTCCTGAATTCATCACGGCGTGTATCCCGAAACGCTCCATCAGGTAGGGGTTGGTCTCCTTGTGGAGATCATATCGCCACTCCAAAGGAGCGTGGTCCGCCGTAAGGACAGGATAGGCGTAACGATCAAAAATCCCGTTCCCGTCTATCGGTATATTCTTTCTCCCGACCAATTCCTCATGCGACTCTCTCAGCCGCTCCAATCTCTCTTCGTAAGTCATAGCATCACAATATCTTCCATTTCACAAAAAGCCCTGAAGTCATCCTCCCCGGCAAAGCCTTTCCACGGAGCGTAGAAGTGCCCGGGCTTGTCGTGGGCGTTTCGCCAAGTGAGCACATAGCAGACCGGGAAGCCTTTGATGGCAGGATATAGCCGCTCAGTCCACCAATGAGGATCCACAAGCCCCTCAAGCCCCGTCTCGGAGAAGCACATCAGCTTGGACCTCTCAGCCGCGAGCGTCTCGAGGGTGGAAAGCATCTCGCGCGCCTGCCCGACATATCTGGTTCCGGCTGTCTCAAAGTCGTCCTGACCGACATATTCGTAAATATCAGTTCCCAGGATGTCCACAACGTCATCTCCGGGATAGCGTGAAAGGTAGTCCCCGGCGCTGACCGGCCCGTTCGGGGAGTAGCACCACAAAAGATTTGTCACGCCTTTCTCCGTCAGCCTGTCCCTGGTGAGACGGAAAAGAGCCTTGTACTGATCCGCTGAACAGAGTTTGCCTCCCCACCAGAACCAGCTTCCGAGGTTCTCGTGCCAAGGGCGGAATATGACCGGGGCATGGCCCAGGCTGTTCAGGAAATCGGCCACACGGTCGAGCCACACAAGGAATTCCCCATGCTTGTCCCCGCCCTCAAGGACAGAGGCGACGACCTGGTCAGAGGAAATGTCCCAGGCATCCCCACCAGTCAGAGGATTACGGGGATGCCAGGAGAATGTCACCACTCCCCCCCTGTCAATATGCGTCAAGGCGGCCTTGCGGATAAGGCCAAAAGGTACACCGTCCAGGTTCGCGGCATCTCCCAACTCTATACCTCCCAGGTCAAACCCAAGCACGGCGGGATATTTCCCGGACACGTCCCTGACATCCGAACGCTCGAGAGCGTCGCTCTCCCAATCAGTCACAAGCCATGAATGTCCGTAAGAAAGATCATCCTGATGGCCATACAGGACCTCTCCGGCTTCAGCCGCATCCTTGAGACAGGAAGCCAGAACTTTGTCGCCGGGGACGCTTTCACCCGCGTTCCTGGCTCCCCTGTGGCAACCTTGAAGGAGGAGGGAAATCATCAGAAGTGGCACTAAATATCTCATAATCAATTAAAATTTCGGAGCGGTATCATAAACATGCTGGAGGGTGTAGCCTTCGCTATCGGTGAACCAGGCCCGTTTAATCACGTTGACGACTTCCTTGCTGTTGGCGATGTAATCGCCCGTGCCATGGTTGATGTAGCCATGCTGTTCCTTCCCGGTGTCCATGGCGCCGTTGTCCCAGAGGAAGCAGGGCAAACCATAGGTCTTGGCGGCCTTGACCACATATTCCATGTAATACAGGTAGAATCTCCAGGCCCTGGTGTCGGATTTGGCCCTCATCGAGCAGCCGTACTCCCCAAGATAGACCGGAATGTTCTTTGAGACATAGGACGAGTACAGATTGCCGAAAACCTCCTGGACATGGTCCTCGTCTCCCCAGGTCGCTTTCTTGCCCGGGCTCCGGTATGGCCCCAGTCGGAATACTGGGCGTCTCCAATGGTGTAGTCGCTCGGGTCATAGAAATGGACTGAGACCATCAGTTTCCCGGCCTTGTCCTCAGGCATCTTCAGGTATTTGGCGTACTCCGGGCTGGCGGCGTAGGTCGGCACGCCGAGCCAACGGGTGGCGTTCTCCCCTCCCGTGGCGCGCACAGCGTCCACGAAGACCTGGTTCCACTCATTGAGTATGCCGCACTGGCGGGTTGGATCCTTGCGGAAATCCTCGCTCCAGCCCCATCCGCCGTCGTTGATCTCATTGAAGCCCTCCATGACCAGCCAGTCGCCGCAATCGGCGAACCTCTCGGCGATCTGGGTCCAGACGGCCTTGATCTCAGCCTTGATGGACTCGTTCAAGCCCGCGTTGTTGACGGCGTTCTTTATGTCAAGCCATTGGTAGCCATTATTAACCCCATGATTCTCATCCTGATGGGTGTTGATGATGACGTTAAGGCCGGCGTCATGAGCGAAACCGACAACTTCGTAAACCCTGTCCAACCACGCCTTGTCGATCGTGTGGGACGGGGCGGGGCCGATCATCTTCAACCATGAGACGGGAATACGCACGCTGGTGAATCCGGCGGCCTTCACTCCTGTGAACGTGGCAGGAGTGGCGTTACCTCCCGGTTGCCAGGCATTCTCATCCGGATAGCCCTCTTTCTCTCCCGCCCAGGAGCCGTTGTAAAAAGCGTCGAAGTGGTTGCCCATATTCCAGCCTATACCAAGGGTAGAGGCCATCTTCCAGGCGTCATTGTCCTCGTGCCCGGGGCCAGGGACCGGACCAGGTTCGGATGGCCTCTCCTTCGCCGCCTGGCTGACACTGAACGTCACGGGCGAGACACCGTTAGAGGAGACTGTCACCGTCTCTGAACGAGCCTCATACGTCTCATTGGCGGCGACAGTCAGGCCGACCGTGATCGAGTAGTTCGAATAAGTGCCGTCAGTGTAGGCTATCCACGACGGGAGACCGCTCAATGAGGGACGGGCAGGAGCTGTTATCGTGAGAGTCAATTTCTCTCCGGCCTGTTGTACTTGGAAAGAATTGGAACTCAAAGTGATAACCGTTGGGGCAGGATCAGGTTCCGGCGGCTGGGGCCGCTCATTGTCGTCTCCACATGAGGCAATAAGGGCGGCCATAAAGGCCAAGAAGGATAATCTTTTGAATATCAGTTTCATTCCATCAATACTTGACATCAGTACGAGTGACTACATTGTTGTTGGACATGGTGGTCTTCCACCAAGTCTCATCAGGCATATTCGAGCCGTACCATGGCATGAACCAGGACCACTTCGCTCCGGCGGACCAGACCGCCGGGATGGCCGGGAAAGCCGAGTCGGAATCATTGCCGCACTCGCCCAGGGCGACCATCTTCCTGGGGTAGCCCTTCTGTATCTCCTCAAACTCCCTCTTGTTGCCGGCGGCCGTGCCGCCATAAAGGTCACGGGCGACTATGTCCACATATTTGTCCCCTGGATACCAGGCGGTGTCCTGGTCATATCCGGAGGAATCCCCGTTGTAGTTCTGGGTAGTCCAGACCCAGATGAGGTTCCGGATCCCTTTCGACTGGAAATAATCGAACATTGCCATCCAGACTTTCTTGTACACATCGGACCCGTCGAATCCCCACCAGAACCAGGAGGTCGCCCATGAGGCCTGCCGCTTGTAGGTGGCGTTGCCGGCGGCCTCGTGGAAGGGACGCCAGACGGCCGCTATCCCCTTTTCCTGGAGACCTAGGATGACATCGGCCACCTTGTCCATCTGACCGTAGAACCACTCATTCTCCCAGGAGCCGTCAGTGAATATGTTCTTGGCCCTGAAGGTGGTCTGGCCAGGGGTACAGGTCACTCCGGCGCCGCTGGATGAAGGCTTGGTGTTCTTGTCCACAGGGACATTGAAGTGCCACATGAGAGAGACGATCCCACCGGCTTCCGCCCACTCGGTAACTGGAGTGAGGTCAGAGTAATCGATCCAGTTGTTCTCCGGGACATAGATATGGAAGAAATCGTAGTAGTGCATCGCCGTGTACTTCCCCGTCGCGGAATAAACCTTGTCAGCCTCCCTATGGTTCCAGTTGACGTCGGCCATTATCGAGGAGATGATCTTCTTGCCGTATTGCTCAAGGATGAACCCGTATAGCGCCTTTGCCTCATCAGTAGCGTCTGCTGTCACAAGGGTCTCGGATATGCCCTCATCGTCAGAAGGATCCTGGGGGTCTTCCGGTGTTTCCGGCTCTTCAGGCTCGGCAGGTTTCTCGGAGGCGGCTTGGGAGACAGTCACTGTCTGTGAGAGACTTCCGGAAGAAACCGTGAGAGTCGCCGACCGGGGATCGTAAGTCTCATTGGCTGAGACGACCAGGGTAAAGGTGATGTTGTACTTGTTGAAAGTACCGTCCTTGACTGTGATCCAGGAAGGAGCTCCGCTCACGACCGGCCGCTGAGGAGCGGTCACGACAAGAGCCACTTCCCCGGAGGAAGCCTCAAGGGAAGAGCTGGCCGGAGAGACAGTCAGCGATTCCGGGGCCGGATCTTCCTGGATAACCGGATCGTCATCCGGACCGCACGACCACGCCGCCATCATGGACAAAGCCAAGGCCAGAAAAGGCAGTACTTTCCTCATTTTTCGAATATTAATTGGATCCCGGAGGGAGGGTCAGCCCCCTCCGGAATAAAAACCACCAGATTACTCGATGGAAATCTTGTTGACGATCAGGTTCTCACCTTGGAGGATTCCGCAGTAGCCCCAATCCGTCAATGTCGTGAACTTCTCAGCAATATCCGGAGTGACCGGAACGGAGATGCGTCCGTCAGTGATTGTATAGATCTCGGCATTCAGGTTATTGCCGTTACCCATATGCACATCCATGCCGCCCCAGTGTCCGTCAAAGAACTGGATCTGCCAGTAATCGGCGGTAGGAGTCACATAGACATGGAGGGTCATCCCATCGACAAGGCCGGCGTCGACAAACATGGAAGCGGGTTTCAACTCCCAGTTTATTGACCAGCTACCCAAATCGACAGGTGTGTCTTCCCAGACAACGGTCTCTGTAGCGCCATACTGGATAAGGGATATCTTGGTCACTTCAACATTTCCGTCACCGTTGATGATGAAAGCGCCACCCCAGCCTGGATCTTCAGTGAGTGAGGCGATTATCTCAGGCGTCACATTGAAGGAGAACACTTGAGTGCCTCCCGGGAACGCTCCCTGCTTGACCTCGTTGCCTCCGTCAAGTTCAGGAAGGGAAAGTCCGCCCCAGTGGCCATTGCAAAGCTGGAGATCCCACCATCCCTCTTCTGGAGCGGTGAAGTAGATCTTAATGACATCGCCCTCGCGGATACCATTGTCAGCCCAGACAAAACGATCGTCGCCAAACGTGACTCCACTCCAGCCATTAATGATCTGGCTTCCTTCCCAGATAACGATCTCCGTGAAGGGCGCCGTCACCTCGAAAGGTACAGCCCATGTGAGTCTCGTCCCATCTATCAAGACAATATCCAGGCGATAAGCGCCAGGGCTGGCAATCTCTTGCGGCAGGGAGAAGGACATGGCATCATCCTGACGGACTTGATATTCAGTGACCTTTTTCCCTTTGATGGTGATACTCTCCACCTGCATCAGGTTGGAGCCGGAAACCGTGATCTTGCGCCCAAGAGAGTAAGAGGGCTGGTCAAAGACAATACTGATCGCTTCATCGTAAGAAATGGCAATCTCGCCGGTCTGGGTAAAGTCATCATTAGCGGCTGTGAGGGTCAACACTCCGGTGTAGGCTTCCTTGGGGATAGTTACCCCGACAGTCTCGGCACTGATGATGGAGAACGGGCAGTCGATGAGACCGTTGGTCTTATCGCCAATTGTGACGGAGGTGACAAGGTCAAGGTCCGTACCAGTGACAAGGACGACTTCTGTCTGTCCGGCCACGGCTTCAGGGGAATCAATCTCCTCAGCCACAGGCTTGACAACCTCGATCTCGGAAGTATAGGCCTGCTTGCCGGATCCGAGAGTGACGGTCAAAGAGCCATCCTTAGCCTCGGCGGGAATGGTGGCGATAATGTTCTCGCCGTCATTGTACCACTGGGCCTCAGCACCGTTGAACTCGACCTTGGTGACGAGATCCAGGTCGGAACCGGATATCCGGACATCCGAACCGGCCTTGTAACGCTCATCCTCAGCCAGGGAGACCACATCAAGCTCAGAGACCGAGACGGTCTCGATCTCACCGGCGCTGAATTCCTTGCCGGCGAACGAGGTCAGGGTGACCTGGCCGTCAGTTGCGGAAGGAGGCAGGTTGAAAGTGATCGAAGAGCCATCCTCTGAGACGGAGAACTCCACACCCTGGGCACCGGCCAGATCGACCGACTCGATCATGTCGAGATGGGAACCGCTGACAGTGATGACATCACCGCTCTTGTAAGTGGCGGTCTCAGCCACAGTGACGGTGGGATCCCCCACGACAAGCTCGGTCGCGGAGTATATCTGGTTAGGGATAGTGGTCTGGTCCTCAAGCTCATTGACATCACCGATGATCACATATCCGGTCAATGCGTCGGAAGGCACAGTGAAACTGATCTCCCCGCGGGACTGGCTGTTGAACGTGGTGATGATGGCTCCGCCGAGGATGACTTCCCTGACATTGTTGAGGTACTCTCCCCTCACAGTCACGACATCCCCGGAAAGGACCTCGGAGGGTGAGAAAGAAGTGATGGCCATAGGCTCGGTGTACTCGAGGTCAAACCTGGTGGAAGCGGTGAGCCCGTCTCCGACAACGGTGACAGGACCGGTCTCGGTACCTTCGAGAGGGACAATGACGCGGATCTCGCTCCGGTCGCCGGAGGCGGTTTTCTCGATGGAAGTGACTGAGGCACCGCCAGCGAAGCGCACCTCCGTAACCTTGTCAAGGTTGGCTCCGATGATACGGAGCTGGCCACCGCGCATAACAGGATTCGGGGCAATCGCCGCGAGGGCTATCTTGCCTTCGTACTGGTCGGTGCTGAGTTCCTCGTCCTGGCAGGCGGTGAGCCCGGTCACAGCCACGAGAAGGGCGGCCAAAATGGAATATTTGAATATATTATTCATATTCTGTTCCTCCTGATCTGTTATTTGTAAGGGACAGCACTGATGTTGTCAATCTTGATGATCGGGACGCATGAGGCGTCGTCAGACTCGACCCCGCCATTGCAGATAAAAATCCAAATACTGGCGAAACTCTCGGCGGTAAGCTGATAAGAAGCCACCTTGCCGTCCCAGCCGAGGTTGAACTCGGTGAACGGTATGGTGACAGTCACCCACTTGTCACCGGTGTCGAAACTTCCTGTGGCCTCCCAAGGCTTGTAGAACGCGCGGGGAGCCGAAGGGACACCGTCACCAGACATGTATATGTTGTTGGCTCCGGCCACCGCGTGTCCGTAGATATCAGTGCCTTCGCCACCGAAGGAGACCACATCGACACCGGCCATACAGATCTGCATCGGGGTGTTGCTCCAAGGATTGGATGAGGGGACGAATATCTCGAACTTGAGAGCCATGTTCTGCCAATCGGAGAAATCCGCCAGATCGAGCAGTCGGGTTCCCATGGCACCATCCTGATAGTTCTCAGGAGTGTTCCATGAGCCGGGCCAATACACAAATGAGAAGTGACTCTCTTCCCAGGAACCGTCAAGGGCGGTCTCTCCGTCACCGAACTGGAAGAAGCGGCCGGAGATTCCGGTGCCGTCATCGTCCTGGGAATTGTGACCGTTCCAACCGTGGTTGTCAAGGCCGGTCAGGCCGTCAAAGTCGAAGAGCATTCCGCGGGTGTCCTTGTACTGGAACACGGATTGGGCGGTACCAGAGGCTGTTGTCACCTTGACCTTGCCAGGCTGGGCGCCCTCGGGGATCACGACAGTGACAGCGGAGCCGTCTCCGGCGACCGCCTTGACGGGATCAGCTCCGGGGAACTCGACCTCGACAGGATCGAAAAGATAAGAGCCGTAGATGCTGACGCTCTCCCCTGGCTGGGCCCATTCAAGGGACATGCCCGAGACCTTCGGGACAGGAGGAAGGACAGTGAAGTCATAAGTGACCTCCTGGCCGTCCTTGGTGATCATGTAGATCTTGTTCGTCTGGACAGAAGGCATGGTCCTGGGGACAGATACAAGGAGAGTCTTGTCGGTCATGTAGCTCGTGTTGAGCACGGCCGCCTGGTCATTGAAATAAAGCTCATGGACGCTGGTGAGATTGTCACCGACGATGCACACGAGTTCTTCCATGCTGGCCTGGGTGATCACAACGTCCTTGTCGGCGTAGCGGATGAAGTCCACGGTAGGCACACCGGATGTCTGGACGAAGCGGTCAGGATAGTCCACGGAATCGCATGAAGCCAGAAGGACGGCTCCAAGGATCAAGGCTGTGTATTTTGAGTTAGCTTTCATCTCGGTAAGGATTAAAAGTCATAAGAGAAGGTCTCGCGTACATCCACATGAATCGCCTCCGCGGTGGAGCCGACATTTGGATTCATCACGACATCCTCCGTCGGGAACGGGATAGTGAACATCTCAGGCTTGACATCCTTCAAGTCGCCGGATCCCGTGTAGGTGACAGCGGAAACATCCCAGGAATGGGCCCCGGGACCGACATAATTCTCGGCGTCATCCTGGACGTATTTCTTGTAAACGTCAGCGAGACCGCTCCAGTTTGAGCGACGCTGGGCAAGAAGCTCTGAGATACATCCGGACATGTCGTAGTAAGAGCGACGGACGAAATCGTACCAACGGTCACCTTCAAGAGCAAGCTCGAGGCGGCGCTCTTTCCAGACATCGTCAATAGTTCAGTAAGTGAGAGGAGCGGCATGGGCGCGCTCGCGAACCTTGTTGACGTAGGTGAGGGCGCTGGCGTTGTCGCCGGTCAGGACACAGGCCTCGGCATAGATCAGGTAAATGTCGGCGAGCCTGAGGATGTGGGTGGGCAACTGGTAGGTCATGTTGGCCGCGGTGACACCCAGAGCGCTCTGGTGGTCAGATCCGCAACCGAACAAGTGCTTGCAATAATTCGCCCCTGTAGAGCTCTGCCAGGCCCCGCCGGAAGCATTGCCCGACAGGCCGGTGGGATAGTAATCCTTGTCGAAGAAGAACCTGTAGAAGTCAAAGCCACCCTGATCCTGCCAGAAGTAAGAGTACTTGTCGCCGAACATCATCATAGTGGCCTGACGACGGTCATCAATGTCCACGCGGGTCTCGGGGTTGACCGTGGCGGACACACCGAAAGCGTCCTGAAGATCCACGGAGACACCTTTCCAACCTCCCCACAGGTCTCCGAACTCACTGAAGCCGGTGATTCCCACATCGCTCTGGATTGAGTTCTGGGCCGTCCAGATGCCTGTGGTCGAGGACCACTGCCAGCTGAACAGGTTCTCACCGGTCTGCTGGAACACGGTCGGAGAGAGCCTGAAGATGTCGGAATAGACAGGAGTAAGGCCGCGGCCAGAGTTATCGATGACATCCTTGGCATAGTCACGGGCCTTGGTAAGGTCGCCCTGGTCAAGAGAACCGGAGACACCGGCCTTGGCGAGATATACCTTCGAGAGAAGTCCCTCGGCGGCATAATAATCGACGCGGTTGTACTTGCCGATATTGGGATCCTTAGGAAGGAGCTCCATAGCCTTCTCAAGGGTCATGACTATATACTCGTAAACATCATCTTTCCGGATCTTGCTCTGCTCATTGTAGCTGGCTTCCTTGATCACCTCGGTGTTGTCGTGGATGATCGGGACATCCCCGAAAGTGCGGACAAGGAGGAAGTAGGCCATGGCCTTCCACGCGAGAGCCTCGCCGATGGCCTTGTTCTTGGCGGCCTGGCTGGCTTGGGTCTGGGCGTTGCGGATGTTGTTGATCACGGTGTTGCACTGGGCGTTGACAGCCCAAAGTGAGTAGGCCATGTTCTTGAGGTCCTGGTCCGTACCATTGACCGTAAGAGTGGCGTAAGCGTTGTTATCCTGGAACACGTTGCCGCACATCGTCTCGGATCCGTAGATGTAGAAACGGATGATGTCGTACCACGGTGAGCCATAGATGTAATTGACAGCCTGTTCCATCTGCTCGTCGTTCTTGTAGTAGTCGCCTGTGGTGAAACTGTCCTCGGAAGGACGGTCCAGGAAACTCTCGCAAGAGACTGAAGCGAAGGCTATGGCGGCAGCCAGCAATGTATATTTCAATATGTTCTTCATTTTATTGCCCTCCATCATTTAGAAAGTGAGATTGACACCGAAAGAGCAAGTCATAGGGGAAGGATAGCGACCGTTGTCCACTCCGAAGGTGAGACCGGTGGAATCCTGCGTCGAGGCACCTACCTCGGGATCATACCCGCGATACTTGGTGAAGGTGTAGAGGTTCTGGATGTTGCAGTACAGACGGATGTTATCAACCTTCATCTTTGTGAGGAAACTCTTCGGGAAGGTATAGCCCAAGCTCACGTTCTTGACCCTCAGGTAGCTTCCATCCTCAACATAGCGGTCGCTCATGCGGTCATTGTCGTTAGGGTCGGAGAGGCTCGGACGAGGAGTCTTGGTGTCGGAGTTTGAGATCCGGACATTGGTGACGTCATCCATCCAGTACGAGCCGTCAGTGTAGGTCTTCTGGGCGTCGATCACCTCGAAGCGGGCCCTGTCGGCGATCAGGGTGTGCTGGTTGGTCCAGACACTGT
>JAFVED010000015.1 GCA_017478125.1 Bacteroidales bacterium | reverse complement strand
GAGGAGATCAAGTGCGCGGTAGGCTCAGTGCTGATGGAACTGCCTGAGGATGAAGAGCCTGAGGACTATGTGGTCGTGGCCAGGAATATGGTCACGGCCCATCCGTCCCAGGCCTCGATCAGCTACAAGGAGGTCTGCTCCTGCATAGACAAGACCATCTCGAAGATCGAGAGTGAGATTATCAAGGTTCTCCAGCGGATCCCTCCGGAGTTGTATTCTAATATCGCCCACAGCGGGATCTGGCTGGCTGGTGGCGGCTCCCTCCTGCGGGGCATCGCCAAGCGCTTCTCGGACAAGGTGAATATTCCCTTCCATGTGGCCGACGATCCCCTCAAGGCCGTCGCCCGCGGCACCTGCCTTGCCCTCGACGGCACCGACAGGTATCCGTTCCTGATGCGGTAACCCTCGCTGAGAGCAACGACTGAAGGATTTTGACAGAGGAGCGGTATATATTTGTTAATATGATTGAGATTGTAATGATTAAACTTTTCGGATGGGCGACGTGGATCCTCTCGCTCATCCCTCTTGTCTTGTTGGTGAGACTGCTGGTGCGACGCTCCCGGTGGTCGGTCTGGCGTGTCACTCTCATCTCGCTCGTCGGGACGGCGGTAGCCTCAGCCTGGCTGTATTTCACGGAACACACCGTTGACGCGGAGCCACTTAGCCTTGGCGGGATGATGGGCCAAAGGATAGGGGTATGGCTTGTCGGTAAGACGGCAAGCCTGCCACTGTCCTATTCCGTGACGACAGCCGCATTCTTCCTCTGGATCCTGGCCGCGTGGATGGACGCCATCATCGCCACCGCCCGTTTCTTTATCAATAAGCCGTACATCCGTGAGGTGGTTAAAGAGGTTGAGCCTCCGAAACCTGTGACTGAGCCAAGGCGGAAGACCGCAGCCAAGCCCAAACCATCCAAAACTAAAGGTTCGTCGAGTGTGAATGAGCCGAGGAAGGAGATCAGTTCTCTCGACGAGGCCCCGGACTATGAGATTCCCGCCCCATCCATCCTTATGGACGGGAGTTCTGACCACCATGAGGTCACCAGGTCCGAGATAGAGCGCAACATATCCGTGATCCGGGAGACCCTAGCGGACCATCATATTCAAGTGGAGGATATCAAGGCGGTACCCGGCCCCACGGTGACCCTCTACAAGATATATCCGGCGAAAGGGGTGAGGGTCGCTGCCATCCAGAATCTCGCAGACGATGTCGCCGTGGCGCTCAAGTCCGGGAAACTCATCTCATCTTTGCTGGACGACTGTGTCGGGATGGAAGTGGCTAATATTCAGAGGTCTATAGTCTCCATGAAAGAGCTAGTGGAAAGCCGTGAGTTCAAGGAGAGCCGGGCCAGCCTACCCGTGGCGATCGGGCGCAAGGTGACGGGCGAAGTGAGGGTCTTCGACCTGGCGGACGCCCCGCATCTTCTCGTCGCAGGGGCAACGGGACAGGGTAAATCAGTGGGACTGAACGTCCTTGTCGCTTCTCTTCTTTATGCGAAGCGTCCCTCCGAACTCAAGTTCGTGTTCATCGACCCGAAGAAGACCGAGTTCAGCCGTTACTCCAGGTTATATTCACATTATCTCGCCGTCTTGCCGGATGCCGAGTCCGCGGAGGATGAGAGGACCCGCTCCATCGTGAAGCTGCCCAAGGCGGCTGACGCTGTCCTTCGTTCCCTATGCCAGGAGATGTCCGACCGTTATGACCTCCTCGAGAAAGCCAGGACACCTGAGATCGGGGAATATAACCACCTGTTCTCAACCCGTAAGATCAATCCCAAGAACGGTCACCGGTATCTGCCTTACCTTGTTGTCATTATCGATGAATACGCGCAACTGGTGCTCGGTACAGGAGGATCGGACAGCAAGGCCCACTCGAGAAGCATCATGACCTCGATCATCTCGCTCGCGCAGATGGGCCGAGCCTGCGGGATCCACCTTGTGATCGCCACTCAGACCCCTCGCCGTGAGGTCATCTCCGGCCTGATCAAGGCCAATTTCCCGATGAGCATAGCCTTCACTGTAAAGACCGATGTCGATTCCCGTGTTATCCTTGACCAGACCGGGGCGGAGAAACTGATCGGGAAGGGTGACATGCTCCTGTCTAAAAATGCCACCACAGAGCGCATCCAGTCAGGTTATATCCGCAGTTCCGAGATAGACTCCCTCACTAAAGCCGTGGAGGGACAGGAGGGATACAGGAAGTCCTTCAGCACCCCGTATTATCTTCCTGAGGTTAGTGACGAAGGTGCTGACAACGGAAGTGGCCAGGTTGACATGAAGCGTCTGGACGAGCGTTTCGAGGAGGCAGCCCGCCTTGTGGTCATGAACCAGAACGCCTCGACCTCATATCTCCAGACGACCCTCGGGATGGGATTCGCAAAGTCCGCCCGTGTGATGTCCCAGCTGGAGGCCGCCGGCATAGTCGGTCCGGCGAACGGCGCCAAGAAGCGGGAGGTCCTGATAGAATCCCTGGCCGAACTGGAACCCATCATACAATCATTCACAAAGCGATGATAAACAAATGCTTAGGCTGTTAGGAATAATCTCAAATAGATACGCGATCCCATGGCACTGAAAGCCTATGACATAGAGCCGGACAACCTGCCGATGCGTTACGCCTACGAGCTTAGGTCACCAATTATTTAGAGTCTTAATAACTTTTGAATATTTTTGCATATGGATGACAAGAATAGAATAACGGATGATTTCATTACTGACCTCAAGCCAGATGAGGTTTTCGTCTTCGGAAGCAACCTCAGGGGCTTCCACGGCGGAGGGGCCGCGGCCATGGCCCTCATGCATTTCGGCGCGGTATGGGGCCAGGGTGTCGGTCTTCAGGGCCAGAGCTACGCCATCCCGACCATGCAGGGCGGGGTCGAGACCATCGCCCCATACGTGGGCGAGTTCGTCGAGTTCGCCAGAAGCCACCCCGAGAAGAGGTTCCTTGTGACCGAGATCGGCTGTGGCATTGCCGGGTTCACGCCGGAGGAAATCGCCCCGCTGTTCGTCGGGGCCGTCACTCTGTACAATGTATCTCTTCCAGGACGCTTCTGGGAGGTGCTCAACGTGGGACTTGACGAAGAATAACGTGACATACATATGCCAACAGACAAAGTGAAAGAAATGGAGGGTCCCATCCATGTCAAGGAGGCTATCAACCGTGCTCTGGAGCTTGTAGAGAAAGGGCAGAATTTAATCTTTGGCATCCCATCGGGATATCCTGATCTGGATAGACTGACGCGTGGATGGGATGAAGGGGACCTGGTTATTATCGGAGGACGACCCGCCTCGTGCAAGACGGCGTTGGCCCTTGGTATGGCTCGAAACGCGGCAGTAGAGTTCGCCATCCCCACGGCCTATTTCTCTTTGGTGATGTCTTCTGTTGAACTGACAAACAGACTGATTATATCCGAGTCTGGAGTCTCCAACAAGAAACTGTGTGGCTCGGAGCGCATGAGCGAACAGGAGTGGTTCGAGATGGAGTCGTCCCTTATTCCACTGTCCACTGCACCGCTCTTCTTTGACGACACTCCCTGCATTCGCCCCAAAGATCTTCGAGAGCGAATCGGAGAACTAGTCGAGAAACTTCACCTGAAATTGATCTTCGTGGACTATCTTCAGTTGATGCTGCCCGATGGTGAGGTGCCCCGTTCTGGCAGGACCCATGATGATGAAGTTGAAGAGAATCTCAGGTCCCTCAAAGAGATCGCGCGGTCCTTCGAGGTAACTATCATCGTACTGAGCCCTGTAAGGCGGCCGCCACAAAATAAGTTCAGACGCCCGGTGTACTCAGACCTCGAGTACTGCTGCCCTTCCGCTGGGCAATACTGTGACCGGATCCTGCTCCTTCACAGGCCAAAGCTGCTGGATTTCGATCCCGACTGCGAATCCACTGAGCGCCTTGATGTGGAACTGATCCATAACAAGAAAGGGCCTGTCGGAGTTGTCAATCTCATATTCGATAAAGAGCGGTATCGCATGGTGAATCCCTCACTATCCGACAGGTGAATCAAGAACAATAAAAGCAATTCGTTGATTCCAATAACGAGAACAACCGTTGGCGGGCGAGGTGGAACGTGACAGGAATAAAAGCGTCCCCTGTTTTTGCGCTGTCGAAATTTATTGTAAATTTGCAATATATTTCGAAAGCACTATATGAGAGACTACGTTAAGCGGGAATCCTACCTGGAGAAATTGATACTCCGGATGAACAACGGGATGGTAAAGGTGATAACCGGGCCCAGGCGTTCT
>JAFVED010000179.1 GCA_017478125.1 Bacteroidales bacterium | reverse complement strand
TCTATTTCATCGAAGGCAGCTACTCCGAATACGAAGAGAACCGCAAGGCCCGCCTAGGCGAGACCGAGCCCAAGCGATTCAAGTACAAGAAACTGATGGACTAATATGGAACAGATCATCGAACCTGTGGACCTGGCCTTGATCAAGGCGGAGCTTACTCTTGACAAAAAACTCGGAGACACCAACAAAGGCAGCAACGAGCTGTATGTCGTCTCCTGGAAAGACTCCCCGAATACCCTAAGGGAGATCGGGCGTCTGCGGGAGGTTTCCTACCGGGAGGCCGGGGCGAGTTCCGGAAAAGCCTTGGACCTGGATGACTATGACACCATGGAAACCCCTTACAGCCAACTGATTGTATGGGATCCTGAGGCTGAGGCGATAATCGGTGGCTACCGCTATATACTGGGTAAAGATGTCCGTCTCAAGGAGGACGGCCAGCCGAACATCACGTCCTCCCATCTGTACCGCTTCTCTGACGACTTCATCCACAAGTACCTCCCACATGTCATGGAGCTGGGACGGTCTTTCGTGGCTCCGGAGTACCAGAGCTCAAAGGCAGGGGCGAAGTCTGTTTTCACCATGGACAACCTTTGGGACGGGATAGCGTCCGTGATCCTGCACCACCCGGGGACCTTGTACTTCCTCGGCAAGATGACGATTTACCCCTCTTACGACAAGACTGCCCGCAATCTCATCATCCACTTCCTGAAAAAGCATTTCAAAGACCCGGAGGGGCTCGCTCGCCCGAAGAAGGAGATCAGGGTGACAGAAAACCAGAAACTTATGGATCTGATCCTCAGGGAAGACGATGTCAAGAAAGACTATCGTATCCTGAAAGACGCTGTCCGCAAACTCGGCACGAATATCCCTCCCCTTGTCAACTCGTACATAAACACATCCTCCACGATGAAGATGCTGGGCTCGTGCGTCAACGACGAGCTTGGGGACGCCATCGAGACCGGTATCATGATAGGCTTCGACGATATTTACGCCGACAAGAGGGAGCGCCACACCGAGGCGTTCATATTCAACCGGTTGAACGCTTTGAAAAGACGCTTTCCCAACCTCTCTCAATCCGCGGAGACCAAGCTGCGCAAACACGTGGAGAAGACCAGGATAAAGTCTCTTGAGAGATTCCAGAAACGGATGGGCAAGTCCCCTTCGCCTGACGTGGAATTCCTATAATCAAAAATAATCACCGACCATGAGCTTATTGCATGTTATCAACCACCCGATGGTCCAACACAAGTTGACCATCATGAGAGACAAGAACACCGGTTCGAAAGACTTCAGGGAGCTTCTCAAGGAAATATCCTTGCTGATGGGTTATGAGGTAACCAGGGACATCCCCCTCGAGGATGTGGAGATCGAGACTCCGATCTGCAAGATGACAGCGAAGGCAGTCTCCGGGCGCAAGCTCGCCATTGTTCCTATCCTGCGCGCCGGCATGGGCATGGTTGAAGGTCTCCAGACCCTGGTTCCTGTCGCAAAAGTGGGGCACATCGGTCTGTACCGCAACGAGGAGACGCACACCCCGGTGGTGTATTACTGCAAGTTGCCGGAGGACATCCAGGAACGGCTAGTGATCGTTACCGACCCGATGCTGGCGACAGGAGGGAGCGCCTGCGACGCCATCTCCATGCTCAAGGATAAGGGTTGTACGAATATCAGGCTGATGTGCCTTGTGAGCGTGCCGGAGGGCATCAAGAAGGTTCAGAGCGAGCATCCTGATGTGGACATCTACACCGCCGCCGTGGACGACTGTCTCAACGACAACGCGTACATCGTCCCCGGCCTCGGCGACGCCGGCGACCGCATCTTCGGCACGAAGTAGTATTTGTCGCAAGAGGTTCTGTTCCCAAACCGCCGCTTCGCGGCCCCACCGCTCGCTTCGCTCCGGTCCCCCCCTCTTAACGTGCCGAGGGTGGCAGTGGTTTGGGAACAGAACCTCTTGACATGTGGTGCGCGACGTTGAGCCACATGTACCATTTAGGCGTCATTTCCGGCACATGTGGTGCGCGACATTGGGCCACATGTACCGGAGGATGCCAAATTATTGACTGAACGACAACGATTTATGAATATCATGAGAGCGACTTCTGTTTTTTTGTCCGCGTTCTTGGCGTTGACGACAGCATGGGGGCAGACTCCCGAAATGATTCTGGACTCGCATCTTGGTCACGGTGGTGAGTACACTTGGAAGATGGCCAGGGCCTCTGAGGCAGAGGCTACCGCGGCGGCGATGTCCGCGTCCGGTTTCGATGACTCGGCTTGGATGGAGGCCATCGTGCCAGGCACGGTGCTGACCTCCCTGGTGGAGAACGGAGTCTATCCGGATCCCTACTACGGAACAAACAACAAGATCTCCGAGAAGAAGATTCCCGACATCATCGACACCGGCAGGGAACTCTGGACATACTGGTTCAGAACCGAGTTTGACACCCCGGAACTCACTGAGGGAGAGAGACTATGGCTTCAGCCACAAGGAATCAATTACAGGGCGGAATGGTGGCTTAACGGCCATCTTGTCAGCGTCATGGCCGGGATGTTCAACGACGATCTCATCGACATCACCGACTTCGCCGTCAAGCAAGGCCGCAATGCCTTGGCGGTCCTCGTGAAGCCAGTGGATATTCCCGGAACGACCATGCCCAAAACCTGGGGGGCTCCCGGAGAAAACCGCAACGGGGGCGACGGCGACATCGGCTGGAACACCACGCAGCTGATGACGGTCGGATGGGACTTCTCCTTCGACGACGGCATCAGGGACCGGAACACCGGCATCTGGAAATCTGTCAAGGTATTCAAGACCGGTCCGGTCAGGCTGGACTCCCCCTTCGTGAGATCCAGGCTCAGCCTCCCCTCCCTTGACGAGGCCTCACAGACAATCAGCATCGGCCTGGTCAACCCGGCCAGCGGCTTCCAGAACAACGGGAAAGTCGCATGCGTCGTCAGCGGCGAGATCGAAGGCACCGGGATCGCTTTCAGCAAGGAAGTCTCCCTGATCCGTGGCGAGGAGGCGACCGTCACCTTCACCCCTGAGGAATATCCCCAGCTCACAATAAAGAATCCCCGCCTGTGGTGGCCAAAGAACAAAGGCCCACAGGAGCTGTACAAGCTGAGGCTGGCGGTCAGCGTCGGGGGCAAGGTCTCAGACACTAAGGAAGTCTCCTTCGGAATCAGGGATATTCAAGTGACCACTGACACCCCCGACAGGTCTAAAGTGTTCATAGTAAACGGGAAGCGCATGTTCATCCGAGGAAGCAACTGGCTTCCCGAAGCCATGCTCCGGACCGATGACGAGAGGATGAGGACAGAGATGGCCTACACCGACCAGTCAGGGATCAACTTCCTTCGCCTCTGGGGCGGCGGCATCGCCGAGAGCGACCTCTTCTACCAACTCTGCGACGAGTACGGGATCATGGTCTGGCAGGAGTTCTGGATGACCGGAGACACCAGGCATCCGCACGATAAGTCAATATATTTCAACAACGTGGCCTCTACTGTCAAGAGGATCCGCAACCACCCCTCGATCATCTTCTACGTTGCCTCCAACGAGAGCACCGAGATGAGCGGGACTCCCCAGCTTCTGGAATATCTCGACGGCACACGCCCCTACCAGATGCAGTCGGAGTGCGACGGGATCCACGACGGGAGCCCCTATAAGCAGGTCAACCCGATGCGCCACTACACCAACACGGCCTCCGAGCGGGGAAGCAGGGTGGACGGCTTCAATCCTGAATACGGAGCCCCTACCCTTCCGGTGATAGAGTCCCTGAGGAAAATGATGCCCGCCGACAAGTTGTGGCCGATAGACAAGCCCACCT
>JAFVED010000178.1 GCA_017478125.1 Bacteroidales bacterium | reverse complement strand
GTGAAGAACGGGATCTGGCCTGCCGAGCCCCTGTACTCTTTCCAGTCAAGCAGCTCGCGGGCCTTGCATTTGATCACCAGAGGAGCGTTCTCCACATTCCATGGATACTTGCTGATGTCAGTTCCAGTACGGGTCAGCACAAACTTCTCCCCGAGATTCTTGGCGGAGATGTCCTGACGGGAGAAGCAATAGTTCCACTTGTCCGGAGTGGTCACCTCATAGTACCAGTCCCCGTAGCGGACCCTCTCCTCAGGCTTGAACTCCTTTTTAGTCCACTTCTCGGAAAGTTTGAGGGCATATACGAGAGGTCCCCTCTCGATCACGGCGGCGCGGTCGTACCACTGGCTGCGGCTGACCGACATCGGAAGCTCGATGGTGACGACATCGCCCTTGACCCAATTCCTTCTGACCGAGACGGTTCCACCGGCGGCGACAGCCTGGTCTATGACCTGGCCGTTGACTTTGACGACTGGCTCGGAGCACCAGGAAGGGATCCTGAGCTTGATAGGGAACCACGCGCCCTTCACCTTCTTGTCAGGGAAGCTGACGGTCAGCTTGACAGTCTCATCGAAAGGATAGAATGTCTCTTCCTTGACGTTGACTCTCACTCCGTCAGCGACAATGGCCTCAACGGCCGAGGGAGCGAAAACGAGAGCGGCCAGTCCGCCGTCATCTGTGGCGTACCAGAGATTCTGGGTAAACTTTGGCCATCCCTGATGCATGTTGGTCGTGCAGCAAGGGTAACCGTTAAGGATCCCGAACACCTGGTCCGTGTCGTCGTGAGGGGTGGAGAAATTCCGCATCGTGTTGCGGGAACACTCGATCTGGTTCGTCTGCTGGAAGTACTGGCGGGCAGTATAATCATCATTGGCCTGGGTCGGGAGGGCGTTGTAGGCGACCCTCTCAAGATAATCAGCCCAATGGGGATCCCCGGTGATCCGCAGCATCTCCTCAAGCGAGAACATCATCTCGACAGCCGTACTAAGCTCTGATCCTCTCACGGGGTCCCCGTAATTGATCAGCTCATCTCCCGCCCAAAGACCGGTAGGGAGGCCGAGATAGTCATGGATGGTCTTCTCCCCCCTGCGCATCGCCTCAAGAAGCTTGGGATCCTTGCTCTGCTGGTAATACACGACGGGCTCCTTGAAGCCTTGGCCGAGATTCACGCAGTGCATGCTGTTCTGGGTACGGAGCATTGTCCCGTCATAGAAGATCTCGCTCCACTTCGTGCTCTGCTTATGGATAAGCTCACCAAGCTCAAGAAGATACTTCTCCCCGGTGAGGTTATAAAGCCAGAGGACGATTTCGAGATTGTCCCCTCCCCGCTGGGCTCCCCAGAACGTCCAGTTGTCGAGGGGGTACTGGGGCAGCATCTTGAGCTGGTAGCGGAAATACTTGTCCAAGAATGGGATAACCCTCTCGTCACGGGTAGCCATATAGTATTGCTTGATAATCTTCAGGGCTACCATCTTGGGCCACCAGTCATGGGAATTGTCCCGCTGGAGGCCAGGCTCCGGACTCCTGTCGGTGTCCGGCCCGAAATATCCGTCTTCCTTCTGGGATCCCAAGATAGCCTCGACCCAGACCTGGGCCTTGTCTTTCAGGGCCTGGTCATCGAGGATGTAGGCCAGTGGAAGCAGGCCGTCAATCCAATACGGGCCTCTCTCCCAAGCGTCCCCGTCTCCTCCGAGCCAGGCGTTGCGTTTTCCGACCACATTGGGATAGACCTCGTCCAGGTGGCCGGTGAGACCGGACACTTGGGCCTGGAGCTGGAGTTTGAGCCAACCCTCAGGCTTGATCGCTCCGAGAGGGAGCTCCATGTAACGGCTCTCCAGAAGCGGAGCCCTGTTGGAGATGTAATCCTGAGCCGAAGAAGCCACGGCGGAAAGGACAAGCACACAAAGGGAAATGAATATCTTTCTCATATCGTGATCATTTATCCGTTAGTCAACGAGCGGGACCCAGACCTTCATTTTCCCCGCCTCGCGGTTGTCCCAGGAATAGTAAGGGATGTAGTTGAGTGTCTGGTCTCCGACATGGGCGGTGATCTCCACGATGCCCCGGAGTTTGTCAGCCTCAAAAGCGGTGTCGAAAGAAGCGTCCTCGGCGATCCGCAGGTCGTCGAAGCCCACCTTGTTGTCGGCCTCCTCGATACAGTACACGAGAGGTCCTCTCTGGACAGCCCTCATGCCCTCATCCTCCTTGACTCTCGGATCGGCGGCGACGACTTTCACGGGCATGTCCATATTCAGCTCAATGACATCCCCGTCTTTCCACTTGCGGTCCACGACGGCGTAGCCTTTCTCCACCGGAGCCTCGATCCTCTCCCCGTTGACCGAGAGGGTGTAGCTCTCGCACCAGCCGGGCACGCGGAGCCTGACCTGGGTCTTGAGAGACCCCTTTACCCCGACCTTGAGTCCGACATGTCCTGCCCAAGGATATTCAGTGGTCTGTGTCAGGGTCACGTCCTTGTTACCGACCTTCATGTCGGCGGTGCCGCCTATGAAGAGGTTGACCCAGATGGCACCGTCAGACACACCGTAGATGTAGTTGCCGATAGAGGGGAGGAAACGGCAGATCTGGCTCGGGCAGCAGGCGCAGCCGTACCAGGCCTGGCGGTGGTGGTTCCCGAGAGACTCCAACGGGTTGACATAGAAGAACCTGTCGCCGGCAAGGGATATTCCCGCCAAGGCGCCGTTGTACATCGAACGCTCGAGGACATCGACATACTTGCTGTCTCCGGTGAACTGGTTCATCCTCCAGTTCCAGAGGACCATGCCTACAGAGGCGCAGGTCTCGCAGTAGGCGGTGAGGTTCGGAAGGGAATAGTCATTCGTGAAGCCCTCGTTGCTGGCGCTCTGGCCGATTCCCCCGGTGATGTACATGTTTCTCAGGACAACATCATCCCAAAGGCGGTCCAGGGCATCCCTGTAGCCTTGGTCGTGGGTGTAGGCGGCGACATCGGACATGCCGCAGTAGAGATACATGGCGCGCACGGCGTGGCCGGCGATCTCGCTCATCTCCCTGACTGGCACATCATCCTGGTAATAGACAGGAGGCCAGGGACGGTCAATGAGTTTCCCGTAAGTGCCGTAGCCATGGCCTCTCTGATCGAGGAGCCACTCCGCGAAATCAAGGTATTTCTTCTCCCCGGTGGTCTGGTAGAGCTTCACGAGGGCGAGCTCGATCTCCTCGTGGCCGGGAACCCAATGGCGCTTGTCCGGACCGAAAACCGTCATCATGTGGTCGGCCATCCGGATGCAGACATCCAGAAGCTCACGTTTCCCGGTGACGTTGTAATACGCCACTCCAGCCTCTATCATGTGGCCGGCGCAGTACATCTCATGCTTGTCCATGTTGTCCCAGCGCTTGTCCAGGCCGGTCAGGGTGTAGAAGGTGTTGATGTAACCGTCTTCCTGCTGGGCGGCGGCGAATTTGGCTATCCACTCGTCGCACTTCGCCTCAAGAACAGGGTCGGGGTTGTTCTGGAGGGAATATGCCATCCCCTCGAGAGCCTTGTAGACATCGGAGTCATCGAAGAATATTCCCGAATGTTCCCCCTCTCCCTTGGCGGCATTCTCAAAATTGCGGATACGGCCGGTCTGGTTCTCGATCTGGTCGATACAGACATTCAGGGTCACGTCTTTGTGACTCTGGAGCCTTGGGGTCCAGAAACCGTCCTCAATCTTGACATCGGAGAATTTGACAGGGGTAATCATTTTCATAGTGGTCTCTTTCTTCCCGGAGCCTCCACAGGACAGAAGGACGATAGCGGGCAGAAACGCCAGCGCCATTCGAATAATAGTCCGTCTCATTATAGGGTTTTGTGTTAAAAATCTTTCGCAATATAATGAAAAATAAGGAGGCTGGCTGAAAAAATCAGTCAGCCTCCCTCCATTTTCATGTTCTGTAGAACGGAAGCATACCCTATTTGTAATTCGGGTTCTGCTCGAGGTTCGGGTTAGGAGTAAGGGCGCTCTCCGGGATAGGATAGACAGCGACCCCCTCGCCCTTGGCCTCGTGTGAGAGCCAGTTCTTCTTCGTGAACACACCGAAGCGGATGCAGCGGGTCCTGTTTCCGAACTCCCATACGAACTCCCATTTGTACTCGTCGTACATACGGCCGAACTGGATCGGAGAGGTGTCACCAGGGGTAATCGAGGTGCCGTAGTCGGCCGCATAGTAGCCGTACTGGTACGAGGAGTTCTCCTTAAGCTGGTCGTCTGTGACAGTGGCCTTCTCGGGATTGTCCTTGAAGTCGCGCTGACGGACCTGGGTCACGAGGGCTCCGGCACCGGACTGTCCTGAGCGCAGGAGACTCTCGGCCTTCATCAGCAGGATCTCGGCATAACGGAAGATAGGCTGGTCGTTGTCCATGTTTCCGGGAGTGTTGGGCAGAACCTCGAACTTGTTCATACGGTAGCCTTCCCACTCCATGTTGAAGTTTCCGCTCTGGATCTCCTTGGTGTAGGCAAGATCGGGATACACACCATTGATAGCGTCGTAGATGCACTTGATCGGCTCGGTGGTTCCATAATTGTACTGCACGCCATGGAGGAAGCTGTCATCCAGACGACCGTCCTCAGGGTCGAAGGTGTCGATGAACTGAGGGATAGCCATCGCCGATCCGGATCCCCAAGGGGTGGCGGAGATGTTGAACTTCTGCCTGATGGGAGCTCCCCATGAATACAGGTGGAGGCTGAAACCAGTCGCCAGGCTCTGGTCGAACGGAATCGCGAAGATGATCTCCTTGTTGGCGGCGCACTTGGCCTGGTCAGCGAGGAAATTGTCCCTGAAATTCTCGGAAAGCTGGAACTTGCCGCTGTTGATGATCTGGTCGCAGGCACTGATGCAATCCTGCCAGTGCGCGGTACCGGTAAAGACCTCGGCGTTGATATAGGTCCTGGCAAGGAGAGCGTAGGCAGCCCACTTGTTCATCAGGCCATACTGGGCTCCACCCTGGACCTCGGAAAGGGCAGGGATCGACTCAGTGAGTTCCTTGACCACGAAGTTATATATCTCGGTCCTGGGAGTCTTGGCCGGCAGTTCCTGTGTGGGCTCAGACACGAGAGGGGCGTCCCCCCAGTTGTCCATCACGATGTAGTAGTAGAAAGCGCGGAGAGCCCTGAGCTCAGCGATGGCGGCAGCCTGTGTGGCGCCGTCCAGACCAAGCTGGTTGTCCTCCATCTGCTTGAGAGCATTGTTGCAAAGACCGATGCCTCTCCACGTGGCGTTCCAGGCCGAGGAAATCTCACCCTGCTCGGAGTTCCATGAGTGGTAGTGCATACGACGGTAACGTCCACCGTCATCCCATCCGGTCGAGTTCGGCGGCATGACAAGCACGTCCGTGGTGGTATTATCCATCGCCCAGAGGCCTGTGTGGCTCTGGTAGCTCCTCATTGGAGTATAGCAAGCGCTTATGACCGGCCTTAGATCTGTCGGAGAGTATTGGTATGAACTCTGCGTCAAAGAACTGTAAACCTGCTCTGACAGGTCAGTACAAGCCGTGAAAGAGAAAGCGCAGACAAGTGATATGGCTAAAAATATCTTTTTCATAACGCGGTCCGATTAAAATTTGAATGACACACCGAAGGTATAGGACCTTGTGGCCGGATAGCGGTAGTAGCTGTCGGCACCAGGAGTAAGACCGGTCACGGAGACCTCAGGGTCGAGTCCGGAGTAACCGGTGATGGTGGCGACATTGCGGAGGGTCGTAAACAGACGGATAGAGCGGATGTTCTTGCTCTTGAAGTCGAAGGTGTATCCGAGAGTCATGTTGTCGATCTTCCAGTAGTCACCATCCTCGACATAGTAGCTCACGTACTGGCAAGGCTGGTCGTCAGCCAGCACAGCCTTCCCGTAGACTTTGTCGAAAGCGGATTTCAGGACATTGCCGCGGGTCATCATCGTCGGGGCTGCCCACTTCATCGCTGTCAGGTTCAGGATCTGGAAACCGAATGCCCCGCGCATGTTGACGGAGAAATCAAGGTTCTTCCAGCGGATGGTGTTGTTCCAGTTGAGATAATGTGAGGGGATACCGTTTCCGAGAACCTGCTTGTCGGTCGGCTGCTGGTCGTTGATGGACTTCGGCTGACCGTCCTCGCCTTCAATGATCCAGTGGCCGGTGTTGTCGATGTCGACGCTCTTGAAGCCCCAGAAGTTTCCAAGTGGCTGCCCGACCTGGAGACGATGGGTCGTCTGCTGCATAGGCTCGCCGGTGCTTCCCTGGTCGGAATAGTCGGAAGCCTGGAACTTGTCATTAGACAAGCTGAGAAGCTCGTTGCGGTTGTGGGAGTAGTTGATCGAGGTGTTCCAGGTGAAATCCTTCTCACGGATCACATCCACTCCGATTCCGACCTCTATACCGGTGTTCAGGATGGAACCCGCGTTAGCGGTCATGGAGCTGTAGATGTAAGGAGGAGTGGCGACCGTATAGTCCCAAAGAAGATCGATGGTCTTGCGTCTGTACCAGTCTATGCTGCCGGTGACACGGTCGTCAACCAGGCCGAAGTCCACACCGACATTCCACTCATGCTTGCGCTCCCACTTCAGGTAAGGGTTGGCGTTCTTGTTCGGCATCAGTGTCTGGTTGAACCCGCCGTTGAAATAGGCGTTGGTGCCGAATGAGAGGGTGTTCAGGGACATATAACGGGATGAGGGCTCGGTTCCGGTCTCTCCATAACCGACTCTCAACTTGAGGGCGCTGACAATGTCGCTGTCCTTCAGGAAAGCCTCTTCTTTGACATTCCAAGCCGCCGAAGCTGACCAGAAGTTACCCCACTTGTTGTTCTCACCGAACTTGGTGGAACCCTCACGGCGCAGTGAGCCGGAGAGCATATAACGGCCTTTGTAGTTGTAGTTGACACGGCCGAAGAAACCGATCAGGCTATCCTCACCCTTGTCGGAGGACATGTTCATGTAGCCGCTCTTGTAACCGGAGTTGATCTGGGTACCGGCTCCAATGTTGTTGTACTCGTAGTCATCGACCGCGAAGCCGGAGTTCTGCATCCAGTAGTTCTGGGACTCATTGCGCAGGTAGGAGTATCCGGCCAGGACGGTGTAGTGGTGATCCTTGGCGACCGTGCTCTGCCACTGGGCGGTGAGTTCCATAAGGTCCTGCTGTCCGCGGTAGGTTCCCCTGGAAGCGAAACCGTTTTTCGGGGTACGGGCATTGTAGGAGTGGGCGTGGGTCTCATAGTGACCCTGCATCTGATTGTAAACGTTGGATGAGACCAGAGCCTTCAAATCCAGTCCCACGACAGGAGTGTAAGTGACAGCGCCCATCATCCTGAGCATCGTGGCCTCGGTGTTACCCTTGGTCTCGTTCAGCAGGGACACGGGGTTGTAGTAGTCGGTTATACCCGTATTCTCCGAATAGGAGCCGTCAGGCTGGTACACCGGGGTCGTCGGGTTGTAGTTGATGTTGTTATAGACATCGGAGTTGAAAGGACCGCCGTCGGAACCATTGTGGTATTTCATGCGGAAGCCGTTGACCGAGGCGTTGATCTTGACTTTATTGTCGAACATCCTGTGGGTGACCTCGATACGGGGGAACATCATGTTGTTGTCGGACTTTCTCATAATACCCTGCATGCCCCTATACTCGAAAGAGGCCATGTAGTTGGTCTGCTTGGTCCCACCCTTGAGATTGATATTGTAGATCTGGGAGATCGGGGTGCGGGTGACCTCGTCCAGCCAGTTGACGGAGGCTCCGTCATCGTGGAATCCGACATGCCCCTGTCCGAGCTGGCGATACTCGGCGGCGGACATGTAAGGAAGAGCCCTTGTGATCTGCTGGGTGGACACATAAGCGTTCACATCGACAGTCGTGGGCAACTCGCCCTGGGCATTCTTGGTCGTGATGATGATGACACCATTGGTACCACGGGTACCGTAGATAGCCGCGGCGGAACCATCCTTAAGCACATCGATGGACTGGATGTCGTCCGGAGAGACCTGGTCAAGACTGCCGGGGATACCGTCGATCAACACAAGCGGAGCTGTGCTGGCCTTGAGGGTAGTGGCTCCACGCAGGGAGATCTGGGTGCTTGAGACAGGGTTGCCATCCGGGTTGTTGACCACAAGACCAGGAACCTTGCCCTTGATAAGATCCGCGGCATTGGCGCCTGGGGTCTTGACGAAATTCTCTTCCTTGACAGAGGAGATGGCGCTCGCGACCTCAGTCTTCTTCATCGTGCCGTAACCAATCGCCACGGACTCCTGAAGAAGGGTGGAATCCTCATCAAGGGAGACGTTGTACACACTGCCGGAGCCGAGGGACACCTGGACAGTGGCATAACCAAGGCTGCCGAACTCAAGGGTTCTCGTACCCGCGGGAACATCGAGAGCGTAACGGCCATCGACACCGGTGACAGTGCCAGTGCTGGTACCGGGGATCATCACCGACGCGCCCGGCACCGGAGCGCCTGACTTGTCAGTGACAATTCCTGAAACATGTTTTTTCCCGTCCTGCTGGATACCAGCGGAACTGTTTGCCGCTTGTGAAGTCACTCCCACCCAAGAGGCGGAGAGGACAGCGACGAGCAACATAGTAAAGACTCGTTTCATAAAGGTGATTAATTAAAAATGTGGTATAAGACAAAAAAATAATTTTCACTTAACCAAAAACTTAATAAAGATACGTGATTTTTCTCTACAAAACAAGCGATTTAAAACATTTTTTATGGGGGGGGGTAGCAGTAACTAATTATAAAACAACGAGTTCCGGAATGAAGTTTCATTCCGGAACCCGCTCGGTACAGATAGATGTGCCCGCTTACTCAGCCTTAGGCTCCTCAACCGGAGTCTCGGCGGCCTCCGCCTTGGGTTCGGCCTTCTTGGAGCGGCTGCGGCGAGTGGACTTCCTGGCCTCCTTCTTCTCGGAAGCGAGAGCG
>JAFVED010000177.1 GCA_017478125.1 Bacteroidales bacterium | reverse complement strand
GATTCCCACGCCGGAAGCCTTCGTCAGCCTCATCCTTGACCGCGATGTCAAGGTCCTTTACGGCGTCGGCGAAAAGACAGCCGAGAAGCTCAAAGGAGCGAGAATCTTAACCGTCCGTGATGTCCAGAACAACCGCCAGAAAGTCATCTCCCTGCTCGGCAAGGTCGGAGAATACATCGCCGACCTATCTCTTGGCATTGACGAGCGCCCCGTTACGCACTTCGAGGAGGCCGACGCAAAGTCCATTGGCAGAGAGATCACTTTTCAGCGCGATACCATGAACTACGGCTTTCTCAAAGATGTCCTGATGGTCCTGGCCATCTCGCTTGAAACGAGGCTGCGCCGTCTGAACCTGTACTCCCGAACCGTCACACTCAAGCTCACATATAGCGATATGAAGTCCATCACCCGGTCGCACAGCGGGGAGAGCGTCGGTCAGGCTTATGAGATATTCATGGCCGCCGTTCCCTTGCTCAAAGGCACCGTCACAAATTCCATTCGCCTCATTGGAATAAGTCTCCAAAACCTTAGCAGCGACTATGCCCGTCAGCTCACCTTTGCCGACCTCGGTGGGACGCGGGACAAATGGCTGTCCCGTCGCTGGAAGAAAGCCATCTGGAACCTACAGCAAAAATACTCCGTCAACCTATTTCATGGAAACTCCCTGACCGAGTGGGAGGAACATCTCTACGATGTCATTTCCCACATGAGGCTCAAAATAAGCCTGTGAACGCGAGGACTATAACATGAAAAAAATCTGGCTCGCTCTTATCCTGATCGCCTGTGTATTCAGCCTGGACACGACCTCTGTGGCAGGAAGTCAAACCCGCTCCGCTTCAAAAACCATAACCACTCGCAGCAAAAAGCAAGGGAACTCTTACAGCCGGAACTTCTATCGCAGCCTCTCAAAGAGACGCAGCAACAACAGGGCAGACTATCCCCACCTGACCGACAAGGAATTTGCCAACTTCCGTGCCGTCGTTACCACCGGCATAGGGAAAGGAAAGCTGTATCGCTCATCCTCGCCCATCAACCCTTGGGGCAACAGAAATATTATCGCCGATAACGCCGCAAGAGCCGCAGGGATAAGGACCTTTGTAAACCTCGCTGACACAGAGAAAAGGCTGGTGGGCTACAAAGGCTTTCAGGACAGCTACTACAGCATTCAGAGCATACTCAGGCTCAATCTGAACTGGAAATACCAGTCAGAGAAGTTCAAAACAAAGCTGGCAAAAGGCATCAGCCTCATGGCTCACAGTCAGCCACCCTTCCTGATTCACTGCGACGCGGGGAAAGACAGGGCGGGGTTTGTCTGCGCCATCCTTGAATGTCTAATGGGCGCTTCCGTCGAAGAAGTTACCGCCGATTATCTTGTCTCGTTCTATAACTACTTCGGCACTAAACCAGGAACAAAGGACTATAACTTCATCGCCAATAACGAAATACGGGCTTCCCTTGCTTTAGCTTTCGGCGTCAAGAACATTAACGGTATCAACCTCTCCGCTGCCGCAGAAAGATACCTGCTCCGCATCGGCGTTCCAAATAACGATATTGCAGCCCTACGCCGCAAGCTCGGCCCTTAACGACACCAGAAGCTATATCCTCTTGAACCGGAACGCCAACTGCCCATCGCCAATCTCCTCCTTGAACTTCCCGTCCGGCTTGAAGTAATCATAGCTTGCGTAATAATCAAATCCACAGGTATAGGAGCTAACGCCATAGCGGTTCTTCAGGCACACCAGCTCTATTTTTCGAGGGTTGGCCCGTTTTGCTCTCCTCACCATTTCCCGCTTTTCTTTGATATTCTCACGATGATTGAACATCTCCTCGTTCATCACCTGGAGTTGAAGGCCCCAGATTACATCCGCCGTGTACTCGATCCCACCGCTCTCCTTGAAGCTCTCGAAATCTATCGGCGTCAGATAGTTCTGACGGTTCAGGCTGCTTATCACCAGTAGCACAAGGTCATACTTCGTCTGGAGCTTCTTCAGCGCCTTCACATGGCCATCCACAGCGTCCTTCGTACTCCCTCTCTCCAATGGCTGGATAATCTGGAGATAATCGACAATAACAACAGGTATTACGCTGGTCTGCCTAATGTATCCCTCCACCGTGCCGACAATGGTCTCTATCGTCGTGTTGAAATCGCACTCGATGATGGTCTCATGCTCTGCGAACCCGGCATAAGTCTCCGCCGCACGCCTCACTGTGGGCGTCAGCACCCCCTGGCGGATGTCTATCGCGCTCACCGCCGTC
>JAFVED010000176.1 GCA_017478125.1 Bacteroidales bacterium | reverse complement strand
TTAACTGAATAAAAGGTATATTCGCGAAAACCACAGATTAATATGAGCAATACACCCACACCCCACATCTCCGCCAAGGAAGGCGACATAGCCCAGACTGTCATCATGGCGGGTGACCCGCTTAGAGTCAAATTCATGGCTGATAATTATCTCGACAATCCCGTCCAGTTCAATAATGTCCGCGGTATGCTCGGATTCACCGGCACCTTCGGCGGCCGGCCAGTGAGCGTGATGGGCCACGGCATGGGTATCCCGTCGATAGGGATCTACACGTACGAGCTTTTCAACTTTTATGGCGTCAAGTCCATCATCCGCGTCGGTTCGGCTGGAGCATACAGCAAGGATCTGCGGATAGGCGACCTGGTGATAGCTATGGGCGCGTGCACGGACTCGAATTACGGGGCACAGTTTGGACTTCCGGGAACTTTTTGTCCGATAGCCGATTATGATCTCCTGGTGAGAGCCGTGGACACTTGCGGGAAACTTGGTTACAGACATAAAGTCGGTAACGTGCTGTCCTCGGACATCTTTTATCATGATAATCCCCATATCGAGAAATGGGTCAACATGGGCGTTCTGGCCGTGGAGATGGAGGCCGCGGCTTTGTATATGAACGCGGCTCGCTCCGGGAACAGGGCTCTCGCTCTGTTCACTGTCTCTGACCACCTTATGACCGGCGAGGCCACAACATCAGAGCAGAGGCAGAACACATTCACCAACATGATGGATGTCGCCCTCTCCCTTATTTAGAAAGATATATTTTCCTCTCATCCTCAGGGAACTTCTCGATAGCGTAGCGCAGCATTGTCCTGGGCATTGACCGGGCGCGCGGACCAAGAAACGCCACAAGGGCTTCCTTGTCCTTTTTCCCGGCTTCCCTGAGAAGCCAGCCGACCGCCTTGTGGATCAGGTCGTGAGGGTGGTATAGGAGGATGTCAGCTATCGACAAAGTGTCTTCCAGCTGGCCGTTCCTGACAAAGGTCATAGTGCTGACTATTCCAATACGTCTCTCCCAGATTGTCTCCCCATTCCGGGCGAGGTCGTGGAGCAATGAGCGCTCCTTGTCGAGCAACCACACTCCAAGTAATTGATAACAAGACAGATCCACAAGATCCCAATTGTTGATCCGGCTGGTCTTGGAGAGATAGAAATCCACGCAGTCCTTCCGCTTGGCCACATTGGATTTTGAGTGGGAGAACATCTCGACCAGGGCAAGAAGCCCCGCCAGACGGATCTCGTGATACTCGCTGTCAAGACACTCCTCCAACTCGGAGAAGCCCACATGCCTCCAACATTCTTTCACTACCGATCTCGTCACGGGAACTTTGATTCCCAGAAACCTGTCTCCCTCGCCATATTCCCCGGGACCAGTCTTGAAAAACCTCGCCAGCCCAGCCACCTGCGAAGGATCGGCAAAGCGTGTCATCTCCTCGAGCAGAATATTCTTGCTGTCACTCATCTTCAAAATAATAGCCGACTTGTCAGATAATATTCAGGAACGCTGTCACCACGGCGGTGTTTATGATGTCCGCGAACATGGCTCCGATGATCGGGACAATGATGAAGGGATTGACAGCGTAATGGTATTTGAAACAGACCGCCGACATGTTCGCCATGGCGTTCGGCGTGGCGCCGAGCCCGAAACCGCAGAGGCCGCTGACAAGTACGGCGGCATCGTAGTCCTTGCCCAGAAACCTGAAAGCCACGAACACCGCGAAGACGGCCATGAAGGCAACCTGCGCGAGCAGGATGACACAAAGTGGCAGGGCAAGTCCGGCGAGCTCCCAGAGCTTGAGAGAGGACATGGCGATCCCGAGGAAAAGGGACAGGCAAATGTCCCCGAGCGACACGATCTTCTCGACCGCGAGGAATCTCTCCCCGTCCGTGAAACCCTCGACGAGGTTCCTGATCACGCATGCGGCTATCAGGGCGCCGAAATATGTCGGGAAGGTTATCCCAGTCAATGCCAGCAACTTGCTGAGACACATCCCCAAAGCCATGGCGATCACAAGCATGTACACGGCTCTGGTGTATTCCCTGAAAGACCGCTCACCGGACTGGGGACGCTCAAGTTTCGACTCCGGGGAGGCCTCGCTTCCTTCCAGGCCTTCCATTATGTCCCTCGATCCGGACTCTCGCGCCAGGTGACGTCTGCGGATCAGCAGTTCAGCGAGCGGCCCTCCTGTCATGGACCCGGCCACGAGCCCGAAGGTCGCGCACGCCATTGTGATGGAAGAGGCTCCGTAAAGGCCCATGCTTTCAAGGACCGGGGAGAATCCCCCTGAGGTCCCGTGGCCCCCGCTCATGGGTATGGATCCGGCCGCCATGCCCAGAAGAGGATCCAGTCCCATGGCACTGGCCGTTCCGACCGAGATGAGATTCTGGGACACGATAAGGACGGCCACCAGGATGACCATCACGACAAGGGGCTTGCCACCCCTCCTCAAAGCCTTCATATTGGACTGGAAGCCCACGGAAGTGAAGAAAAGCGTCATGCAGATGTCTTTGATTGTCCCGTCAAAATCCAGGTCCAGCCTGAAAACCGGACGAGCGGCCAGGGCCAATAGGGATATGACTATACCTCCCGACACCGGAGCCGGGATGCAGAACCTCTTGAGAAAAGGGATCTTACGGGTGAAAAGCATACCCAGCAGCAGGGAGAGGACACCCACTCCCGCGGTCTGGTACATGTCTAACACCACGGTCATTTGATCCTCACGGGTTTCCCGCTGGCCGCGCTCTTGACCGCGGCCGACAATATCTCTACCACCACGAGGTTGTTTTCCAGGGAAGAAAGGTCTTCCGGGGCTACGGTGATCTCTCCCCTCACCGCGGCCGCGAGATAATGGAAGGGATTGTCGTATGGGGCCTCAAGATCCGGGGCCTCGGTCCACTCACCTTTCGCCCCGCCTTCCACAAGCTTCGGATCCGCTTGGTACAGAAGACCTTCCATGCCATACACAAACATATCCTTACGGTTATATGGCCAGCACCAAGAGGCGTTAATCTCGACCGTTACCCCACCATAATCAAGTGTGATGGTGGCGTCATCATCCACCTTGGGATAGACCGAGGGCTTGTTTGTGTTGAGGACAGCATAGACGCTCGCGGGCTTTCTGCCGCCCAGGATCCAGGTGGCCAGATTGGATCCGTAACACCCGAAATCCATGACAGCCCCTCCCCCGTCCAGGACGGGATCCGTCAGCCAGTCCAGGAACTTCTGGCTGCAACCTATCTCGACCGGTCCCTGATGGCCATCATATACCTCGATCTTGAATATATCCCCGATCTTGCCGGCCTCAATCCGGTCTTTGACATACCGGTTGGAGGCGTACCAGGTGGTCTCATAGTTTGTGAGGAGAAGGATCCCATATTTCCTGGCCAGCCCCGCCATCCTCCGGGCATCTTTCACAGTGGTGGCCAGAGGTTTCTCGACCATCACGTGGATGCCTCTGGGAGCGCAAGCCTCGACCACGGCCAGGTGTTCCTTGGTGGAACCGTAGGCGACGACCGCCTCCGGGCGGGTAGCGTCCAGCATCTCACCAAGATCGGAGTAGAACAGATCTCCGGGCAGCGACCTTGAGAGGGCGTTGTCGTGAATATATCTCGGATCGGACTCCCAGACTCCGACGACCTGGATGTCTCCTTGCCCGAGCTGCGACACCACCCCGCCGAGATGGTCGTGTGTCACACCAGCGACGGCCACCCGCAATGGCCTGGCGGTGACTTCCGCCCGCAAAAGGGAAACAGCCGACACAAAAGTCAGCGCGATTATTATCAAACGTCTCATAAGGCAAAGTTCAAATTGAGGGAAAGGGAATCGATCTCATTCAGCTCCTCATCCGAGAAGTATCTGTTATCCAAAGACTTGAGATTGTCATCAATCTGCTGTACGGAACTGGCTCCGATGATGACCGATGTGACTCTGGGGTCAGAGAGCAACCAGGAGAGGGACATCTGGGCGAGGCTCTGTCCCCTGCGGGCGGCTATGTCATTCAGGGAGCGCAGGGTGTCCAACAGTTCCGGGGTCAGAGTCTCACGCTTCAGGGAGGTGTTCCTCGCCATCCTCGAATCCGAGGGGATACCATCAAGATAACGCCCGGTCAGCAGACCTTGCTGGAGCGGTGAAAAGGAGATGAATCCCACTCCCTTTCCATAGGCCAGATCCACTTGCCCGTTATCTTGAGGCACGCGGTCGAGGATGTTGTAACGGTCCTGGTAAAGCAGGCACGGCACATCGTGGCCGGCGAGATATTCGTATGCCTTCGCGGCCTCCTCCTTGGGGTAGCGGGAGATGCCTACATACAAGGCCTTGCCCTGACGGACTATGTCCACAAGAGCCTGCATTGTCTCTTCGATGGGGGTGGCCGGATCGAAACGGTGGGAATAGAAAATGTCCACATAGTCCAGCCTCATTCTCTTGAGACTCTGGTCGAGGCTGGCCATCAAGTACTTGCGGGAGCCCCAGTTGCCATACGGGCCGGGCCACATGTCGTATCCGGCCTTTGAGCTGATGAGAAGCTCGTCCCTGTATGGCCTGAAAACAGTATCCATCAGCCGGCCGAAATTCTCCTCGGCGGTACCGTACTCAGGCCCATAATTGTTGGCGAGGTCAAAATGGCAGATTCCATGGTCAAAAGCATGGCATGCCATGTCCTTGACATCCTCGAAGGGTTTCCTGGAGCCGAAGTTGTGCCAAAGCCCAAGAGAGAGGAGCGGTAATTGTATCCCCGACTTGCCGCAGCGGCGATAACTCATTGAATCATAGCGAGCTGGGGAGGCGGCATAAATTGGAGCTATCATTTTTTGAAAAGTGTTTTTAAATATACAGGGGCAATATCGTGATTTTTTTTTAATTTTGCAGCCCGTATTCAAAACAAGTCTCTTATGAAATACGGGTTCGATAACAGCAAGTACCTCAAGATCCAGTCTGAGCGCATCAAGGAGCGCATTGCCCAATTCGGCGACAAACTTTACATGGAGTTCGGCGGAAAACTTTTCGACGACTACCACGCCAGCCGCGTGCTTCCGGGCTTTGAGCCGGACAGCAAGCTCAAGATGCTGATGAAGATGAAGGACGAGGCCGAGATCATCATCGTGATCAGCGCGCTTGACATTGAGAAGAACAAGGTCCGCAGCGACCTCGGGATCACCTACGACATGGATGTGCTTCGCCTCAGGGAGGAATTCATGGCCAGGGACCTGAGTGTCAACAGTGTCGTGATCACGCACTTCAACGGCCAGTCCAGTGCCGAGGCCTACCGCAAACGCCTTGAGGGAATGGGAATCAAGGTCTATTACCATCACACCATCGAGGGCTATCCGAACAATGTCGCCCTGATCGACTCCGAGGATGGTTTCGGGAAGAACGACTATGTCGAGACCACCCGCCCGCTTATCGTGGTGACAGCTCCCGGACCGGGCAGCGGCAAAATGGCGGTCTGTCTCAGCCAGCTCTATCAGGAGAACAAGCGGGGTGTCAAGGCCGGCTTCGCCAAGTTCGAGACCTTCCCTATCTGGAACCTCCCGCTCAACCATCCTGTCAATATGGCCTATGAGGCCGCCACCGCGGATCTGGAGGATGTCAACATGATCGACCCTTTCCACCTTGAGGCCTATGGCGATACGGCGGTCAACTACAACCGCGATGTGGAGATATTCCCGGTGATGAACGCCCTCTTCGACGACATCTACGGCTACTCTCCATACAAGTCTCCCACGGACATGGGCGTGAATATGGCCGGATTCTGCGTAAGCGATGACAATGTCTGCCGCGAGGCTTCTCTCCAGGAGATCATAAGGCGTTATTATGCGGCTGTTTGCAATTTCGCCGACGGGAAGGCGGCGGAAAGTGAGGTCAACAAGCTGGCCCTGCTGATGAAGAAGGCCAAGATCACCACGGCATACAGGAAATCCACCGTCGCCGCGAGGGAAAGGATGGAGCGCTCCGGATTGGCTGCCGCGGCCATAGAGCTCTGCGACGGCACGATCCTTAGCGGTGAGACCAGCTCGCTTCTCGGCCCAAGCGCCGCCCTGCTGCTCAACGCCCTTAAACATCTCGCCGGCATTGCCCACAACGTGAAGCTGATCCCCCAGACCATGATCGAGCCGATCCAGAAGACAAAAGTCACCTACCTCCACGGGCGCAATCCCCGCCTCCACACCGATGAGGTGCTGGTGGCTATCTCGATGATGAGCCTTATCGACGAGAACTGCAAGTTCGCCCTCGACCAGCTCCCGAACCTGTCCGGGGCGCAGGTCCACTCGACGGTGATGCTCAGCGAGGTTGACCGCAAGACTTTCAACAAACTCGGAATCGGCCTGACATGCGACCCGGTGAGAAAGATAAAAGATCACCACGAGTCCGGTTTGAATTCCGGCGAATAATAGCTAAATTCGCGATAACCAACATTTTGTGTTTATATGAGAAATAAGATCCTTGGCGTGGTGGCCGCCGCTGCCGCCGCTCTTCTGCTGGCCGGATGTTCCGGCAAGAAAGCACCTGAGACCGTTTTCCCAAAGAAACTTCCCATCGGAGTCCAGCTCTACAGCGTCCGTACCGACATGGAGGCCGATTTCTATGGTACCCTCAAGAGAATCAGTGAGATGGGCATTGTCGGAGTGGAGTTCTACGGGGAGTATTACGGCAACTCCGTGACACAGGTCAAACGCTGGTGCGTCGAGCTCGGACTCATCCCCTTCTCTAACCACGTGCCATTTGACCAGATGATCAATGACATCGACAAAGTCATCGAGGAGAACACCATCCTCGGTGTCCAGTACATCGTGTTCCCTTATATGGACGAGGCCAGCCGTCCCGGAGTCGATCCGGAGCAGTTCAAGAAGACTGTCGCGAAGATCGGCGAGGTTGGCGAGAAGGTTCGCGCCGCTGGTTTCCAGCTGCTCTACCACAATCATGATTTCGAGTTCGTGAATCTTCCCGACGGGACTCTCGGCTACGACACCATTTTCAGCTCCAACGTCCGCGAGAACCTACAGAACGAGCTGGATGTCTGCTGGTGCGACTATTCCGGCCAGGATGTAAGCGAGACTCTGAAAAGATACGGCGACGGAGGCACTCCGATTATCCATGCCAAGGACTACAAGCTTGAAGGCCACCTTAGCTCAGCCCCTTATGCCCTCATCGGCGTCAACACCGACAACTCCATGAAAGATGACGGCGGCTGGTTCGAGTACAGGCCCTTGGGCTGTGGCCAGATGGACATGGACAAGGTCATTCTCACCGCCATGGAGACCGGTGTCAAGTGGATCTGCGTCGAGCAGGACGAGCCCAGTATGGGCCTGAGCCGCCTCGAAGGCATCGCCAAGAGTGTAGAATGGCTCAAGGAGAGGGACTTGATGTGATGTTTTCCTACTTCTGACCTATAATGTCCGCCCGCCAGGTGACTCCGATCTCGAGGTTATTCTTGCGGGCGGAATTGTCTCTGTAATAGACCGCGTGGAGTCTCAGATTGTCTTTGTGGAGCGGGAACCACTCAAGACCTGCTCCAGCGTAGACATACTCCGTGCCTGGCGCGATCACCAGATCGTAGGCTCTGCCGTCTTTGTCAGTATTGCGGTCGTTGTTGAACTCATAGCCCGCCTTGGCGCAGACATTCCAGTTGTTTATGCTCCAGATAAACTTTGAGATGAAGGACATGTCAGTACCAATGAAGCCTTTCTGGCTAAAGCCTGCCCGGTTCATCACATCCAGGTCGAGGAGCACATCCCCGAAAGTCCAGCGGTTTCCTAAGGAGATATAGTTGATCGGAGACTTGTCCTGGTCCTCGACCAGGTTCACGCTCCAGATGGTATGCCACCACGGCGCGAACTCTCCGCTCCACGCCAGGTTATAAGCGTAAATACTCTGGAAACCAAGCGACAAGGGCGAGTTGCAGACCTGGGCCACAAGGTTCTGGCCGGGAAGGAACTTATATGTGGCTGACATTCCGAAAGTGAAGCACTGGTAGATATTATCGCAGAATTGGCTGTAGTAATACACGTCGATCGGAGCCGAGTCATACTCATACCCGCCTATCAGGACGGTCTGCTTTCCGGCCATGAAGCTCCACCTGTCCGTAGCTTGCCAGTTCAAGTACATGAAGTCGGTGGCGTTGAACATGTTGAGCTCATCGAACACTTTCTTGTTGAGCCTTTGGCGGATCCTGTAGTCAATCTTCGGGGTAATATGCCCCAGCAGATGGAGGTTGAGATACTCCCCCATCATCTGGCTGTTGTACTTTCCATCCTCAGTCTCCTGGTGGAAAGATGTCCTCATGTCAAGAAAAAAACGGTCGACGCCCACCTGGGCCGACATCATGGCGGGTATCCACAGCATCAGGAACCCGGCGAAGGATCTCTTCATAATATCCTAATCAGCGAAATTCATCTCGTCGAACAGATAGGAGGCATGTCCGACCTTGTCCACAACGAAAAGGAGATACCGGATGTCCAGGGATATGTTCCTGCATACTTCGGGATCGAACGCGATGTCGCTCATCGTTCCCTCCCAGACCCGGTCGAAATTGATTCCGATGAGATTCCCGTCCGCGTTGATGACCGGAGAGCCGGAGTTCCCGCCAGAAGTGTGATTGGTGGCGATGAAACAGACTGGCTGGTCCTCGTAGCCTCCTCCAGCGTAGATGTCTCGTAAAACCTGGGGGATGTTGTAGTCGAATATCTCCGGATTGTCCTTCTCTATGATTCCTTTGAGGGTCGAGACCGGGGCATAGTAAGCCCCGTCGGCGGGACTGTACCCTTTCACATTGCCGTAGGCTACCCTGAGGGTGAGGTTGGCGTCCGGATAGAAGGCCTTGTCCGGCTCAAAGGCCATCTGGCCTCTCATATAGTCCCGGTTGGCGAGGCGGATCTTGGCGTTGAGATTATCGACCACCGGACGGATCTCCCCGGCGTACCAGGTCATGAAAGCGTTGTGCAGCTCATACGCCGGATCCTTGTACAGGGCCTCAAGATCGTCCTTGGTCAGCGCCGCCACCCTTGCCTTGTCCGTAAACACGGTTTTCTTATAAAGATCGTCTTTCCAGGCCTTTACACTACCGTACTCTGAAAGCTTCCCTTTGAGATAGCCAGGCTTGAAGCGATCCTCCATCTTCTGGTCGAAAGCCTCAATCATGGCGACGAATATCTCCTCGTCGATCGGCTGGTAATAATCTTTGAAGAACGACTCGGCCAAGCCCTCGACCGACCGGCCCCTGTCAATGGTGGAGACCACATTGGAGGCGAAAGAGAGGATTTCGATGGCCCTGACTGTCTCCGAGTAGTATTCCGAGGCCCTGAAATAAGGGTTACGCTCGGAATACAGTTCCCCGAGTTTATCAACAAGTCCCTCATATTCAGTACCTTCCGCCCATTTGCCAAAGCGGCGCTCAAACTCCTGCTTGGCGGCGGTGGTCTTCGTCTTCCTGAGTCCCTTCACTTCTCCCTGCCACTTTTTCCATGCGTTGGAGACACTGGCGTTCTTCGAGGAATACTGGATCCTGACCGCCTGGCTGGAGTTCATGTACTTCTTCTGTATGTCCAGCCTCTTGGTCCTCAGCTCGATCTTCTCAGGATCGGAAATCTCGGCGGTATACCTGACCTCCTCGGACATGACATACTCCTTTGTGCTGCCGGGGCACCCGTAGACGAAAGTGAAATCCCCCTCTTTGACTCCGGCCCTTGAGATCTTGAACGACCTGCGGGGGCGGAAGGGGACATTGTCCTCCGAGTAGTCAGCCGGCTCGTTGTCCTTGTCAGCGTAGATCCTGAAGATCGAGAAATCTCCCGTGTGGCGGGGCCACATCCAGTTGTCGGTGTCTCCTCCGAACTTGCCGATCGAGGACGGAGGGGCACCCACAAGGCGCACGTCGCGGTAAACCTTATATACAAACAGGAAATATTGGTTGCCATAGTAAAGGGCTTCTACACTCGCCCGCAGGCCTTTGCCCTCCTCCATGGCGGCGCGCGTGATCTCTCCCGAGTTGACCCTTATGACCGAATCCCTTTGCTTCTCATCCATTGAGGGGACGAAGCCATCGAGGACTCTGTCGGTCACGTCCTCCATCCTTTGCAGGAAGCTGACAGTCAGTCCCCAGTTCGGAAGCTCCTGGCCGCGGTCCATTGCCCAGAAACCGTCTTTCAGATAATCGTGTTCCACGCTGCTGTGACGTTGGATGAAACTATAGCCGCAGTGGTGGTTGGTGAGGAGCAGCCCCTCATCGGACACGATCTCCCCGGTGCAGCCTCCCCCGAAAAGGACGACGGCGTCTTTAAGCGAGGCTTGGTTGACGCTATAGACATCCTCGGCGGAGAGTTTGAAACCCTTGGCCCGCATGTCCCCGATCCTCTGCGAGATAAGGGCGGGAAGCCACATCCCCTCATCAGCCACCGCGATCCCGAACGACGAGACGATGGCGAGAACAGACAAAACGATTCTTTTCATCTCATAACGGTTTTAAGCGTACAAAAATAAGAATTTATTGTATATTAGCAAGGTTTAGTGAAACGTAAGATTATGAGCGAGGACAGGAGATTCCAGAATTGGCTGAAGGGGATCGTCTACATCAATGACCAGATCGACACTGACGAGGCCGCCGCCAAGATTAAAGGCAACATCTATTTCCGCGGGCCGAACGTGTGGATTCTCGCCTTCTCTATCCTTATCGCCTCGGTAGGGCTCAATGTCAACTCCACAGCGGTGATCATCGGAGCGATGCTCATTTCCCCGTTGATGGGGCCTATCATAGGATTGGGGCTTTCGCTCGGTACCAACGACACCCATCTTCTCAGCACCAGCGCCCGCAACCTGCTCGTGATGGTCGTGGTAAGCCTCATGGCGTCTTCTCTGTATTTCCTCATCTCGCCTCTCAACCTGGTCAATCCCACAGAGTTGCTCGCGCGTACAAGACCCACCATCTACGATGTGTTGATCGCCTTGTTCGGCGGGCTGGCCGGAATCCTTGAGAGTTGCAGGAAGGAGAAAGGCACTGTGCTCTCCGGAGTCGCGATCGCGACCGCCCTCATGCCGCCTCTCTGCACCGCCGGCTACGGCATCGCCAAGGCCAACATCCAGTACTTCGCGGGAGCCATGCTCCTTTTCCTGATCAACTGCGTGTTCATCATACTCGCCACCATCATCATGACCAAATACCTCCATTTCAAGGAGGCTGAGTACATGTCACCCTCGGTGGCCAAGAGGACAAGGACCCTGATGACCCTGGCCATCCTTGCGGTGATGGTCCCGAGCCTTTGGAGCGCCGTCCTGATGATAAAGGACAACAACATCGAACGGAATGTCCGGGGCTTCGTGGCCGATAACAAGACCTTCGGGCAAGGCTATATCTACGACTATAAGATCACAAGCGGGAAAGACGGTAAAGTCGAGATATTCTATGCCGGGAACAAGCTCACTGACAAGCTGATGCAAGATCTTGGCGAGTCGGCCGAGCTCCACGGGATCCCGGCCGGGAAGCTTGTGGTCAGGGAGAGTGATCTCGGGGCGTCTGACAAGACCACGGACCAGCTTCTGAAAGGCATCTACGCCAAGACTGAGGAGGATATGGTGAGGAAGGAAAGGAAGATAGAGGAGCTGCAGCGGGAGATCGCTGACCTTAAGGGAAAGGACATCAACTACCAGCGCGTGGCCAGGGAGGTCAGGTACAGCTACCCTGAGGTGACGGACCTCGCGATCGGCAAGGGAGCCACCGTAGACGACAGTCTCAAGGTCAGGGACGTGACAATTGTGCTGGCTCACTCCGGCAAGCCCATCGCTCCGGAAAGGATCGCCAAGATCCAGGAGTGGCTCAGACTCCGCATGGAAGACTCGACAACGGTAGTGCATAACATAATCGACAACAATAAAAAACAGTAAACCATGGGCAAGATTTGTTATCTCACTCTACTCGCGGCGTTGACACTCGCTTTCGGCTGCGCCTCATCCCGCGGCACATCCTCGCCGGTGTTCAACGACGAACCGGTCAATATCGGCTATGGGCAAGTCTCCCAGGATGACCTGACCTATTCCGTGAGCCATAAGAAGGAAAAGCACCCGAGGACTTTCAATACAGTGTATGACTACCTGCGGGAAATGGTTCCCGGCGTGAGGGTCGAGAGTACAGGCCCCCTCACGGCCAATGTGTACGTCAGGGGGATCAACTCTATCAACAGCGGCACCTCACCGTTGTTCGTGGTCGACGGGGTCGTGATTGATGATATTTCCTCGATCAATCCGTACGAGATAGATTCTGTTGACGTGCTGAAAGACTCGGCATCGGCGATCTACGGAGTGCGCGGTGCCAATGGGGTAATATTAATTACTTTGAAGAAACCAACGAAATAGATTTTTTTATTATTTTCGCGAGCCAAGTGTTGAACTAAATAATTCTTTATGGGTTTAAATGAGGAAACTGGTTGTTTTAGCGGCTTCGATCCTGCTTTGCACCCTTGCCCAGGCGCAAGGGGCTGACGATTCCGGCACCAGTGCCGGGATTACCATCGTTCCGAGGATTGATCTCAATCCGGTGTTTTATAACGGGAAGTACAATGAGGTAACTCTTGGCAATTCTTCACTTTATTCACTTTTTGAGGGGGACATCTCCGACAAACTCTCTTTCAGCGTCTGCGACCACTGGCTCAGTTCCGAGCCCAAGTACCTGTACCAGAACACTTGGCGATCAGACGACGTCAACTGGTGCGACTGGGCTTATCTCGAGTACTATCCAGGCAACTTTGTCATCACGGCCGGAAAACAGGTCGTGACTTTCGGCGGCTTCGAGCTTGAGGAATACGACTATGATGTCCATTTCGACATGATGTCCAGCCTCTTCAATTACTTCCAGTGCTATCAGTGGGGTCTGAAGGCCGGCTGGATGAATGACAGCGAGAGCACAGGCCTTTTCCTGCAGGCGACCAGCTCACCCTACGGCGAGAAGCCCTTCGACGCCATGGCATACTCCCTCCAGTACCAGGGCAATTATGGTCCCGTGAGCCTTCTGTACAGCACCAACATTATTGATGACTGGGCCGGAGGCTACGAGTGGATGTTCAGCCTTGGCAACCAAGTAGAACTTGGTGACTGGACACTTCAGCTGGACCTGACCAACAAAGTCGGAGACCTCGATAACGTGCTGGTGGACGGTGTGACCGCGTTCGGTACCGCCAAGTACTCCCCATCCGACAAATGGGAATTCATCGGGAGGGCCGGTTACGAGAGATCGACCGATTCCTTCGCGGAATTCTCGCGCGGCACATTCGGATTGGCCGCCCACTGTTTCCCTTTGAACGTGAGCCGGGATCTGCGCGTCCATGCTGCCGCGGCCTACAACACGTACTATAAGATGACCTCCCTTACTCTGGGATTGATGTATTACCTCCATATTCCCAGAAACAGATAATGAGCGGACACCAGAATATCATCATCGACATTGAGCATGTCTCTAAGTCGTTCGGAGACAACCAGGTACTGAAAGATATATCCCTGTACATCCGCGAGGGCGAGTTTGTCACCCTTCTCGGCCCTTCCGGATGCGGCAAGACCACACTGCTGAGGATGATCGCCGGATTCCTTGAGCCCGACGAGGGCACGATCAGCATGAAGTGGGATGGGAAAGCCGGCAATCCGGATTTCAAGGATGTCGCCGGAATCCCGCCTCACCAGCGGCCTCTTAATACTGTCTTCCAGCGTTACGCGCTGTTTCCGCACCTTGACGTGTATGACAACATCGCTTTCGGCCTGAAACTCAAGAAGGTCCCGAAAGACGAGATCGACGCCAGAGTCCGTAAAGTCCTCAAGCTCGTCAGCATGAGCGACTACGAGGACCGTGACGTGGAGTCCCTGTCCGGCGGCCAGCAGCAAAGGGTAGCCATCGCCAGGGCCATAGTCAACCAGCCGAAAGTTCTTCTCCTGGACGAGCCTCTCGCCGCGCTCGACCTCAAGATGAGGCAGGACATGCAGATTGAGCTCAAGGAGATGCACCAGAAACTCGGCATCACCTTCATCTACGTGACTCATGACCAGGGCGAGGCGCTTACCCTGAGCGACACGATCGTGGTGATGAACGAGGGCAGGATCCAGCAGATCGGCACTCCCACGGACATTTATAACGAGCCTGTCAACTCTTTCGTGGCCGACTTCATCGGGGAAAGCAATATTCTGAACGGCACGATGGTCAGGGACCGCCGTGTCAGCTTCATAGGCCACGAGTTCGACTGCGTTGATGAAGGGTTCGGCGAGAACTCTCCGGTCGATGTCGTGATCCGTCCGGAGGATGTCATAATCTCTGACAAGACCGAGGGTGCCCAGTTCACAGGAAGAGTCAAGTCCTGCGCCTTCAAGGGCGTCCATTACGAGATGTATGTGGACACCGATTCCGGCAATGAGCTCCAGATCCAGGACTATGACGCCTTTGAGCCGGGTACAGAGGTCGGAATGAGCATCAATCCCGACGACATCCAGGTGATGAGGAAAGAGAGGACGGAGAATGTTGTCGATTGTGAGATAATCGATTCCACACATATCGAGTTGTTCGGAGAGACCTTTGAGTGCGCCCCGTTCACACCCGGGCCGGACGGGCATTACAGAGCCCGCTTCCCCTTCTCAAAGGTCGAGCTTTGGGACCATGAGGATGAGGGTGTCACGACCGGCGAGGTCTGGTTCATCCTCTACAAGGGCGACCACTACCACCTGACTGTCAGAACCGACAGCGGGGAATATGTCTACGTCGACACAGACGACATCTGGGACAAGGGGGACCTTGTCGGAATCAGCATCCAACCCGGGGACATAATCGTGGAGAGTCAAGATGGGCAAGAGAAGTAACTGGGCGCTCCCCTATCTGATATTCCTGATCCTGTTCGTGGCCCTGCCGCTCATCCTGATCGCCTTGTACGCCTTCAGGGACGGGAACGGAAGTTTCACACTGTCGAACATAACCAAGTTCTTCACTGACGGAGACGCCCTGAGCACCTTCGCGGTGTCGATAGAGGTAGCCGTGGAGAACACGTTGATCTGCTTGCTGTTAGGTTATCCTGCCGCTTGGATTCTGGCCAACAGGGACCTGAACAAGTCGGCGGTCACCGCCATCCTGTTCATACTCCCGATGTGGGTTAATGCCCTGATGAGGACACTCGCCACCGCCGAGCTTTTCAACAGCCTCGGATTCACCCTCGGCAAAGGAACCTTGATCTTCGGCATGGTCTACGACTATCTTCCATTCATGATCTACCCGATCTACAATGTACTCCAGAAGATGGACAAGTCCTACGGCGAGGCAGCCGCGGATCTCGGGGCCACACCCGCCGAGGTTTTCATGAAGGTCACACTGCCCCTTTCCAAGCCGGGCATATTCAGCGGGATCCTTATGGTCTTCATGCCGACGGTCAGCACATTCGCGATCTCGGAGTTCTTGACCAACAACAAGATAAAGCTCTTCGGAACGATCATCCAGGAGAACATCAACTCATCTATGTGGAACTACGGAGCGGCCCTTTCGTTGTTCATGCTCGTTATCATCGGGCTGACGACCATCCTCCTCGGAGGCGAGGACCGTGAGATTGAAGGAGGGACATTGTGATGAAGAAATTTTTCGCCCAGGCATATCTCTGGATCCTCCTGATCCTCCTTTATTCCCCGATCGCTTTCATCGCCATCTATTCCTTCACCGAGGCGAAGGCTTTCGGGAACTGGACCGGATTCTCGACAAAGCTTTACGGGAACCTTCTGACCGGCAACATCACCGGAGGACATGGACTTATCCAGGCTCTCGAGAACACGCTTCTGATCGCGCTGGTCTCGGCCGTGGCCTCCATGATTCTCGGAACAATCTCAGCGATCGGGATTTACCATCTTAGGGGACGCAAGAGAAAGGCAGTACAGTTCCTGAACAGCCTCCCGATGATCAATCCGGACGTGATCACCGGAGTGTCTCTTTTCCTCCTCTTCGTTTTCCTCGGATTCTCCCAGGGTTACCTGACCGTTATCCTCGCCCACATCTCCTTCTGTACCCCTTACGTCGTGCTGAGTGTGCTGCCGAGGCTCGGGCAGCTCAACCCCAACATCTATGAGGCGGCGCTGGATCTCGGCGCGACACCGGCCCAGGCCCTCTGGAAAGTGCTGATCCCCCAGCTTCGCCCAGGAATGCTCTCGGGCTTCGTCCTAGCGTTCACAATGTCCCTGGACGACTTCGCGGTGACCTTCTTCACAAGGGGCACGATAGGTCTTGAGACCCTCTCCACATTTATCTACGCCGACGCTCGCCGCGGTGGACTCACCCCGGAGCTCAGGCCACTCATGACATTGATTTTCCTGATAATACTTGTCGTTCTCGGCCTCCTCAACACGAGGCAGGGCAAGAACGCCGCACAAAACCATATCAATCTTTAGAAATGAAAAAGTTACTCAGCGTCCTGGCAGCGGCGGTTCTGCTTGCCGGGTGCTCCTCAGACAGGGAGCACATCCTTAAGGTCTACAACTGGAGCGACTACATTGAAGAGAGTCTGATAGAGGAGTTTGAGCAGTGGTACGAGCAGCAGACCGGAGAGAAAGTCAAGATCGTCTACCAGACATTCGACATCAACGAGACGATGCTCTCCAAGATCGAGAAAGGCCATGAGGACTATGATGTCGTCTGCCCTTCCGACTATATTATCGAGAGGATGATCCGTTACGATCTTCTCCTCCCCATCGACCAGGACTTCGGAGACACGCCCAACTACATCAAGAGCGGCGTATCACCTTACCTGATAGACCGCCTGAGGGAACTCAGGACCGGAGATACCGATCCGACCCTGTACGCCGTGCCATACATGTGGGGCACCACGGGATTCATCTACAATCCTAAATACGCCGACCGCGAGGATTTCAGGACCTGGGACGTGCTGCGAAACCACAAGTACGAGGGCAAGATATTCGTGAAGGATGCCGCCCGCGACATCTACAGCGTGGTCATACAATACCTGAAGAAAGACGAGATAGCCGCCGGTACTGTCACAAGGGAAGAACTCCTCGGCGTTCCCTCCAAGGAGAATGTTGACCTCGTGGAGAATTACCTTTTGGAGATCAAGGACCAGGTGGCAGGCTACGAGGCCGACTTCGGCAAGGACCAGCTAGTCCTCGAGAGAGGCTGGGCCAGCCTTAACTGGAGCGGAGACGGGCGGTGGGCCCGTGGCGAAGCCGCGAAGGCAGGTGTCACCCTCGATTTTGTGATTCCGGACGAGGGCTCCACGGTCTGGCTTGACGGCTGGGTCATCCCGAAATACGCTAAAAACGTGAAAGCCGCCCGCTATTTCATCAACTTCATGTGCGAGACAGGCAATGCGATAAAGAACAGCGACTTTGTCGGTTACTCCCACTCATGCGGGACCCGTGAGATGCTTGACAACTACATTGACGAGTCCTGTGAGCCCCAGGACCTGAGCTACTTCTTCGGAGAGGGCTGTGACTCCGTCCGGGTCGACCCGATCCTCTACCCCTCAAAGGAAATCATCGCCCGATGCGCTCTTGAGCACGACTGGGGGGAGGACTCGGAGATGCTGATCACTATGTGGTCAAGGGTCAAGGGAAGCAACGCCAGCGCGCTGACATATCTGATCATCGGAGCCATCGTGGTCGCTCTTGGGGCAGCTGTCGCTCTCTCAAGCCGCAACAAGAAACGCTCCCGTTCCAGAAGAAGGAGATAAGCGGATGAGCGTAACTGTCCAAAGCGACAAGAAAGTCGTCGACTCATTCACAGTGAAGTGCTATGAGGTAGATTCGGCCCAGAGGTTGAAGCCGACCGCCTTTATGGACATGGCTCAGGAGATGGCCTACCAGGCCGCGGCGGCCATGATGTTCGGCTACGACGAGCTGATAGTCAAAAACATGGCCTGGGTGCTGTCCAGGATGCGTTTCCGGTTCCTTGAGGCTCCCAAATGGGGAGACTGCCTGACCATAAAGACATGGCATAGGGGAGCTTTCGGGCCTTTCTTCGTGAGGGATTTTGAGGTTCTCGCCGCTGACGGGAAAAGGGTGATAGAGGCCACAAGCTCATGGGTCATTATCGACGTGGGCAGCAGGAGGATGGCAAGACCGGAGGATGTTCTCCCGAAAGAGGACACCTCCTGCCGCGACTTCGCCATCGAGATTCCCGCAGGGAAAGTCATGATGCCCCGCGGAGTCGAGCCGGCCTTTGTCAAGTCCCACAAGGTGGCGTATTCCGACATCGACCTTGTCGGCCACACCAACAACGCCCGCTATGTCTCCTGGGCGTTGGATTGCCTTGAGTATGGTGAATCGGGAATCCGTGTGGAAGAGGTGGAGATCGTTTTCCACCATGAGGCGCGTCCGGCAGACGAGATCGCCCTCTACAAGGCGGAAAAAGACGGAAAGGTCTTCATCGAGGGACTCAGGGACGGGGTGCAGGTCTTTTGCTGTAAACTTGGAAATATTTGATTACGAGCATGTTTAAGAAATCACTCGCCCTCGTTTCCGCCGTAATGGCGATTGCTGTGTCCTGCCACCAGGGCAGGCAAGACACCCTCAGGACAGGAGACCTTGTCTTCGTGGGCATACCGCTTGACTACTCGATCGAGAACGGTTCCATGGATGAGGCTATCGCCAGCGCCACCGGCTCCCCAGACAGTCTCAACCTTATCCATGTGGCTATCGCCGAGGTCGACGCTGAGGGCAAATGGATCATTGACGCCACGGTCAAGCGCGGGGTCGACCGCCATCCCCTGGACACCTTCATCACGGACTTCACGCTCAAAGACGGTTCCCTTCCTGTGTTCATTGTCAAGAGGCTGAAGGATCCATCCAAGGCTGCGGAATATGTCAACAACGCCAAGAAATATCTCGGGAGACCCTACGACATCCATTTCGCGACCGACGACAGCGAGCTGTATTGCAGCGAGCTCGTGAGGGACAGCTACATCGGTCCCGACGGGAAATACATTTTCGCCGCCGCCCCGATGAACTTCAAGAACCCCGACGGAGAGTTCCCACTGTACTGGCGGCAGCTATTCGAAATGATTGGCTCCCCTATTCCCCAGGGCGAGGACGGCACCAACCCCCAGGACATGTCCCGCTCCACCGCCCTGGTCTCCACGACAGTTGATCTCGCGTCCTCAAGGTAATCAACTTGTCATTCTGAGCGTGGCGAAGAATCTTTTGTCCAAACGGCTAAATATTCCTATATTTCGGAAACGACAACAAATCAATTACCAATAAAACGAACATGAAAAGATTGATCCTCTCAGCCATAGCACTCTCAGCGACTGTGGCCTCATTTGCCTGTACGAACCTGATCGTCGGCAAGAAAGCTTCCATCGACGGAAGCGTCATCTGCACCTACAACTGCGACGGCTTCGGCTTCGCCTCTCCCCTGACCTACAGCGCCCCCGGCCGTCACGCCGAAGGCGAGCTGATCCAGCTCCGCGGATGGGGCCCCTCATCGGAGAAGCGCCTCATCAGCCAGGTCCCCTACACTTTCGGAGTCGTGGGTCTGATGAACGAGAATCAGGTCTCGATCGTGGAGACCACCTGGGGCGGACGTAACGAGCTCCGTGACCCGGAGGGTTACTTCGACTATTTCACCCTCATGGGGATCGTCCTCCAGAGGGTTACCACAGCCCGCGAGGCAATATCATGCATCCACAACCTTGTCCAGGAATATGGCTACAACAGCACCGGAGAGTCCTTCGCCGTATGCGACAAGAACGAGGCCTGGATCATGGAGATAATCGGAAAAGGGAAGGGCAACAAGGGCGCCATCTGGGTGGCCAGGAGAGTCCCTGACGACTGCATCTGTGCCTACGCCAATTCCAGCCGCATCCAGCGGTTCCCCCAAGCCAAGAAAGTCGACAAGAAGCTCGGATACTATGTGGCTGATGAAGGCAACTGCCTATACTGCGCCGACGCCATCTCCTTTGCCCGCGAGCAAGGCTACTACGACGGCCCAGACGCCGACTTCAGCTTCCGCGAGGCCTATGGTCCGATGGATTTCGGCACGATCCGCTACTGCGAGGCCCGCGTGTGGAGCTTCTTCCGTCACCACTATGACACCACCGAGATAGACAAATATCTTCCATACATCGACGGCGACATGAGCGAGATCGACCACCTTCCCCTCTGGATCAAGCCCGTAAAGCCTGTCTCTGTCCGCGACATCATGAACGACATGCGCGACCACTACGAGGGCACTGCCCTTGACATGACCGCCGACATAAGCGCCGGCCCCTGGGCGTCCCCCTACCGCAACCAGCCGGTCAACTTCAAGTCCAGCGACGGCACCGACATGTACCGCGAGCGTCCCATCGGTTGCCAGCAGAGCGGCATGACCATGGTCTGCCAGATGAGGGACTGGCTCCCCGATGCCGTCGGCGGAGTCACTTATTTCAACATGGATGACGCCTCGATGGTGGCCTATGTGCCAGCCTATTGCGGAATCAACAGGGTTCCGGAGCCTTTCCGCAGGGAGAACAACAGCATGAACGAGTTCAGCACTGAGAGCGCTTTCTGGATGAACAACTTTGTTGCCAATATGATCTATCCCCGCTACAGCGCCATGATCTGAGACCTCAAGGAGGCACAGACCGAGCTGGAGGACTTCTACGCCAATGATCAGGCGGAGGTTGAGAAGAGAGCCGCCGAGTTGACCCCCACCGACCGAGCCGAGTATCTCACCGGCAAGACCATCGCCTACACCGACATGATGATGAAGCGCTGGGACAAGCTTGCCAGGCTCCTTATTGTCAAGTACAACGACCAGAGTATCCGTCCCAGCCAGAACGGTGAGATCCTTGCCGGCCGTCCCGGCCCCGGCTTCCAGAGGCCAGAGGTTCCCGCCTACTCCCCTGTCTTTGTCGACGCGGTGAAAGCCGCCACCGGCAACCGTTACGTCAAGCCCCAGGAAGTCCGCATACAGGAGCGATAGAGCCTCCTCCCGGCAGACTTCAGGGGTCTGGCATCGTATGTCAGCCTAACTAACTGTGAAACAAGCAGATATGAAAAAACGAATGCCAGGCCTCCTTTTTTTCGGGAGGTCTGGCATTTGCTGTATCCTAATGGCCTGACAATCAGCTTCTTCCGGCAAACCTGCTGCCAGACCCCTAAAGACGGATCCAATTAAAAGCTCAGGAAGGCCTCCCAGCTCGTATTGCTCTCGGCTTCCTTCTCGATACCAGAGTTGTTGTCGCCCGGGAGGTTGGTGAACAAGTCGAAGCCGGTCCACTCCTCGAGATGGTCGACTGAATAGATGTGGCTCTTCCATGCGGTTTGGCTGTAGGATGAGCTTGCGCTGTGTTCCATCCATATGCCTATCGCGGAAGCGTCTGCGATGTAGTCTCCGTCTCGCTTAACCTTCAGGAGAACCTTCCAGAAATAATTAGGGACATAAATCGTCTTAGGGTAGATGCCGGTATTCGCGGCATGAAGCTCACTGATGGTCTCAGATCCGCCGACTTTCCTGAAAGCCGCGCCTGTGACCACATACACAGTGTCCGTCGATGAGGTAAGGTCACGAACAGCTTGTTCCAGGTTGCTCCACATCGGGGAGTTGAATCCATTCTGGTTCTGCGGTGTCTGATTTGTCAGGTAGTAGGTCTGATTGCGCAAGGCACTGGTGCGTTTGCGGTCGGTCGCCGGGAGCAGATGGCCACGGGAAAAAGTACCGTCGCCGTAATTTGTGGCATAGCTATATCCCTTGACATTGATCTGGATGTCTTCCGGGATATTACTGTCGGGGTTGTAAGCCCAAGTACTGCCAGAGGCTGAGCCGCTGATGTGGCCCGCGGTCAGCGGGTATGCAGTCCACAGGCTGGTGTACCTGCTCTTTTGGTACAGGTAGGAGTAATTCCTCTCTCCGCTCGCGGAGAATGAGCCGGTGTAATAATCACTCCCCGAGGTGGGCGCCGGTAATTCCAGCCATCCGGTGGGTACAGCTCCGTTGGTAGCCGGTGTCGTGAACGACCGCAGGCCGCCGTACACAGGGACCGCGGTCGAGGTCGCCTCATCCCAAATCTGGACATAAGCCTTGTAGTAGTATGTTTTCCCGCCTACAAGGCCTCCAAGCGCATACTCAAAGTTGCCTGAAGTGACTCCGCTGGAATAACCGCCGAGCTGGATATCGTCGGACAATTCGTTCGGGGATTCTCCCCAAACAAAACCGCACGCCTTGATTTGCCCCGTCGCTTCCGAGAAGGAGCCCAGGAGGGTCGCCCCTCCTGAACTTACTTCGTCGGTTTGCCCGGTCGTAACAGATGCCGTGGCCGTCTGGCCCCCGGAGGTTCCGCCTCCGGATTCTCCTCAATTAGAGTAGGTTACCTTGATGGCGCTTATTCGTCTTTGGCCTGAGGTTCCACCAATTGTGAAAGTCACGGAAGAGGACGATCCAGTCCATGTACCGCTGGAATAAGTATCGACATCAGCAGTTATCGTATTAGCGCCATCGCTGCTGCCAAAGCTTAATTCAATTTTGGAGATAGTCTTTTCAGATGACACGGTGAATGTGTTTCCTCCATATGCTCTGATTGCCGTACCAGCGTTATAATACTTCGGGGCATTGCTATTATTCGTTCCTTTATTAAAAGAAATAGTGCAATTAGTGCCGGAAACATCAGTTACCTCCTCCGCATTCTCATAACCTTGCTGAGAAAAGGTAATCGTCTCTGGTGAAGTCACACCGGCGCTGACTTTTTCGAATGTTTTCGCAACCACGCCAGAAAAAACGCCTCTCAACTCCGCTTTGGCTTTGACGGTTGTAGTCGCGGTCAGCGAAAGGGCGGAGGTGTATTCGGTGTCTGGATCGGAACCGTCGAGCGAGTAGTATATCGTAGCGCCATCGTCCGCTGTGAGCGTCACGTTCTGGGATTCTGTCGTGAAAGACGCGCCAGCCGGCACAAAGCGAGGAGCCTTGACTTGACTACTGCAGGTGCCACCCTGAGCAAGTTCAGGAGTCGAATTAAACTTGGTCAGGTTGCCTAGGAAGACCACATAATCACCAACGAGGAACTGGTCGGCTGAGGTCGCCACTCCCCTGAAAATCTCAAACTCAGTGGACGTGCTCAGGCCGTCATCGGAAATAAAGAAGGATATATTGCCGTATGACTGGCTGTATTCTGTCTCGATGGAACTGATGATTCCTTTCACATAGACTTCGGCCGTGCTTCCGCCAAGAGCCAGTTCAGCCGCCTCGCTGGCGGTGTAGGGTTTCGAGGCAGAGCCATCGTTGGCGTCGGGATCAACGACGTTGACCACGTAAGATGCTGAAGCGGGTCTATATGTCTCATTGTCGGCTGGAATCGCGGCTGTTACGGTAATTGTCCCAGCACCAGTAATTGTTAATATACCATTATCATTAATTGTAGCAATGCCCTCGGGTTTTGATGATACGGAATATGCGACCGCAGATGATGCATCACTTGGATCAACGGTAAGTGTAGGTTCAGAGAAGTCAGAGCCAAGGTTAATATCTTCAGGCTCTGCAGGATTGAAAGACAATACGACCGTAGAGCGTTCATCTTCTTTAATTGTTGCCTCATTTAGGTATAGAGAAATATCGGTTTGAGCAGAAGTATAGCAAGCAAACCGAGGAGAATTAGCATTGTATTTTAACTTTCGAGTGTCATCGCCAACATTTGTAATATAAGTTTTTTTATCGTCAAAAGTAATAGTCCACAAATAGCTATTTCCTTCTCCCTTTTTTCCCCGACTTACAGAATTGCCTGAACTCCAATTCAGATAGGAGTCCTCTGAATCCTTGATATAGTATTGACCAGGTGTTTCGCCTGCCTCCAGAGTAAATACAGTCACAGATTCTCCACCAATTGTAATAATACCATTAGCTGAGGTCACATCAGTAGCGCCATAGAAACTTGAACTATAGGCTGCCGCAGCACATAAGCCAGCATCTCCACTCTTGGTAGAAACAATTAGATATTGTGCCCCGGCAGCAATTTTGTCGGCACTTTCAACAAGAGTATAATCAACCTCCTCACCGATCTCGGAGCCATAGCCACTCATCGCCATAGTGAAGCGTGTCATTGTTCCGATGGCGAATGTAATGTCCTTGCCGTCAAACGGATTATGGGCAAGAGATGATGACTTTGTGTAGACATTTTTGTCAGTTATGACAACAACGCTAACGAGACCTGCGGCATCAACAGGAGCGCAGATGAAGTACACAGGGAACTGCCCATCAGAAGGCACGATCCCATTGGTGCTATTATACTTGAGAGTAAGTTTTTTTTCTCCATTTGTGTACTTGTAAGAATTGTTATCAGCGTCGAATGAAGCGTACCCCGTAATGGCCTTATCTAATGTAAACTCTACAGAGCTAATCACTTCACCTTCTTCAAGACCCGTCAGAGTCATCTTATTGACGGTGACAATCCGGCCCATTGTAAACGAGAGACTTGAAAGCCTTTCTTTCTCGCTTACGATCTCCTTCGAGATCAAAACGTCAGCGGCCGGGTCAAAGTTATCAGCTAAAGGTTCCTGTTCCGATATGACCAGAGGGTTGTGCGAAGAGGTCGATTCCTTGCTAAAATATTTCGCTGTATAGGTGTACGGTGCCTCAGGGCTGCCTGTAAAGGAAACAGTCAGTGTAGCGACAGTCCTATCGTTGTTGAGTGCAAAATCCGTGATGGTCCCGGCGGTTCCGTTCTCATAAACACGCAAGTATTGGGCATCGTCATCCAGCCACAAGTAAGAAGCAGAAGTCTCATTTTCAATGACTTCAGTCCTCGTTGAGACATCGGCCTTGCCGAGGGTTACGGTAGCGACATGCGTTACTCCCTCCAAAGATTGATTGATTTCTGTTTCCTTGTTACACGCTCCGGAGACCAGAGCAAGCGCGGCAATTATTCCGAAATGATAAATGTACTTTTTCATGGCGAATAGCGATTAATAGTCACCATCACTGTAATTGTCATCACCACCGGCGTTGCCAGGGTTTTCTCCCCAGTTCGCCCCACCGGATACAGTCAGGATTCGATCATGAGCTCCTAATTCAAGCTGCTCCATGTCTGGAGCAATGTAAGTCACTTTTGTTTTCATTTTACTAAAGCGCCCGTTTAATGTTTATTGATAAATACTAATTTTATTGATAGTCAGTTAATTAACTTGTGGTTAAATAAATATTCGCTTCTTCAGCTTATACACATCTTTCAAAGATAAAAAAAGTTTTTTACGTATTAATTATTTTTTTAAAGACTTTTTTTACACTTATTATCAACACGTTTTGATAATCCTAAGGAATAGCCCGGTTTTTCTTGTCTGCCACTGAACGCGTCGATTATGCCATAAAAATAGCAGTTTGATGAAACGCGTTTCATCAAACTGCTCATAATCGCTTATATATCAAATAGTTTTGTAGGATATCACCAACTACTTTTCGCACCTATACCGTTGTTTTTCATTTTGAAATATAAACAGGCATCTATTTCAAGATAACGCTTTATCTGATCTTGATTTTCAGGCACCAGATGTGGTCGCAGGGAGGGTTGTTCCGGAGCGACTCGGGGATGGTCACTTCGATGCCGCCGCCAGGCAACTTGCTCCAGCTCAACGACTTCCCAGATCCCATCAGTTGCACGCCCTTGGCGGAGGCAGGGGTGAAAGACGGGATGGCGATCTTAGTTGGAAGAACCTCATCCGCTTCCTCCTCAGGAATGTAGAAAGCGTACACATAGTCACCCTTGGCGGTGTAGTACACCTGACCGTCCTGGTAGGGCTCGACAGCCTTCGTGGCGTAAATCCCATCCGAGTTGACCTTCATCCAGTCGCCGATCTCCCGAAGGCGTTCGTAGGCCGTGTCCTCAAGGGTCCCGTCCGGCCCTGGGCCGACATTGAGGAGGAAGTTGCCTCCGCGCGAGACAATCTGGACCAGCATTGACAGCAGGGTCCTCGTGGACTTATATTCCAGGCCAGGCCTATAAGACCAGCTGTAAGTCATTGTCACACAAGACTCCCACGGATAGTCAAGGGCTTTCTCCGGGATGGTCTGCTCCGGGGTCTGATAATTCTCGTAGATGTCGTGCTGCCCCCTGGCGACCATGATCATCCCGGGCTGGTTGCCACGTACGATCTTGGCGAAGCGTTCCCAGTCGTGTTTGGCCTCCCCGCTGTCGTCCGTCACAGGCATGTCGTACCACATCAGATAGAGGTCGCCATATTCCCCGGAAGTCAACTCATCGAGCTGGGCGGCCACATAATCCTGGTAGGCGGCCCATTTCTCCGGATGCTCGGAAGCCTTGTAGTTGGCCCGGGTGCTCTTGGGAGGGAACATGCGCCACCAGAAATCATCGCTGTGCCAGTCCGGGATAGAGAAATACGCCCCGGCCTTGATGCCGCGTTCCCTGTAGGCGTCGAACACCTCCCTGGCTATATTCGCCCTCTGGTCAGAGTGGAACGCGCACCCTTCGTCAGTCACTTTGTAGTCGGTCTGGTGGGTGTCGAACATGCAGAAGCCGTCGTGATGCTTCGTAGTGAACACAACGTACTTCATGCCGGCGTACTTTGCGGCGTCAGCCCACTTCCCTGGATCGAAACCGACAGGATTGAATGTGTCTTTAAGATGTTCATATTCATGGAGATAGTCAAAGTAGTCAAGATTCCTCTCGCTCCTTGCCTTGTACTGCCATGAGATGTCGTCAGGAGCCAGCGACCAGGACTCGATGACGCCCCACTGGCTGTAGGCGCCCCAATGGATGAACATGCCGAATTTCAGGTCCTGCCACTCGGCGATTCTCGCTTTGACATCCCCCTCCACGGGAGGGACGTACTGAGCTTTCAGGCTGGTTCCTGCCAGAAGTATCGCGGTAGCCGCGATCAAAGTTTTTCTTCTCATCGATGGCTTGTACTTTAATTGACTTTGATTTTCAGGCACCAGATATGGTCACAAGGCGGACTTTTCCGGAGCTGCTCCGGGATGGTCACGACAGATCCGCCTTCCGCGGCCTTCTTCCACTTGAGCGTCCCTTTTGCTCCAAGCAGGCTGACCGCCCTTGAGGAGACGGGTACGAATGCCGTCAGGTGAATCTCGGAAGGAAGCGATTCTGAATCAGCATTTTCCGGAATATAGAAAGCGTACACATAGTCCCCCTTGGCGGTGTAGTGCACCTGGCCGTCCTGGTAGGGCTCGACAGCCTTCGTGGCATATATTCCCTCAGAGTTGACCTTCATCCAATCACCAATCTCCCGGAGGCGTTCGTAGGCCGTGTCGTCGAGGGTGCCCTCCGGGCTGGGGCCGACATTGAGGAGAAAGTTGCCGCCGCGGGAGACGATCCGGACGAGCATCGCGAGGAGCGTGGCGGTGGATTTGTAGACAGGATCGCGCCTGAACGACCACCCTTGGCTCATTGTGACGCATGACTCCCACGGGAAATCCAGCGCCTTCTCGGGGATTTCCTGCTCCGGGGTCTGGTAGTTCTCGTAGACTGTACGCTGCCCCCTGGCGACCATGATCATCCCGGGCTGGTTGCCACGTACGATCGTGGCGAAGCGTTCCCAGTCATATTCGACAGTGCGTCCCTCGTCTGTGACGGGCATATCGTACCACATCAGGTAGAGGTCGCCATATTCTCCGGAAGTCAACTCATCGAGCTGGGAGGCCACATAGTCCTGGTAGGCGGCCCATTTCTCCGGAAACGTGTGGGGGTTGTAATTGATCCGGCGGCTCTTTGGAGGGAACCTGCGCCACCAGAAATCATCGCTGTGCCAGTCGGGAAATGAGAAATAAGCCCCGGCTTTGATCCCCCTCGCCCTGTAGGCGTCGAAGAGTTCCTTGGCGATATTAGCCCTCGGATCGGTGTGGAAGGCGCATCCCTCGTCTGTCACCTTGTAGTCCGTCTGGTGGGTGTCGAACATGCAAAAACCGTCGTGATGCTTCGTCGTGAACACGACATATTTCATCCCGGCGTACTTGGCGGCGTCAGCCCATTTGCCGGGGTCGAACTTGACGGGATTGAAAGTGTCCTTAAGGTGCTCATACTTCTCGAGATACTCGAAATACGGCATCTCCTTGTCGCGTGAGTTGTACTGCCAGCTGACGTCTTCCGGACAGATTGACCAGGACTCCACGATGCCCCACTGGCTATAAGGACCCCAGTGGATGAACATGCCGAATTTCAGATCCTGCCACTCGGCTATCCTCGCTTTGACATCTTCCTCCACGGGAGGGACGTACTGAGCTTCCAGGCAGGTTCCTGCCAGAAGGAAGGAGACCGTGGCGATCAAGGCGCGTTTTCTCATGATGAATAGCTAAATAGTTGTATTGATAATTGAAGTTATCGCAAGTTACGAATTTAATTCGGTAAATCCCCTGAATATCCCCTTAAGGGAAGTTTCAGACACGCCCTACCGATCCGGCGCGCAAACTGCGATAACTAAACGGGCGCTTTAGTAAAATGAAAACAAAAGTGACTTACATTGCTCCAGACATGGAGAGCGTCATCCTCGTCAAGGAGGCGGTGATGCTTAATGACTCACAGTTCGGCGATGAAGGCAAAGCCGGACAGACCATGACTTACAACCGTTACAATGAAGATTTTTAATGGAGGACAGATCATGAGAAAACCAATCATTTTCGCTGGACTGGCCGCGATAACGGCCCTCAGTCTCTCCTCCTGCTCCAAGAACGAGGTTGACAACCCTGATCGCCAGGAAACATTCACCCACACCGTCACCATCAAGGCCGGCGCTCCCGTAACCCGCACAGAAATCGTCGAGGGCGAGGACGAGGCCACTTTCAAGTGGTCGGCGGACGACGCCACCAGATTCACTGTCAAGGAAAATGATGTTACTGGGACTGGAGTCGTCCTTGACCTTTCCGAGGATAAAACAACTGCCGTTCTGACCGCGAGTTTCGCGTCAGAAACGGCATCATCGTATACCTACAGCGCGTTCTTGGCAGGAAACATATACGGGGGCATACCAGGAATCACGAACAAACAGACACTGGCTGATGGTTCCTATGATCCTGACGCGGACATCCTTGTCGCCAAATCATCGCCTTTTGACGAGCCTCAAAGTGAGCTTTCCTTGCGGTTCTACCGCCCTGTCGTCATCAATAAGATGACTCTCAAAGGATTGGCCGCTGGAGAGACTGTCGGGACCGTCGTGATTGAAGGTGACAAGAAGATCACCGGAAATTACAATTACGAGGAAGACTCATGGACAGAGTATGCCAATAAGATAACCGTCACTGTCAACCAGGATGTGCCGGAAAACGGCGAGTTGCCTATCTACTTTATTACCAAACCCGTAGATGGCGTGACCCTCACTGTTACCGCCACCACTGACGTGAACACCTACTCAAAGACTTTCAGCAAAACAATTGATCTTAAAGAAGGGCAAGTGACTGTCTTTGGTGTCAACAGCTTCGATAAATATACAACATTTACTGTTGGAAATAACACTGATGACACGATATTCGAGATCGCCTCAATCTTCCCGTCCGTCAAAAACGGAATCAAATTCGTCTATGACAAAGGAACCAGCTCTACAGCACCAACATTCTATTCTCCATTCAGATGGTATAAAGGCTCGAAAGTGAACATTAGCGCGGGGACCACTAATATCACGAAAATCGAGTTCACTTATGCTGGAGGAAACTACACGGGTGGAGCCAGCGATACCTCCACCGGCGTGATAGCGGATGCCGGGAACTATACCATTGAAGGAACTACAGGTATTTGGACAGGTGAGGCGACTTCTGTGACATTCACCGCTGCTGATGGAGCCGCCAGATTCTCAGAGATAAAAGTCTATACTGAAGAACCGGGAACCGAGACTGTTGTAACCTCGACTCCACAACTGACATTCGACAAGACTGCCGAGATTCCTCTTGATAAAACCAAGAGTCTGACTGCCACTTCCGATTTCAACAACGCGACGATCACCTACGAGTCTGACAATACCGATGTCGCTACCGTTGACAATTCTGGCGAAGTGACCGCGATCGCCCAGGGAAGCGTGAAGATCACCGCCTCAATCGACGAGGTTAATACTGATTATTATATTATTGAAGCCGTTTCGGCCGAATGTGAAGTGACTGTCACAGCTCCTGCCGACTATGATATAATTAATGTTGATTTCACTGGAGTCACTGCTGGCAACTACACTTCATGGGATAATAAAAAAGGAAGTTATTCGGATGCGGTTTACTCAGGTAATACGGCAAAGAATTCGGAGACTTCCGGGATCCAGCTACGTTCAAGCGGCAACTCTGGTATTGTATCTTCAAAATCTGGTGGCGTTTTTAAGAAGGTGAAGGTCGCTTTCAGCGGCAAATCTGGTAAGAGTATTAAGATATATGGAACGAATCGCCCTTATAACATTGCTGACCTTTATGACGATACCTTCCCCCAGACTCTTATTGGGACTATTTCACCGTCTGCCACAGAAATCAATGTTTCGGATAATTATGAATATATTGGAATAATTGCCGATGGAGGTGCGGCATATCTCGATGAGATCGATATCTGGTGGGATGAGCTTCCTGAAAGAGTCGCGGCTCCTACCAATGTAGAGGCGACAGTTTCCGGAACCACAATCACCGTAACATGGACTGACGCGAATGCGGGAAGTTATATTGTAACATGCTCTGGTCAAGAGCCTGTTACTGTTGCCCAGGGGGTACAGACGGCTTCTTTTAGCAACTTGCCCAATGACACTTACGTGATAGGGGTTCAGGCGGTTCCCGAAAGTGGGTCGTCTTACGCTTGTTCAACTATCTCGACAGTCAATGCGACTGTCACCGGGGCCGTTACGGAGGTTTGGAAGCAGACAGCGCTCGAGGACATAACGGCTGGCGATGTGTTCGTGATTGTAGGCAAGAGTGGAAACAATTACTACTCAATGAGCAACAACAATGGAACGAGCTCTTCTCCGACCGCGTCTGCGGTAACAGTAGTCTCAGGCACTGACGGGACAACTCTGTCGGGCAATGTCGCAGACAATGTCAAATGGAATTTGTCGGCTACGACTGCAGACGGTGTCACGAGTTACACATTCTATCCAAATGGCTCAACCACGACTTGGCTATATTGTAATACGACAGCAAATTCAGGTTCTAATACCAATATAAGGGTCGGAACCGGAGCGAGAAAGGCTTTTAAGGTTGATAGTAATGAGAAATTATTGACAAATGATACTTACGTCGCCAGATATATAAGCCTTTACAGTGCTTCAGACTGGAGGGGATATGTAGCAGAAGGTAGCGGCACAGTACTGTATTTCTTTGTCCTTCAGGACAACTGAAACACTCCCACTCCGTAGGTGACCGCTAAGGCCGTTCCACCGGAGGGACAGATAAAGTGGCAAGTCCAGGAGGTGTCCTCCTGGACTTATTTTCTGGAGCGACAGGCCGGATCGAGGCTCCCGGCTTTGTTTTGGGAGAATCCCGGAGAGATAATAACCAGGGTATCGAGAAGGAAGCAGAGAGCAATACGAGCCGGGAGGCCTTCCTGAGCTTTTAATTGGATCCGTCTTTAGGGGGCCGGCTGGAGGAGATCCTTCGCCGCGCTCAGGATGTCAGGATAACATGAGAGAGGATCAAAGTGTCAACACATCGTCCGCTATTCTCATGGCGGCCGGGCGGTGAGAGATGAAAACTATGGTTTTCCTGCCGGCGAAGGCACTGTGGATATTCTCAAGCAGACGCTCCTCTGTTTCCATGTCAAGAGCGGAAGTGGCCTCGTCGAGGATCATTATCCCTCCGGGATGAAGCAGAGCCCTGGCTATGGCAATCCTCTGGCACTGCCCCTCGGACAGGCCTGTTCCGCTCTCCCCGCACACAGTCTCGACTCCATCCGGGAGATCAAATACGAAGTCAGCGGCAGCGAGTCTCAAAGCGCCGGTGATTTCCTCGTCAGTAGCCGAATGGTTTACCAGCAGTAGATTATCCCGAATCGTGCCGCTTAAAAGGGTGTTCCCCTGCGGGACATAAGTGAAATTGCAACGGGTGTCCGCATCGGCGGCATACGACTTCCCATCCCGCGAGTACAGCCGCACCGTTCCGGACGAAGGCCTCAAGAGTCCGAGCATCATACGGGTCAAGGTACTTTTTCCAACCCCGGTGGGACCGGCGAGAATCGTCAGGCTACCGGGAGCGAAGTCATGGGAGAAATGCTCGATCACAGGTAAAGCCCTGTTGGAATCCGGATACGAGTATGACACATCAGTGAGCCGGATTCCAGGAGCGCCGTCGAGCATACAATCACCAGTGAATATCTCCGGCTGGAGGTCTTCCAACTCGAGAAGCCTCTCCACTGAAGTGAGAGCCTTGATGAAAGCCGGGATCTGGTTGGCAAGGTCCGCCACAGGTCTCTGAACCTGCCCTACAAGCTGGAGGAAGGCGGTCATCATTCCGTAGGTGACAGTCCCTGACTGGATTCCCAGCACTCCCCAAAGGAAGGCGGCGGTATAACCGCCCATAAAGCCCAGACTCATGAACCCCCTTGCCAACAGGTTGTAATTCAATCTCTTGACAGTGTTTTTCATGAGGAGATCCTGAATGCTTCCAAGTTTGGAGACAACATTACCGACCCCGAAAAGAGTAAGCACCAGGATCCGGTTCTGGAGATTTTCCTGGAGCAGTTGCTGGACATCGCTGTCCTGGGAGCGGATGAGAGCGGTGAGTCTACGTAACCTTTTGAAATACAATTTTGAGCCAGCTACCGCGAAGACCATCAGGATCACCAGGACCCATAGCAACGAGGGAGCCATTGAGAGAAGGTAGACCGAGGCGGCGAGGAACTGGAAGGCGGTGACCACAACGGCGGGAAAGCGCGAGCAGGCGAGATCCGCCAGTACCCTCACGTCTTCCTCAAGGCGGTTGACAGTGTCCCCGGACCGGAAAGACTCGCGCCCGTTCCATCTCGACCCGAGCACATGGGAGAAGAGCCCCTGGCGCATCTCGTTCTGGGTCTTCGCTATATTGTATGTTTCCCAATAATAGAAGGCCAGGCCGCACAGAATCTGGACCATGACGATCCCGACCATGATCCAGACATGTTCCCAAAGACCGGCGTCAACGGCACCCGTGACGATGTCGACAAGACGCTTGCAGATCCAGACAAACGACAGGGAGGCGACGATTCTGACAACTCCGATGACGACAGAGACGCATCCTCTCCAGAGCGCCGGCCCCGAGAGCCGCGACATTCCCCTCACACATGTCTTGAAGTCCCTCATGCCAGAACTATTCCCCGACAACTCCCGCATCGATCCACTTACGCGCGATAGCGGCGGCGTCGGCGGACGCTTTCTCCCCTGTCACCTCGTATTTGTCGGTCAGAAGCCTCGTGAGATCCTCCACCGTGAAATCCTTTCCTTCCACGCCTTGCCACAGATATGCGGCCGACTCGTTCATCGTGATCATCCTGTTGAAATCGACCTGGGCGATCCCCTCGCCGATCACAACATACTGTCCCACTATCGAACGTAGGGTGAAGCCTTCCTTGATCCTCATAATATCACTCTTTTGTAAATTGCCAATATATATCGCCTGAAAGGTCTCAGGCGTCTCCACAAAACCCCTTTTCCGGGACGGACCACCTTACTGCCCTCCTTGTGGATCTCCTTCACGACACCGATCACGTCCGAGGAAGAACAAGACTCTGTGCCGTAAATATTCCCATCCCCCATCAATGTCAGGGAATCCCCCTCCACCGCGAATATCCGGTGCATTATGTACCTCTGCCCCACCTTCGCGAGCACAATATCCCCTACCTCGAGAGGCCCTGAGGGACTCGCGAGCACCACGCTGTCCCTGTCGCCCTTTATGAAAGGAAGCATGCTCGATCCTTTCGGAGTCATCACGACTTCCCTGCCCTCCGCGAGGAAGGTCGAGATCCCGCCCATGTAGAGCTCCATGTCGACTACCTTACGCATTGCCAAGGACTTCTTTTGAGCAGACCAGAGCCGCCTCGTCATCGGGGAGGCAGTCCAGCACGTAGCACGGAACCTTCTGGGCCACAGCCGACACCGTGTTGAACAGGCCGTCAGCGACCGGCTTGAGAGCCCTGAGACCCGAGGCGGAGGAGTACAGCGAGGCGAATCCCTCGACAACGCCCATCCTGTGGATCTCGTCGTGAGGCGCCCTGTTGATTCTGACGATAGCCCCCACAGGGTAGTCGTCATTGACATAGCATGGGGTCTTCCCGCTCCAAGGCGTTCCGTAGACCCTCGGGATCCCATCAGTGATCCTTATCACAGGATTGTCGTCGTTGAGAAGCCACGCCCCAGGGACATTCTTGAGCCACAGACCACTGTGGGTGCTTTTCCCTGTGCCGCTCTTTCCGAGGAACAGGAACCCCCTGCCGTCGCAGACCGTGCAGGAGGCGTGTATCTCGATCGTGTCCAGACCCGCGGTTCTGAACGCATACATCAGCATCAGGGCGTTGTTGACGCAGAACACACGGCTGGAGACTGTCTTGAGACTTCCACGTGAGAAATCCTCGGTGACCTTAAGCCAACCGCAGACAGGCAAGTCAGGCAAAGGCGCAAGCTCAAACAAGTAGCCTCCGTCAACCGTATGAATATCAATCCTTTGCTCGCCAGGCCCCGGATTTGAGACGTACAGTTCCCGCTTATCCTGGACATCCAATTCCTGAACCAGTTCCAAGCTGAACAGATCCTTTTCCCCTCCTCCGAAAAGGAAGGGTTCGTAATTGCCAAGGGCATCCCATATCCAGTCCCCACTTTCCAAAGATAGCGAGAACACGTGCCCGGCGACGCGATACGACCTTTTCAAGATCATTTCAATAAGCTTTATCCAGACAAATATAATAAGAGTTGGGCAATGGATAAAATTTTTTAAATTCGCGTAACTGGCCGGTCAATCCGGCCGGGACGAACTGACAATGTCTGAAGAATTGAATCTGGTAAGGGACCTCGCGGTCATCCTTATCTCCGCCGGCATATTCACCATCATCTCCAAGGCGCTGAAACAGCCCCTTATCCTGGGCTACATCATCGCCGGTTTCCTGATCGGGCCTAACATCGGCTTTTTCCCGGGGATAACCAGCCAGGAGACCGTGGACCAGTGGTCCGAGATCGGTATCATCTTCCTGATGTTCGGACTCGGCCTCGAGTTCAGCTTCAAAAAGCTGATGAAAGTCGGCTCAAGCGCGATCGTGACAGCCCTCGTCAAGTTTGTCGGGGTGTTCATCATCGGCTTCGTGACCGCCCAGGCGCTCGGCTGGACGGCCATGGAGAGCGTCTTCCTCGGAGGTTTGCTGTCCATGTCCTCCACGATGGTCGTGATCAAGTCTTACGACGACATGGGGCTGAAGAGCAAACCCTACGCCGGGATGGTGTTCGGAACCCTCGTGGTAGAGGACCTGATCGCCATCCTCCTGATGGTTCTCCTGTCGACGATGGCAGTCTCCCAGTCCTTCGCGGGCAAAGAATTGATCCTGAACATCGTAAAGCTTGTCTTTTTCCTTCTCTTGTGGTTTGTCGTGGGGATATTCGTGATTCCCACCCTTCTCCAGAAAGCCAAGCGTTACATCAGTGAGGAGATCCTCCTGATCGTCAGTATCGGACTCTGCTTCCTTATGGTATCGCTCGCCACGGCGGTCGGATTCTCATCCGCCCTCGGGGCGTTCGTGATGGGGTCAATACTGGCTGAAACAACTGAGAGCGAGCATATTGACAAGATTGTGGAGCCTATCAAGAATCTTTTTGGCGCCATATTTTTCGTCTCTGTGGGAATGATGCTTTCCCCCGAGGCGATCGCCTCCCACTGGGCCCTTATATTACTCATAACTGTGATTGTCATCGTGACCCACATCCTGTTCGCCGGAGCGGGAATGATCATCACAGGCAACAACCTTTACAATTCTGTCCACACGGGTTTCAGCCTTGCCCAGCTCGGCGAGTTCGGTTTTATCCTGGCCGGAGTCGGATGCTCCCTCGGGGTGATGCGGGGCTTCATATACCCGGTGATCATCGCCGTGTCCGTGATCACCACATTCACCACACCCTATATGATAAAGCTGGCCGGGCCGGGCTATAACTTCCTCCAGAGCAAGCTCCCTAAAGACTGGGTTGAGAGACTATCCTCAGCCAACGGCAGGTCCAGGAATACGGCCGCCGAAGACAGTGAGTGGAAGAAACTCCTGACCGCCTGGTTCACGAGAGTTCTTCTCTACGGTGTGATTATAATGGCAATCTACATTGGCTCAAGGCTTTACCTTAGCCCTCTTGTGGACAGGATCCTGCCCGGCGCCAGCGAGTTCGCGCGCAAGTGCGTGTCCGCCGGTGTCACGCTGGCCGCCATGTCCCCCTTCCTTTTCGGGCTGGGCGTCCATTCGGGCTCAATAAGCAAAAGCGCGCCGAAGCTTATCAATGAGAAGCAGCGCAACATCTGGCCGATAATGGGTCTGGTGCTGGCGAGAGGTTTCCTCGCGATCAGCATTATCCTCGGCGTGCTGTCCACGTATTTCAATCTTGGTGGCTGGACTATACTGGCGATCACCATCGCCGGTATTGCCTTCATCATGATCGCGCGCAAATCTTTCCATAAGTATTCCGGCCTCGAGAAACGCTTCTTGCGGAACTACAATGAGAGGGAGGAGAACGAGCGCAGAGCGAGGCCTGTCAGCTCCTCTGTCAAGCAGAAACTCTCGACCTATGACGTGCGCACGGAGGCTTTCGTGATAGCCCCCGAGTCCTCTTTCGCCGGATCACGTCTGATGGACCTCCCCATCCGGGACCAGTCCGGTGCCAATATTATCAAGATCCAGAGAGGCTCGCTCTCCATCGTCATACCTTCCGCCGATGTGGTCCTTTTCCCGGGCGACCGGCTGCTCGCGGTCGGCACGACAGATCAGCTCGAGAAACTCCGGAACATGATCTCCAACTCCGTGGAGGACTCCCCTGCCGAGAATGGAGATGATGGTTTCGGAATCGAGCCTAAAATACTCACCGCCAACTCTTTCCTCACAGGGAAATCTCTCCGGAGCGCATCCTTGAGGAAGTATCAGTGCATGGTCATAAGCGTCCTGCGCGGCGAGCAGTTTATCACCAACCCGGAACCCGACCTTGTCTTCCAAGAGGGAGACACTGTCTGGATCGCCGGGAACATCTCCAACATTGAGGCCAATGACAACGACTGACAACCCTGCCGGAAATAAGATGAACGGATGGCTGGCATTGAGCCCGCTTGCCGTATTCCTTGCCACATACCTTGTCACCTCGATAATCTGCGGCGACTTCTATAAAGTGCCCGTGGCCTCGGCCTTCCTGCTGGCCTCTATCTATGCTTTCATCATCTCGCCTGGAAGCATATCAAAGAGAATCAGCACGTTCTCAGCCGGAGCCGGAGACAAGAACGTCCTCCTGATGATCTGGATATTCATTATGGCCGGGGCTTTCGCCGCTTCGGCAAAGGCGATCGGCAGCGTTGAGGCGACCGTCAACCTCACGCTGAGGATTCTCCCCGGAAAGCTCATCCTCGCGGGCCTGTTCATCGCCGCGTGTTTCATCTCAATGTCGATCGGCACAAGCGTGGGTACGATAGTCGCTCTTGTCCCGATAGCCTCCGGAATATCCTCACAGGCCGACATCTCTCTGCCGATGATCACGGCCCTGATAGTCGGAGGCGCTTTTTTCGGCGACAACCTCTCATTCATATCAGACACAACCATAGCCTCCACCACATCCCAAGGCTGCACAATGTCGGACAAGTTCAAGGCCAACATCTGGATCGCCGGACCAGCCGCTCTCGCCGTGACGGTGTTTTATGTGTTTATAGGGCTTAACCTCAATGTCCATCCGGAGATCGGTGAGATCAGTGTGGTCAAGCTGATCCCGTACCTCTCAGTCATCATCCTGGCCATAATGGGGATTAATGTGCTCGTGGTTCTCGCTATCGGGCTGGCTCTATGCGCCGGGATAGGCTTCGCTGACGGCATGAGCTGGACAGGATTTCTGGGCAGCGTCGGCGAGGGAATCGCCGGAATGGGAGACCTTATCATAGTCACCATGCTGGCCGGAGGCATGCTGGAAATGATCCGCCAGAATGGAGGCATAGATTTTATTATCAAGGGATTGACAAAAGGGATAAAGGGACGTCGGGGAGCCGAGTTCAGCATAGCCGGCCTGGTGGGCTTGTCTGATTTCTGTACTGCCAACAACACTATCGCCATCCTGACAACAGGGAATATCGCCAAAGACATATCCAAGCGTTTCGGAGTGGATCCGAGAAAGAGCGCCAGCATCCTGGACACATTCTCCTGTGTGGTCCAAGGTATTATCCCCTACGGGGCGCAGCTGCTGATGGC
>JAFVED010000175.1 GCA_017478125.1 Bacteroidales bacterium | reverse complement strand
TGATAAACTCCTCGGACGTGTACACGGGGAGTGGAATGTCTTTAAAGTGTTTCTTGTCGTTTGTGATCACCAGGTCGCATACCGCGGCTGAGGCGCAAGCGATTTGGAGAGAGTCCTCGAAGTCGGGACCGTCTATTTTCATGGCCTGGTAAACCTGTTGGTCTCCCATCGGGAGAATCGTTACGCTGTCAAACAGGGTCGCGAGGATTTCCGATGTCTCTTTGTGGGAAAGGTATTTCCGGATGATGTAGGCGATATTGGCGAGGCTCAGGACCGATGTGTGGTTTCTGATCTGTGATTCTATCCCGAACTGGATAATCTGTTTGGCATAATCCGCTCCTTCTCTTCCAAGAATGAGGTCGAGAATAACATTGGTGTCAAGGAAAACCTTTTTCATTTGCCCAGGATATACGCTAGTTTGTCGTCTTTATCCAGATCCTCTCTGGTTATCTTTCCGGCCAGAATGCCGGAAAGCTTATCGATTGTTGGTGAATAAGTTCCTGATATGGAGAGTTCTGGAAGGGCCTCCCTGCGGTTGATCTCCGTTTGAAGGATCGCCTCCACATAAGCATTCAAGCTTTTCTCTTCCATCTTGGCATAGTATTTAAGTTTGGAAATTAAACTATCCTCAAACCTGAAAATCGTTTGTGTTTTTTTTCTGGCCAATGCTGTTCCCATTTTCGTCTCTTTAAGCATCCGAAGGTATTAATATAAAGTGTTATATCAAAATCAAAAAATGATAGCATATTGTTCTGAACGACTTTTTTGCATATATTTGTGAATATGAGAATAGGCTGGAACGTCGATTTGTCCGGCATGAACACTTTCAGGATGGGGGTGAAGTGCCGCTGCCTCGTGGAATATGATAATGTGGACGAACTTCGGGACGCTCTGGCGGATCCGTCGCTTCCGCGACCCCTTTTCCCGATCGGGGGAGGGAGCAACTTGCTTTTTACCATAGACTTCCCTGGCACTATCATCCGTTGCGGGATGATAGGGATCAAGAGACTGGGACCCGACCGGATCCATGCCGGGGCGGGGGTGGTCTGGGACGATTTCTGCGCCTGGTGCGCCGAGAATGGTCTCTGGGGGCCGGAGAACCTCTCGCATATTCCCGGAGAGGTCGGAGCCTCCGCCGTCCAGAACATCGGGGCTTACGGCAGGGAGGTCCGCGAGTTGATAGAGTCCGTAGAGTGCGTTGACACAAGGGACGGGACCACCGTCACCATCCCCGCCTTGGAATGTGGCTATTCGTATCGGGACTCTAATTTCAAACATGACTGGAAGTGGAAGTATATTGTGACAGGTGTTACATACCGGGTCTCGACAGAGCCCGCTCCTGTCCTTGATTACGGCCATGTCCGTGAGGCGGTAAAAGAGCGCTTCGGGACAGACGATCCCGCGGCCTTGACACCCTCAATGGTCAGGGAGACAGTTGTTTCCATTCGCAAGGAGAAACTTCCGGAAGTGGATGAGCTCGGCAGCGCCGGCAGTTTCTTCCGCAATCCTGTCGTGCCGTCCGAGGTATTCGCCTCCGTTCGCGACATCGCCCTGAGGGACTCCCTCGGCCCGGTGCCTCATTTCGATCTCGTGGACGGGACAGTCAAGATTCCCGCGGCTTGGCTCATCGACAAGTGCGGCTGGAAGGGCAAGTTCCACTGCGGCGCGGCCGTCTTTGAAAAACAGCCTCTCGTGATCGTCAACAGGACGGGAGAGGCTGTCCCTGAGGATGTCATGTCCCTGGCGTCCGCGATCCAGAAGTCGGTCAAAGAAAGGTTCGGGATCGAACTGAATCGTGAAGTCGAATATGTCTAAAACAAATAACCATGAGTTCATTCATTATTGAGGGAGGGCATAAACTCAGCGGGATCATTGCTCCGCAGGGAGCCAAGAACGAGGCCCTGGAGGTGATCAGCGCGGTTCTTCTCACCCAGGAGGAGATCCGGATGTCCAATGTCCCGGAAATACTTGATGTCAAGAACCTTATCTCCCTGCTGCAGATGATGGGTGTGCAAGTTTCCCGGCACTCCGAGGGGGAATATACCTTCAAGGCTGAGCGGCTCGATGTGGACTTTATCGAGAGCGCCGAGTTCGTCCGGATGTGCTCGACCCTGAGGGGCTCTGTCATGGTCGCCGGTCCTCTGCTGGCCCGGCTCGGACATGTCTGGTTCCCCAAGCCCGGAGGGGACAAAATCGGCCGCCGCAGGGTGGACACCCACATCTCAGGACTCATGGGGCTTGGTGCCGAACTCTCTTACGACACCTCAAAGCGCGCTTATAAACTGAGCCTTCCGGAAGGGAGACACCTTACAGGCAAGTATATGCTCCTTGACGAGGCTTCCGTCACGGGTACCGCCAACATCCTTATGGCCGCCTGTCTCGCTGACGGGAAGACCACAATCTACAACGCGGCCTGCGAGCCGTACATCCAGCAGCTCTCCAAGATGCTCTCCGCCATGGGAGCGAAGATCGAGGGAATAGGATCCAACCTTTTGACTATCACCGGAGTGGCGAGCCTCCACGGAGCCTCCCACAGGATTCTTCCGGACATGATCGAGGTGGGTAGTTTCATCGGCATGGCCGCCCTGTGCCAGAGCCCGGTCACCATCAAGGACACATCCTACCAGAATCTCGGGATCATCCCCGAGAGTTTCCGCCGGCTTGGAGTGAAACTTGAGCAGAGGGGAGATGACATATTCGTCCCCGAGCAGGAGAGTTACATTATTGAATCATTCATGGACGGCTCGATCATGACCATCGCGGACGCTCCCTGGCCGGGACTCACGCCCGACCTGTTGAGCGTCATCCTTGTGGTGGCCACTCAGTGCCGGGGAAGCGTGCTCATCCACCAGAAGATGTTCGAGAGCAGACTGTTCTTCGTCGACCGCCTGATCGACATGGGAGCGCAGATCATTCTCTGCGACCCTCACAGGGCCGTCGTAATCGGCCATGACCACAAGTTCACCCTCCGCAGCGGGAAGATGCTCTCGCCTGACATCAGGGCCGGTATCGCCTTGCTGCTCGCCGCCATGTCGGCCAAGGGAACCAGCGAGATAGGGACCATCGAGCACATCGACCGGGGCTACCAGGACCTCGAGAACCGCCTGAACGCCCTCGGCGCGCGCATTGTCAGGAAAGCCTGAGCGAGTTGGTCACGACGCAGACTGAACTGAGGGCCATGCAAGCGGCGGCTATCATCGGATTCAGCAGGAAGCCGTTGACAGGATACAAGACTCCTGCCGCTATCGGGATGGCGAGGACGTTGTAGAAGAAAGCCCAGAAGAGATTCTCCTTGATTATCCTGGATGTTTTCCGGGACATTCTGACCAGCTCCGGAACCGAGCGCAGGTCGGAGTTCACGATTGTCACCATCGATGAGTTCATGGCGATGTCCGTGCCGCTTCCCATCGCCACGCTGAGGTCGGCCAAAGCGAGGGCTGGGCTGTCGTTGATCCCGTCCCCGACCATGGCGACTTTCTTGCCCTCCGATTGTAACTCTTTGATATGGTCGTGTTTCCGGTCGGGAAGGACACCACAGATCACATTCTGGATCCCGACTTTGGACGCGACTTCGCCAGCTCTTCCGGCATTGTCCCCTGAGAGCATATAGACTTCCAGCCCCATCTGTCCCAGCTCTTTGACAGCCTCCGCGGATGTCTCTTTGATCTCATCCTCGAACTCCATGTCAGCGGTGGGAAAAACCTCGGCGGAGAGACCCTTCGTGATGGTTCCAGTCTTGTCGAAAACAAACGTGTCTATGTCTTTGGCGACCTGTAGGGAGTCGGCGTCTTTGATCAGGATGCCTTTTTTCGCGCATCTTCCGATCCCTGCCGTCAAAGCTGTCGGGGTCGCCAACCCCAAAGAGCAGGGGCAGGCTATCACAAGCACCGTCACCATGGCCAGGAGCCCCATCGTGACTCCGTCAGAGGGAGCCAGGAATATCCAGCAAAGGAGGGTAATGATGGATATTCCTATGATCACCGGCACGAAGACCGCGGCGACCTTGTCTACCGTCTGCTGGATCCTGGCCTTGCTTCCCTGCGCGTCCCTGACCATTTTTATGATGGAGGACAGCATGGTGTCCTTTCCGACTTTCTCCGCTCTCATCACAAAGGAACCCCTTTGGTTCATTGTCCCAGTAAATACCTTTGAGCCAATACTTTTCAGATTGGGTACCGGCTCTCCCGTGAGCATGCTCTCATCCACCCATGACTCTCCGTCCACGACCTCGCCGTCGGCTGGGATCCTCTCTCCAGGGTTGACGGTGTACTCATCTCCGGGGTTGAGTCTGACTGTCTTTGGCTGCAGGCCGGCGAGATCCTTGATCGCCGAGCTAGTCCCTCGCTTGGCCTTCTCCTCCAACACCCGGCCGATCAGGATGAAGGCCACGATCATCGTGGATGACTCGAAATACAGGTGCGGCTCAAGCCCCCTTGAGGTCCAGACTACGGGGAAGAGAAGGTTGAAGACGCTGAAAAAATACGAGATCAAGATGGACAGGGAGACGAGGGTGTCCATGCTGGAGCCGCCATGTCTGGCTTGCTTCCACGCGGTGGAGATAAACCGTCTCCCGCACCAGAACACCACGGGGGTCGCAAGAGCCCACAAGACAAACCCTTTCCCGGGAAAATCGTTGAACCCCATGCCCAGCAGCATCACGAGAAGGGACAGGATGATGGCAAGCCGCATGTCCCTGACGAGGGCCTTGAGATAGTCCTCTTGAAACCGCCAGGCCTCCGATTCGGCCTCGTCGTCAGCGTCTCCTGTGTCGTCTCCCTCCACGACAATAAGGTCGTAACCGGCGTCCTGGACAGCCTTCCTGATGTCAGCCGCGGTGACTGTCTTCGGGTCATAATCGACCTGCGCGGAGTTGGATGCCAGGGAGACAGAGCAATCGCTGACCCCGCTCAGATTCTTTATGGTGCCCTGTACCCTTGCCACGCAGGCGGCGCAGCCCATCCCCGTGACGGGGAAATTCCGTCTAACTGTTTTGGCCATAACTATATCACATCATCCATCCCGACATGTCCTTCCCCTCTGCGAGACCCTCGCGGATCTCAGTCGAGGATATGTCCACGATCGGAGCGTCAATTATCTCTATGTTGTAGGTGTCTCTAAGAGTCTCCTCAAGGCTTCTCCGGCCTTCCTCGGCGAACTCATTGGCGTCGAGCACATAAGGGGCGGGGAAGTGGCGGCACTCCTCGATGAGTTGTTTCCGGATCGCCTCATGGTCATACCCTTTCCGAGGGTACACGGCGACTCCGTACTCTGACAGGATTCTCTGGAAATCCCTCCAGCGGTGGATGTTCTCGAGGTTGTCCGCTCCCATGACAAGGGTGAAATCGTTCCCTGGTTCCCTCTGGCGGAGAGCGTCAAGGGTCTTTATCGTGTATTGCGGCGGGTCCATCTTCAGCTCTATGTCGTCCACCCAGACATGCAGCTCAGGATGGCGTTTGACCGCCGCGATGGCGGCCTGGTAGCGGTCCGCGGCGGTGTCGGCGCTGATGGTGGTCTTGATCGGGTTTTTCGGAGACACGACCAGGTAGACCCAGTCGTATTCTTTTTCCCTGGTGAGATACTCCATGATCGCCTGGTGGCCTATGTGGAGAGGGTTGAAGGAACCCGAGTAAACCGCTATACGCATCAGATGAAGGTTGAGTAGTTGAGTTTGCCGTCATCAAGAAAATCCTCCACGACTTTCTCTGACTCGGCATAAGCCGTGTTGAGGTCGTCGTTGACAAGCACATAGTCGAACCGGGGGGCGTAGGTCATCTCCTCCTCGGCTTTGGCTACCCTCTCCTGTATGGCCTCTGGTGAGTCTGTCCCCCTTTTGACTAGCCTTTCCCTTAGGACTTCGACTGACGGAGCCTTGATGAATATTGACAAAGCGTTGTCTCCGAAGTACTTCTTGAGATTCACCCCGCCTTTGACATCCACATCGAAGATGATCACATGTCCCGCGGCCCAGATTCTCTCGCACTCTTCTTTCAATGTCCCGTAGAACCTGCCCTCGTAGACTTCCTCATACTCCACGAACTTGTCTTCCTTGATCAAGCCGCGGAACTCCTCGGCGGTGAGAAAGTAGTATTCCCTGCCGTGTTTCTCTTCTCCTCTCGGAGGGCGTGAGGTGGCTGAGACGGAGAATTCCATAGTGTCAGGATAGAGGCCGAGGATATGGTTCACTATCGTGCTTTTCCCTGATCCGGACGGCGCCGAGAAAATCAATACCTTATTGTCCATGTGATTAATCGCTTTAATATTCCACAAAAATAACTATTTTTGTGATAATCAGTCATGATTGTCCTAACACTTCAAGTCTTGGCAAGAAAGAAAAAACATGTCCCGGCGGTAGATCCGGACATATTTCAAAAGAGCAGGGAGGCGCTTCGAAGGCGCCATCGTCAGGTCATCTATTTGAATGATAGAGAGATGGCCGCAGTCAAGGAGTACTGCGACCGTTTCGGGATAAATGCCCGCTCAGCGATATTCCGGGAAGCGGCCATGGAGCGTATCCTGTCTCAGCTCTCCGACAGCCATCCGACCCTTTTCTGACCGCGGGGGATTTTTCAGATTCTTCGCTCCGCTCAGAATGACTACTTTCTTTTTTCATCTCATCCTGAGGAGGCGGGAGCCTCCGAAGGATCTATCGGCGGTTGGCGATTGATAGATAATACAGCAGTGTGGCGAGGGAGCCTATCGCCGCGATGACATAGGTGAGAGCAGCCCATTTCAGGGCGTCGACAGCCATCGGTTTTGTCTCATAATTAGTTATCCCGGCGCTTTCCAGCCAGGCCACCGCCCTGCGGCTGGCGTTGAACTCGACGGGAAGGGTGACAAAGCTGAAGAAGGTGGTCATCGCGAACAGGATTATCCCCAACCAGAGCAGGGCGGGAGTGATCTCGACCAGAAGCACTCCGGCGAGCAGTACCCACTGTACCCATTTGCTTGAGAAACTGACCACCGGAACAAGGGCGGAACGCAGTTTCAGGGGGGCGTATCCCTTGGCGTGCTGCAGCACATGGCCACATTCGTGGGCCGCCACGGCAGCGGCGGCTATGCTCCTCTGTCCATAGACAGCCTCGCTTAGGTTCACTGTCTTTGTCTGCGGGTTGTAGTGGTCGGTCAGTTTGCCGGGTACGCACGTCACCTGCACATCTGTTATCCCGTTGTCAGAAAGCATCTTTCTGGCCACGTCAGCGCCTGTCATCCCGTTGGTGGTCGGGACTTTCGAATATTCCTCGAACCTGCTGTTGAGTCTTGCCTGCACAACGTAGCTCAAAACCATCACCAGGCCGGTTATCAGCCAAATCAATCCGTAGCTCATAATTGTAGTCTTTTGGTTTTCAAATATAGCTATTTTCGTACCGTATTTTTCAGAAAAGAAGTAAATTTGTAAGAATAATCGCCATAGCGAGGATGTCAAACAAGGAGACAGATTTCTCAAGGCTGGAACTCAACCTTTCGAATTGCCTTGACAACTACAGGTACTTCAGGTCGAAGCTTCACCGCTCGACAAAGATGCTTGTTCTCGTCAAGGCGAACGCGTACGGTCACGGTGCGGTAGAGTTCGCTTCGATGATGCGGAATGCCGGCGCTGATTACTTGGCCGTGGCTCTTCCCATAGAGGGTATAGAGCTCCGTCAGTCCGGTATCAGTCTGCCCATTCTCGTACTCACCGCCGGAACGGACTTCTTCGATGAGATAATCGACAACCGTCTTGAGCCCGGAATACCTAACTTGTTTACCCTCAAGGCTCTGGTCAATGTCCTTCAAGAGCGTGGCATTGAGGGCTATCCGATCCATCTGAAACTGGACACCGGGATGCACCGCCTGGGTTTCATGACCAGTGAGCTGGCTGAGTTGACAGACTATCTGGCCGGTTGCGCAAGTGTCACGGTCAAGTCCGTGTATTCCCATCTCTGTGTCGCTGAGGATCCCTCGATGGATGCTTTCACGTTGGAGCAGGCTGAGATGTTTGACCGTAACGCGGCGGTCATTGAGAGAACCTTGGGATTTCACCCTATGTTCCATCTGCTGAACTCCGCCGGTATTGAGAGGTTCCCGCAGTTCCAGCATGACATGGTTCGTCTCGGAGTGGGGGTGTACGGGGTAAGCGCCTTGCCCGGGATCAGCCTTAAGCCTGTGGCCTCGTTGAAGGTCAAGATACTACAGATCAAAGAATTGAAGCAGGAGGATGGGGCTATAGGATATGGGCGGCATGGCCATATTGCCGCCGCAGGCAGCAGGATAGCCACGATTCCTGTAGGGTACGCCGACGGCATTGACCGCCATCTTGGATGCGGACGGGCCAGCTTCAACCTGCATGGTCACAGGGTCCCGACTATAGGGAATATATGCATGGACATGTGTATGGTAGATGTCACCGGGGTTGACTGCGAGGTAGGGGACACTGTCACCATATTCGGCGAGGATCCTACTGTCGCCGAACTTGCGGATATTCTTGGTACAATCCCTTATGAGATAATGACTTCTGTCCCCAGAAGGATAGAGCGTGTCATAGTGCGCCGTTAGGCAAGCAATCCGGCGTGGACCCTCCCGGCCGCCTCGTCTCCTTTAAGTTTCCGCACAATCTCCAAAGCGAACCTGGCAGCGCATCCGGGGCCTCGTCCTGTGATGAGGTTGCCGTCTGTCACTGCCGGTTCTCCCGTGTATTCGGCTCCCGCGTCGATCAAGGCTTCCTCGAAACCGTCATAGCAAGTGACTTTCCTCCCTTCCAGTCCGGGAAGCTGGGAGGCGACGAGCCCGGGAGCCGCGCAAATCGCCGCCACGGTGCCTCCGTCCGCGAAATGTCCCTTCATTTGCTCCATCAGATAGTAGTCCCCGGCAAGGTTTTTCGCTCCTGGCATTCCTCCGGGGAAGATCATGACATCCCCGGAATCTGAGCCGGGAATCTGGCGGCCGTCGAACTCATCCCTGTCGCAGTCGGCGATGACAGGGATCCCGTGGGCTCCGCGGACAGTCCTGTCGTGGCTGATAGAGACGGTCTTGACATCGATTCCTCCTCTTCTGAGGATGTCCACAGTGGCCAGGGCCTCGATTTCCTCAAAGCCCTCGGCCAGAAATACATATACTCCTTTCATGGTGTTACTTTGCCTTTAGATTTGCTAATTTAGTAAAATTAAGATAAATTCGCGTCACGAATTGAGGTATGGTGTAATGGTAGCACTAGGGATTTTGGTTCCCTCAGTAGAGGTTCGAACCCTCTTACCTCAACTTCTTTTTTTGTATTCAACCAATGGAACCAGGTAAAAGACTCTTGTCCCTTGACACGCTCCGGGGATTCGATATGATTTTCATTATGGGCTTCGCGTCTGTCGTAGTGGCGATCTGCGAGCTTTTCCCCGGCGGGGACTCGTGCTGGCTGGCGACTCAAATGTACCATGCGGATTGGGACGGGCTCAGGCATCATGACACGATATTCCCGCTTTTCCTCTTCATCGCCGGAATATCCTTTCCCTTCTCCTACGCCAAGCAGTTGTCGAAGGGCGCTTCCAGAGGGGCTGTCCACTGGAAGATAATCAAGAGAGGGGTAGTGCTTTTTCTCCTCGGTCTGGTCTATAACGGGTTGTTCGAACTGCATTTCTCGACCTTAAGGATATTCAGTGTCCTGGCCAGGATCGGCTTCGCCTGGATGTTCGCCGCTTTGCTCTATGTCAACCTCAAGCCCAAGGCCAGGGTCGTGATCGCGGTCTGCCTTCTTGTCGGTTACTGGCTGCTGTTGAGATTTGTACCAGCTCCAGACGCTCCCGTAGGGGCGGGACCTTTCTCTTATGAGGGCAATCTTGTCGGTTACATCGACAGGATGTTGTTCCCGAATCATCTGCTTAGTAAGGGCGAGTTTGATCCTGAGGGTCTCCTGAGCGTGCTTCCGGCCATTGTCACGGCCATGCTCGGAATGTTCGCTGGTGAGTTCGTCCGGATCGGTGACAGCAAGGTCTCAGGCTCCCGCAAATCTTTGTATATGGCGTTGGCCGCTGTCGCGATGCTCGCCGTCGGGCTTCTTTGGAGCATGGTTTTCCCGATCAACAAGAAACTGTGGTCCAGCACCTTTGTCCTGGTGGTCGGCGCTTATTCGCTTGCTCTTTTCGCCTTGTTCTATTACATCATCGATGTGCGCGGGTGGAAAGGTTGGACCAAGTTCTTCGAGGTTGTGGGACTGAATTCGATCACCATCTATATGGCGCGGAGGATCATATCCTTCCGGGGGATAAGCGATTTCTTCGTGGGTGGCCTTGCGGGGATATGTCCGGAGCCTTGGGCCAGGCTGCTCCTCAATGCCGGCTCATTTATTCTCTCCTGGTTGTTCCTCTGGTTCCTTTATAAGAAGAAGGTGTTCCTGAAGGTCTGAGATACTTCGACGGCGCTCAGGATGACAGAGCCTTGCGGTAGATGTCCTCAATGACAAGGCCGCTTAGCGTCATGCCGAATATCGCCGTGATGTGGGCCAGCGTGCCGTTGATCCGCGCTTTTTGGGAACACCACTCGTGATTGAGCAGGCTCGGATCCCCCGGACCGCCCTCGGACTTGGGACACATGCATTTCTCTGTTCCGCAGGCGGAGTTCTTTCCCTTGTTTTCCAGAACCTCCTCGTCATAGACGCAGAGAAACTTGTGTCCAGGCAAGGTCTTGTTCTTGCGGAACTTCTTCCTGATGGCCGCTCCGAGCGGGCATCCGCGTACATCCCAGAACTCCGCCACTTTTACGCCTCTCGGATCGATCTTGCACGCGGCGCCCATCGAGCTGAAAAAAACGGCCTTTGTGGCGGTGGCCTTTAGGATAAGGTCGGCCTTGTCTTTGAGGGAGTCGATGGCGTCGATGATGTAGTCATACTCCTCAAGGGCGAAATCTTCCGAGGTGTCGCTGGAATAGATCTTCTGGACCGCCTCAATCTCGGCTTTCGGGTTTATCTCAAGGAGCCTCTCCTTAAGAGCCTCGACCTTGACCTGTCCCACTGTGGTTGGAGTCGCCATCAGCTGGCGGTTGACATTGGTCACGCAAACCCGGTCGGAATCGACCAGGGTCAAATGCTTCACGCCGGAGCGGAGAAGCCCCTCGGCGCACCAGCTGCCGACTCCGCCGACTCCGAAGATGAGTACACGGGCCTCGCTGAGGGCATTCATCACATCGGATCCGACAAGCAGGGAAGTCCTGTTGTAGATGGCGTTCTCTATTCCTTTGATCATGACTACTGGGTGACACACATAAAGAGTGCCGCTCCGAAATCGGCACTCTTTCTCTTTGTGAGGACTGGCAGATTTGAACTGCCGACCTCTTGCCTGTCAAGCAAGCGCTCTAAACCAACTGAGCTAAGCCCTCGTTTGGGATTGCAAATATAGGAATCTTTTTCGATAATACAAGTTTTTTCTGGCTTAAAATGGGATTAAATTATCTTTTTGACTTGAAAAAGTCAGTCATGAGAGCTCCGCATTCTCCGGCTAACACGCCGGCGCTGACCTCTGTCCTGGGGTGAAGAAGGGAAGGGGTGAAGATGGAGTAGCCTCTTCTGGGATCAATGGCCCCGTAGACGATCCTGCCTATTTGTGCCCAATTCAGTCCGCCAGCGCACATGGGACAAGGCTCGACGGTGACATACAATACACAGTCATTCAAGTATTTCCCTCCCATAGCCTCCGTGGCGGCGGTGATAGCTATCATCTCGGCGTGGGCGGTCGGGTCGTGAAGCCTCTCGGTCATGTTGTGCCCCTTGCCGATGATCCTTCCTTTGTGGACCACGACGGCCCCGATGGGGATCTCGCCCTCATCCAGCGCGGCCAGAGCCTCCCGGAGAGCCTCCCTCATGTATTTCTCGTCAATATCCATCCCTCCTATACAAAAAAAAAGCAGGCCTCAAAGGACCTGCCGTAAGAGTCACCAGACGATTACCACCTGTCCTCAGATGATACCGTAAGCTTCTTGCGACCGTGGCGGCGACGGGAAGCGAGGACGCGGCGACCGTTGGGAGTGGACATTCTCTCACGGAATCCGTGCTTGTTCACGCGCTTGCGCCTTGAGGGTTGAAATGTTCTTTTCATATCTTCTTTATTTTATATTTTCCGGAAAGGGAGTGCAAATTTAAGCCTTTTACTGAAATTTACAAAATATTTATCACGAATTTACCCTCGAAATAACTGTCTTGCAGCCAGGAGTTGACGGGCCAGGTGGAGACGGAACCCTTTCTCATCTTGAAACGTCCCATCATCTCATTTATCTCCCTGTTGATATCCCCGCCCTTAAGGTAGAGGATGCCTTTTGTGTATTTACCCCTGACCCATGGATAGAAATCTGTGAGGGAGGACACGGCCCTGGACACCACAAATCCGAACTTGCCGGGAAGGGACTCCGCCCTCGCGTTCACGACCTCCACATTATTAAGCCCCAGGCTGGCAGCAACTTCCGAGGCGACAAGGGTCTTCTTGCGGATCGAGTCGCAAAGGATGAAACTGGTTTCCGGGAATAAAATCGCGAGGGGAATCCCGGGGAAACCTCCTCCTGTGCCCAGGTCCAGTACGCGGATCCCGTCACGAGGTTCTGTCAGGGATGCGTAGTCCTCTGGTTTCCAAGCCTTGAGGTAGTATGCGATAGCAAGGGAGTGGAGCACGTGGTGGTCATAGATGCCATCCATGTCCTTGCGTGAGATGACATTGATCTTGGAGTTCCAATCTCTGTAAAGGTCCTCGAGTTGTCTGTACTTGTCCAGCTGGTCTCTGCCCACTTCCGGGAAGGCCTCCTGGATGATTGCCCCGAATTGGCTGAAACCGATCATATTCCCTCGTCCTCCTCATCCGCCCTAAGGGCGTCTATTATCTGTTTGGCCCGTCTGATACGGGTCTTCACGGTGTTCAGCTCAAGGTCCATGTTCTCCGCTATCTCATCGTATTTCATTCCTTCAATAAGCCTTTTGCGGGCGACCTCCCTGTAAAGCTCGGGGAGGCGGCTTATGTACTTGACGCGCTCTTCCTCTGATTCTGTCTTGATCATGGTGAGCAGGGCATCCTCGGACTGGTCCGGAATCCCTTCCAGTCCGGAAGACTGGGTCTCGTCGTCGAGATAGACTATCTGGTTTTTTGGATGGATCCTTTTCTCTTTGTCAAGAGTGTCGAGGGTCGTGTTCTTGGCTATCGTGCAGAGCCATGTGAGGAACTGGCTCTTTGAGTCGTCATAGTTGTGGATCTGCCGGAAGGCCTTCTCGAAACTCCTTGAGCAGATGTCGTCCACATCGTAGTCATCAATATTCTTGAAACGCGTCTTGATGTACGAGCGGAGCTGGTCTATGTGACGGTCCCATAAAGCTGTGAAGGCCAGTCCGTTACCATTTCTCGCCAGGATCACCAGCTCATCAATGGGCTTCAAGCCAGTTGTCGCCATAGTTACATTCGACTGTGAGCGGGACGCTCAGTTTAACAACATTCTCCATATTCTCCACCACGACACGCCGGAGGGTCTCGACTTCTTCCGGGAAGGTGTCGAACACAAGCTCGTCGTGGATCTGGAGCACCATTTTGGACCTCAGGCCCTTATCCTCCAGCTCTTTGTCGACGGCGATCATCGCCAGTTTGATAATGTCTGCCGACGTGCCTTGGATCGGGGCGTTGACGGCGTTTCTCTCCGCGAGTGCCCTGATTGTGGCGTTCTTGGAGTTGATCTCGGGAATATATCTCCTGCGCCCGAAAATCGTCTCGACATATCCTGTCTCCCTGGCTGCCTCTTTCGTGTCCTCGATGAATGACCTGATCGAGGGGAAGCCGGCGAAGTAGTCATCGATGATTTTCTGGGCCTCCTTGCGACCGATGTGCAGTCTCTGCGCCAGTCCGAAAGAGGATATTCCGTACATTATCCCGAAGTTGGCCGTCTTGGCGACGCGCCTCTGGTCGGCGGTGACTTCCTCGCGCGGTATTCCGAATATTTTCGCGGCTGTGGCCTCGTGGACATCAATCCCGTGTTTGAACGCCCCGACCAGATGCTGGTCGCAACTGAGATGCGCCATGATCCTCAGCTCGATCTGTGAGTAATCCGCCGACATGATCAACCCGTCCTTGGAGCTGGGTACGAACGCTTTCCGGATCTCTCTTCCCCGGTCCGTGCGGATCGGTATGTTCTGGAGGTTCGGGTTGGAGGAACTGAGCCTGCCGGTGGCCGTGAGGGCTTGGTTGAACGTCGTGTGGACCTCGCCGTCCAGCGGGTCGATGTAGGACGGGAACGGTTCTATGTAGGTGGAGAGGAGCTTTTTCACCGCCCGGAACTCGAGGATCTCATCCACTATCGGATGCTTGTCCGCTATGTTCAGCAGGGTTGTCTCGTCCGTGGAGTAAGTCCCGTTGGCGTTTTTCTTAGGTTTTGCTGAAAGTTTCAGCTTGTCGAAAAGGACCTCGCCGATCTGTTTCGGGGAAGACACATTCAAGGACGGCACTCCGGAGAGCTCCTTCACTTTCTTCTCTCTCTCGACCATCTCGCTCCCGAGGTGTGCCGTGAAGTCCTTCAATGAGCCCAGATCTACCTTGACCCCGTTTCTCTCCATTTTTGAGAGAACCCTTATAAGAGGCTCCTCCATGGTCGAGTAGAGAGTGTCCAATCCTTTGATTGAAAGCTCTTTCTCCAGCTTTTCCCCAAGCGTCAGCAGAATCGCCGCCTCCCTGCTCCTGTCGGAGCCCGCGTCATCCGGGGGCATGTCGTCGAAAAGCGAGCCTGTCCTGGCCTCCCGGATGGAGGAAACGGTCTCTACCGGGATTCCGAGGAGGCTTTGGGATAGCACATCGACCTTGTGACTCTTCTCCGGATCTATGAGATAGTGCATCAGGCCAATATCCCGCAGACTTCCGTTAAGCCGGATTCCGGCGGTCCCCAAGGAGTTCATCTGCCGCTTCAGGTCATCACCCCGCTTGGTCACGCTCCCATCCTCAAAGAGTTCCTTGAAGTCCTTCGTCTTTCCATCGGCCACCAGGAACTCATCGCTTGACCTGGAGGAGGTGGACACTGTGGCCCGGATCCCGTCGACAATCATCGAGCAGAGACCTGTCATCTTCGCCGCGGTGATGACTTTTGATGGAGTCACTCGATTGATCTCCAGCTGTTTATCTTCTTGTGCCGGGGCTGGGACGCGTCCCAGGAACCTCTGTAGGGAGTTGAACTCATACTTCTCGAAAAGATCGGCCAGAGCGGGCCCGTAGGCCTTGTCCACCTTCATTTTCTCAGTCGGTACAGGGACATCTATGTCGGTCTTGATTGTCACCAGCTCGTGGCTCAGGTCTATGTGCCCCCTGGCTTCCTCGAACATGGCCTGCTGCCTTGGGGAAAGTTCGCCGATGTGATCGTAGATTCCTTGAACTGAGCCGTATTTGGCCACGAGCTTGCCGGCGCCGACCTCGCCAACGCCCTTGACACCCGGCACGTTGTCCGCCGTGTCACCGCAGATGGTGAGCATGTCTATGACTTGGGAAGGGGATTGGATCCCGTATTTGTCGAGAATCTCCTTCACTCCGAGGATCTCATTGTCAGCCCCGGCCTTCCCGGGCTTGTATTGCCAGATATGATCCTCGACCAGCTGCCCGTAATCCTTGTAGGGAGTCACCATGTACACGTCCAGGCCTTCCCTGGCGCATCTTTTGGCCATTGATCCGATCACATCGTCTGCCTCGTACCCCATAACCATCAAAGTGGGGATGTTCATGGCTTCGCAGAGTCCTTGAAGGGGCTCAAGCGCGTCGATCACCAGTCGCGGTGTCTCTGACCTGTTGGCCTTGTACTCGCTGAAGAGCTTGTTCCTGAATGTCCCTCCGGGAGGGTCGAAAGCGACGGCAAGATAGTCAGGTTGCTCTCGCTCAATGAGTTCCAGGATATATTTGGTGAATCCGAAAAGGATCGACATGTCCGCTCCCTTGGAGTTGACCATCGGCCTCCGGAGGAAGGCGTAATACATCTTGAACACGAGAGCGTGTCCGTCGATGAAGAATATTTTACGGGGCATCTGGGATGTTTGGTTCTATTCTTCGGGCATAAACATAGGATCCCACGAGGGGAGCAGGACAGGCTTCTGGGAAAGCTGGGCATTGAGGCTCTCGGGGACATATTTCTTCTCGACCACGAGGCGGAACATATACTCGTTGAACCACTCGTCGGTCATGATGAGGTTGCCTTTGTAACCGCTGGCTGCGCCCCAGCTGTTCTCCACCATCCACTTGACCGGCTTCCCGTCCTTCAGGTCGACGGCGATCAGGGTCATGGCGTGTGAAGATCCGCTGGCGTGAGTCATGATCCTTTGCTTCTTGTCCATGGGGAAAGTGGTCCCGAAGAGAGAGCCGTAGTCGAAGTTGGCGAGATCGAGAGTCCCTTTCTTCCTGTCGCTGAATTTGCCCACGTCGCAGGAGAAGTACATGGCGGTGTTGTCCTTGATCGAGGCGATGGCGATCTCCTTGATGGTCTCGATGGGGACGTTGAGGTATACCCAGTTCTGCCCGTCGTAGACATGGCGGTCGTAGGCGATCTCATACACCTTGCCATATTCCCGGGAAGGATCGTTCATCAGCATCACGTAGCTGTTGTTGAGGTCGACTCCGACCCACTCTTTGTAGAACGAGAGGGGAGTGTAGGTCTTGGTGCTGATGATCTTGTCCTTGGAGTCGCGCATGGTGTACTCGAACTCCTGAGGCGGCTCGCCGAGGCAGAGGACAAGCATGCGGTAGATCTCCTTTAGCATCTCAGTCTTCATCGCCTGGCATTCCTTGGCTTTGGCTTCCCTGAGTTTGAGCCCGTCCTCACGGAGCTTGGTCGCTATCTGGGTACGCATCGCTCCGGTGCTGTTGGCGTTCAGTGTCTCCGGCATGATGTCAGAAGGCACCACACCGTATTTCATTATGAGGTTGGCGACACCAGTGAACTGGCCACCGTCCCCGATGGGGTTGCTGAAAAGCCAGTCGACCTCCCGGTCGTCGAACCCCTTGTCCCTGGTGTCAATGACCCCCTGGAGGAACAGGTTCGCCTTCTCAAGCTGGTCGTAGAAGAAGCAGTAGTTCTGGGAGAATGTGAAGGGACCGAGGTCATATTTGTCAATCATCCTGGCTCTGAGGACATTCAGTCCGGAGAAGAGCCAGCAGCGTCCGGATGACTTCTGGTCGGTGATCCCCTTGGTCTTGACTATGTCGGAGAAATGGGTGTCGATCATGGCGATATTCTCCGAGTTGGCGGCCAGGACACCTATGCCGGTTGAGTTGAGGGCGTTTTTGATGGCCTTGTCTGAGGCCGTACCCTCATATCCTTTCCTGATCTGCGAGAGCATCTCGGGTGAGATACCTCCCTTGGGATCAATTATTTGCTGCGCCGAAGCCATGCCGCCGGATAATAAGGTGACAACGGCAGATAGAATGATGGTTGCTTTTTTCATGATGGTTCGTTTGATTTGAGGTAAAAATACGGATAAATCACCGGATAACCAAACAAAACCTCTCTCAGCTCTTCAGTTTGCCGATAATGTCATCCAGGGTTTTGAACAAGGCCGGTACCGTCTCAGTGGTGACGCTCTCGCATAAGGCGGCGGCCCCGACTTTGTCCGGGACACTGGCGAGGCGCTCTCTCATCGAATAGCCTTTTGGGGTGAGTCTCACGATCATCTGGCGTCCGTCATCGGCGCCTTTGTACCTTGTCACCAATCCCTCGTTCTCCATCCTTTTCAGGAGGGGGGTGACTGTGTTGGTCTCTAAATAAAGCCTTTTGGCGATGTCATTCACAGGCATCGCGTCCTTCTCCCACAGGACCATGAGCACAAGATACCTCGGGTAGGTGAGCCCTTGCTCCGCAAGCAGCGGAGTGTAGACCCGCGTGAGAAGGCGCGAGGCTGAGTAAAGCCTGAAGCAGAGCTGGTTGTCCAGCTTGAACTTGTCTTCCATCAAAGCATCTCCAGGATGTCCTTCTCCATCTTCTCGGGAGTCACGGTCGGAGCGAAACGCTTGATGACGGTCCCGTCACGGGAGATGAGGAACTTGGTGAAATTCCATTTGATAGCGCTGCCGAAAGTCCCTTTGGCGACCGACTTGAGGTAATTGTAGACGGGGTGAGCCTTGTCCCCGTTGACCTCGATCTTGGCCATCAGCGGGAATGTCACACCATGGTTGAGGCGGCAGAACTCCGCGATCTCCTCGTCGGTGCCGGGCTCCTGGTGGGCGAACTGGTCGCAAGGGAAGCCGATGATGACCAGACCCCTGTCCTTGTATTTCTGATAAAGGGCCTCAAGCCCGTCGTACTGTGGGGTGAAACCGCATTTCGAGGCGGTGTTGACAATGATAAGGACCTTGCCCTCGTATTGGGCGAAGCTGACCTCCTGTCCCTTGTTGGATAGAGCTTTGAAATCGTAAATACTTGCCATGGCTGAAATTGTTTGACGAACCGGTTCTGGGGAGAACCTGCTCCGCGAATATAGGCAAATAGAATTATATCGCAAGCGATATTTTTAGAAAAAGGTCAAAAAGATATATTTTGGTTTATTTTAAGGCTTAATGTCACCCTTTTTGAGTAAATTCGCGCCCGCTATGATAAAGTTGTTCACGCAGGGAGGCACAGCGGGTGCCATTTTGATTTTGGCGCTTGTCATCGCCTCGGGCTTGTATCTCGGTCGTTTCAAGTTGAAGGGTATATCCCTCGGAACGACTTGGATCCTTTTCATGGGCATCCTGTCCGGCCATCTGGGACTTCGCGTCAATCCCACAATGCTCTCATTCATAAAGGACTTCGGACTTATCCTGTTCGTGTTCGCCATCGGACTCCAGGTAGGTCCAGGTTTTTTCAGGTCTTTCAGGAAGGACGGGCTCCCTATGAACCTGCTCGCTGTAGTCCTTGTCCTGCTGGCGGTAGCCATAACCTACATCATACATCTTGTCACCGGCGAGAATCTCGGCACAATGACGGGTATCATGTCTGCCGCCGTGACCAACACTCCAGGCCTCGGCGCGGCCCAGCAGACCCTTGTGGACGCGACCATCGCCACAGGGGGCTCACCTGAGAGGGCCGCCGCCGCTTCTTCCGGGATAGCGTCTGCCTATGCCGTCGCGTATCCGCTCGGTGTCTTGGGGGCCATAGCCGTCGTTTTGCTCAGCAAATCGGCGTTCAGGATAGATATTGACAGGGAGAAGGCGGAGTCCGAGACTGGAGAGGAGAGTGAGTCCCGAGCTTTCCGTCTGGCCTGCGTTGTGGAGAATCCGGCTGTTTTCGGCAGGACACTCCACGAGATTATCGGTCCGGAGAACAGCGACCACATTGTGATCAGCAGGATGATGAGGGACGGGAAGGTCTTTGTCTCCAATATGGACTTGCCATTGAAAGAGGGAGACAAGTTGTTGATTGTCACCGATGTGCATCATAAGGACAAGGCTCCGATCATATTCGGGGCGCAGTGTCCGGTCGAGATGGATGAGTGGATCACGCCAGACTCGAAGCTTGTGAACCGCCGCCTCTCAATCACCAAGTCTGTCATCACGGGATCCAGTCTGAGAAAGCTTGACATCCGTCATAAATACGGAGTCACTGTTACCCGGATCCTGCGTTCCGGGGTACAGCTCCAGGCGGATCCGGATCTCATATTGCAGGTCGGCGACAGTATCCAGGTCGTGGGACCTGAAGAGGGAATAGCCCACCTGGCTAAACTCGTCGGCAACCAGCCGGAAACACTCCAGAAGCCCAATTTGGTCCCTATCTTTTTCGGAATCGCCATTGGTGTGCTCGTGGGGATGATTCCCATCCGTTTCCCGTGGATGCCTCAGCCCCTGAAGTTCGGTCTCGCCGGAGGACCTCTGATTGTCGCCATACTGCTTGGACACTTCGGCCCTAAGCTTAAGATAACCACCTACACCGCCTTGAGCGCCAACCTCATGATCCGTGAGATAGGAATATCCCTGTTTATGGCGGCTGTCGGTCTCGGGGCGGGGGAGACCTTCGTCTCAAGCCTGGTTGGCGGCGGATACGTCTGGATCCTATATGGTCTCATAATAACCTTGGTTCCGATGGCCATTGTGGCCTTTATCGCCAGGGTTTTCCTGAAGATGGACTTTTTCAAGGTCTGCGGTCTTCTCTCCGGGGGCACCACGGATCCGGCTCTGCTGTCTTTCGCCGAGCAGCTTTACGGAGGCAAGATAGCGGTCAATTATGCGACGGTGTATCCTTTGACCATGTTCCTCAGGGTGGTTGCCGCCCAGGTGTTGATAATGATAATGTTATAATTCATCCGATATGAAAAGGAATCTGATATTCATTTTTGTCACTTCGGTTCTTCTCTCCACATCGTGCGGCCAGGACAGCAAGTCCCCGCTGGCGAGAAAAGTGTCTGATTATGCCCTTGTGACCATTCCCACTCCTGACCTGAGCGGGATCACGGACAATGGCAAGGAGGTGCTCAATCTCTACCGTTTCGCCTCCGAGGAGATTGACGCCATCTACTGGAAACAGTATTTCGGGGATAAGGATGCTCTTCTGGGCTCAATCCAGGATCCTCGTCAGAAGGAGTTCGCCTTGATAAACTACGGCCCGTGGGACCGCGCTGACGGCACTTCCTTTGTGGAAGGATACAAGGACAGGCTTCCCGGGGCCGGTTTCTATCCCGCCGACATGACCAAGGAGGAGTTTGACTCTTGGGACAATCCTGACAAAAACAGCCCTTACACCCTGATCCGCCGCTCGGCCGACGGCTCTCTTGGGACCGTGTGGTTCCACGACGAGTACAGGGAGAATCTTGAGAAGATCGCCTCATACTTGAAGGCTGCCGCTGACATCACGATCAAACCGAGCGTCAAAGAGTATCTTCTCAGGAAAGCCGAGGCTCTCCAGAAGGACGAGTACTACGAGAGTGGCAAGGCATGGCTTGAGATGGAAGACAGCAAGATGGATCTTGTGATCGGCCCCAATGAGACAGCGGACGACCAGCTTCTTGGTCTCAAGCGCTCATACGAGGCTTTCGTGCTTCTCAAAAACCTTGACCGCACGGACCAGCTCATGACATACGCCGGACGGATGGAGGAGTTCCAGAGGATGCTCCCGGTCGAGGATATTTACAAGGAGTTCACGCCTGGCTCCAGGTCGGACATCTTTTCCTGCGATGCCATCTATTATGCTGGCAAGGCGAACGCCGGTACCAAGGTGATTGCCCTGAATCTTCCGTATGACGCTGACATCCAGCGTGATATGGGTACCAGGACCATCCTGCTCGAGAATGTTATCCGCCAGAAGTTCAACTATGTTATCTCTCCCACCGGGAACACCATTCTCCAGTCTGAGCCCAAGTCCCATCTCTCTCAGGACGCTTTCTTCTGGAATATCGTTTTCCGCGAGGTCGCCCATGGCCTTGGTGTCAAGGAGACCATAAACGGCAAGGGCACAGTCGAGGAGGCTCTCGGAAGCTCGGCCTTGACCTTCGAGGAGATCAAGGGTAACGCTGTCGGGATGTTCCTTGTCTGCCAGCTCCAGAGCCACATCGCGATGGATCGCCTGTTCACGACCGAGGACGCGCTCACGACATTCTTCACCTCCCTTGTGCGCTCCGAGCGTTTCGGAGAGGGTTCGGCTCTCGGCCGCGCCAACACTGTGATCTATAACTTCCTGAAGGAGAAAGAGGCTTTCGAGCGTCATCCTGACGGGCGTTACACCATCGACTACGGCAAGATGGAGTCCGCCCTTGGAGAGCTGTCCGGGATAGTCCTGAAAACCCAGGCCACCGGTGACGCTGAGTTCGCGGCCGCATTCGAGGAAAGGTATTCAAAGAGAGGTCCCGAGTTTTTCGCTGACCTGATGAACCTCAACCTTGAGGGCATCCCCCAGGACATCCGCTTCAAATTCAAGAAGTAGGTTATTCCTGAGACGCCTCGCGGTAGTAAGGACGGAAAGGGTCGTCGATAGTGACGCTTGAGGAGACGACGGGACATGCGGCGAAGTAGCCGACGACGTTCCCGTCGCCTCCTTTTATGTTCGTGGGGCAGTTGGCCGGCTGGGGTGAGAACAGCGGGATCGCTGAGAACGCCCCGTTGAGCAGGATCGCCATCAGGTAGTCGTAGTAGTCCCGGCTCAGGGTCATGGCCTCGACGGTCACCACATCGCCCTCCTCAAGGTATTTGGCGCAGTCGCCGTACAACTCCCGTGTCGAGGAATATTGCGTCAGGGTGGTTATCGGGAACCCGTTGATTGTATTGCCGCTGAAATAGATGTCATCCGTCACCTCTGCCATCTCAAAGGGGTAGAATTCTCCGTTGACTCCAGCTGTTATGTAATAATAATCAGTAGTTTCCATGTCCTCTCCCCAGATCGCGAGAGTCCATAGGCTGTCAAGTCCCATCTTCTTGTCCCCGGCGAAGGCATAGTCGATGGCGTCAATGCGGAACCCGTCGTGAGGCATCGACGCGTCGGCGTCGTAGACCGTCCCGTCCTGGAGCGCTATCGTAAGATGGTAGTCCTTACCTTGCTCGCCATGATACCCTTCCGGAGCCTCGTAAACGCCAGCTCCTTTGTCGGCGAAACGTACATCTTCCTCCCCGTCGCTGACTGTCACCAAGGCCCCTTGGATCCCGATCGGAGAGGTTTCCCCAAAGTAAGGGACAGTCTTTGTCAGGACCACCCGCTGCGGCCTGTCCTCCCTGTTTGTCAGGATCGCCTCCACGGCCAGACGCTCATAATGCTCAGCCTTTGAGCGGAGATCCGTCTCTTCGGAACATGCAGTGGTGAAAAGTGGGGCAAAAAATGAGATTAATATGCAGAAACGCTTCATTGTCAGAATTTTATGTTATATGATACCGAGGGAATGATTGTGAACAGATAGACTTTGATCGCTTTCGCCGTGTTGTCCGAACGGTCGTAGTTGAACGCGATGCTCCATGCGTTGTGCCGGGAGTAGGCGTTATAAAGGGAGAGGTTCCATTCGCCGCTCCAGCGTTTTCCCGCCGCTCTTCCTGCGGTCCTGTAGGTCAGCGAGAGATCCATCCGGTGGTAGTCCGGAAGACGGTCGCTGTTTCTTTCCGAATAGACTGGCACCCAATAGCCCATGTGGGAATATCTCCCGACCGGGAAGGTGGTGGGGGAGCCACTGTAGAACACCCATTCAGAGGAGGCGGTGAGACGATTGCTGAAATCGTAGGTAAGGACGAAATTGACCGCGTGCTCATGGTTTAGAGGGGAGCGGTAAGGCTTTCCGCCGTTCAGCTCTGGAATATCGTAGAGTGCCCTGGACCAGGTGTAAGATACCCATCCGTTCCATTTGTCGAACTCGTACCGGAGCATTGCTTCGACCCCGTAGGAAGTTGATTTTCCGGTCCTTAACAGGCCTTCCCTGTCCACATTGTCTATGACTATGCCAGGGTTTTCCACGAAGTCTATCACGTTTCTCCCGTTTTTGCGGAACCCTTCGACAGAGGCTTCCAGAGCCTCGCCTGCGAACAGGGCGTTGAGGCCGAGGGAGAGCTGGTCCGATCGCTGCGGCCGGGTGTTTGGAGAGGCGGTGAACCTGGTGTCCACAGGGCTTCCCGTGATGCTGATCCTGGCCTGCTGGAGGTATTGGTATGAACGTGAATATGCTCCTTTTACGGACCAGTCTTTCCAGAGCGGGAGCGAGGCGGATATTCTCGGCTCCAGGCCATTGTATGTCTTGATCCTCTCTCCCTTCGGAATGTCGGTGGCGGCCGTGAGCTTGTGGGTCACTTTGTCGAAATATCTCTGGGTGGTGCCCCCGAGGGTCGTGAAGGAGGAGAACCGTATCCCGTAGCGGACAGTCAGACTCTTGATTTTCTGCTCGTTCTGGATGTAGGCCGATGGCTGGACAGCGTATGTCGGAGGCATCACGACGTTGTTGACCACTGTGCTGCCGCCCCTGGGACTGCACTCTCCAGGCGCTATCGAGAAGTAGGCCATGCCTGCCCCGGCCTGGACAGTGTTGCCGGGGCTGGCGTACCAGGTCCAGCTGGCCTTGATCCCGGTCTCCCGTATGCTTTGGAGATAATCGAACAGAGCCTCGCTCATGTCCCCGGACAAAGTGTTGCGGTACAGGGAGTTATAGAGTGTGACCCCGGAAGTGAGGTTGTGGCCGTACACATGGTTCCACCTGAGCGACTGGGTGTGGTTGGCGAACCCGAAATCCATCTTCCCCAAGTCGAGCTCCTCCATCCCGAGGCCGAAAATGTCTTTCCCGTCGAACGCGCTGAGAGACAGCCTGTCATTCTTTCCGGCTATCCAGCTCAGTTTCCCGTTGAGGTCGTAGAAATACATCTTCGTGTGGTCCGGGAGTTTATCTCCGAGGAGGGGAAAAAATATGTCGAGATAGGTTCTCCTGCCGGCGGCCATAAAGGAGAGCTTCTCAGGGATGATCGGGCCTTCCATGAATATCTTCGAGGTGATGAGCCCGATTGAGGCGTTACCTCCGAATTCCCGGTTGTTCCCGTCCTTCCCGCTTATGTCCAGGATGGAAGAGAGGCGGCCTCCGTACATGGCCGGGAAATCGCCTTTATAGAGTTCCGCTCCCCGGATCGCGTCACTGTTGAACATCGAGAGGAAGCCGAGGAAGTGCCCGCAGTTATAGACTGGAGCCCCGTCCATGAGGATCAGGTTCTGGTCAACACCTCCGCCCCTGACGCTGAATCCGGTGGCTCCCTCGCTCGGAGTCTGCACACCGGGCATCATCTGGATCACACGGATGATGTCGTTCTCTCCCATCAGCGCCGGAAGGCTTTTGACGAGTGCCGCGTCGACCCTCTGCTTGCCAAGTTGGGGAATCTTCAGCTCGTCACGTTTGGTCTTTGAGAATACTGTCGCCGCCTCTATGCTCTCGTTGTCCGGTTCCATCACGAAATCCTCCGTAGCGGTCGAGGTAATACGGAGCGCGCGCTCGACGGTCTTGTAGCCGGTGAAGGAACATAGAAGGGTCACTTCACCCTTGTCAACAGCCAGTGAATAGTACCCTGAATTGTCGGCGGAAACTCCTGATTTCCTGTCTTTTGTGAATACTACGGCTCCAGATAGCGCCTCTCCGCTCGCCGCGTCCCGGACATGTCCGGAGACCACGGCCTTCCTCCCTTGGGAGCGGAGCGGGAGAGCCGCGAGAGCCGCCACCAGGCATACAGTCAAATATCTATGTGGATGTATCATCGCGTTTGGTTTTCTGTCCGCTAAGTTAGCGCTCATGATTCGCAATCAGGTTGCAATCTTTTGGGATATTAGCTATCTTTGATATTCGTTAATGATCATCCTCAATGAGACGCTACCGAACCTTGACGCTCCTGTCACTGGCTGTTTTGCTGCTGGTAGTGATGGATTTGTGTTGTGGAGGCTCCGGATTTGGTATGCCAGAGGAGGTGATTTTCAACAAGATAAGACTCCCGCGGGTGCTCACCGCTATCCTTGCCGGGGCATCTCTCTCCCTGGCCGGGCTCCAGATGCAGACCTTGTTCCGGAACCCGCTTGCCGACCCGCACATCATGGGAGTCAGCGCCGGAGCCGGGACAGGGGCCGCTGTCGCCACTTTGCTTGTCGGGACATCCCTCCCGGCGGCCTTGTCGGGACTTACTGTTGTCTCGGCGGCTTTCGCCGGAGCCCTTCTGACTTCTGTCCTGGTCGTTGTCGTGGCCTCCAGGACCAGGAGCGCCACCACTCTCCTGATCTTCGGCGTGATGCTGGGGTTCGTGTTCAGCGCCGTCACCTCTATCCTTGAATATTCAGCCAACGCCGAGAGCCTTAAAGTGTTCTACAGCTGGTCAGCTGGGAGTTTCACCGGCAATGGCTACGATGGGATCGCCCTGATCGCCGCCGCGCTCGCCGCCGGGCTGGCGCTCGCTTTGCTGGTCAACCGCGACCTGGATGTCGCCCTTTTCGGGGACGAGTATTCATTGATGTCCGGGATAGATCCGTCCAGAACCAGAAATATCTCAATGATAGGAAGTTGCCTGATGGCCGGGGCGGTCACCGCTTTTTGCGGGCCGATTGGTTTTGCCGGGATAGTCGCGCCTCACATCGCGCGTTTCCTCACCGGTTCCTCGGTCCACATCAGGACTATCCCCGTCTCTCTTTTGACCGGTGCCGGTCTCTCGCTTGTAGCGGACATCCTCTCGCAAGTCTTTCCGACTCCGTTTCCGGTCGGAAGCACCATGGCCATCATCGGGATTCCGATAATCATGTATATCCTTCTCCCGGTCCATTGGGCCGGTCGGAAGGCTCTTTAATAGATTTCCGGACAATGATCAAAGCGACAGACTTATACATAGGTTATTCGGTGTCAGGACGGCCCTATGCGGGCGTTGACCGTGGGCGGAAGACGGCGGAACGTCCCTATGCGGGCATTGACCCGGATAGGGCGCGCGGCGCGGCGAGCCAGGAACCGTACCTGCCGTCTGCAATATCAGGTCCATTGAATTTCACTTATGCCAACGGGCAATGCGTGATGCTACGCGGCAGGAACGGAAGCGGGAAAACGACCCTGATGAAAACCATCGCCGGGCTTCTTAAGCCGCTGTCCGGGACGATCGAGACCGGAGGCCTCGCCATACTTGTCCCGACCAGGATCCCCAAAGTCAAAGGCTTCACAGTCGGCGACTTTATCCGTACGGGGATGCTGGCCGAGTCCGGAGCGTTCAGGAAACTGGACAATGACTCTGAGAACCGGATAGCCGAGGCGATCCGCATGATGGAGCTGGAAGATCTGGTCCAGAAAGACCTCGGACGGATCAGTGACGGCGAGTTCCAGAAAGCCTGCATCGCGACAGCCTTGACCCGTAGGGCGAATGTCCTGATGCTTGACGAGCCAACAGCTTTCCTTGACGTAGAAAACCGGATTATGGTGCTCGGAACCCTACAGCGTCTCGCTCATGAGACCGCCACCACCATCATATTTTCCACCCACGACATCCACGACGGCGCTCTCTACTCCGACTCCGTTCTCACGCTGTGATCCGATGCGACCCTCACGCTGTGATCCGATGCGACCCTCGCGCTGTGATCCGCTTCGACCCTCGCGCCGTGATCCGCCGCTGCATTTATGCCTGTTATATAACAAGTTAATAATCAACGTTTTCCTAACTCTGACGGTCTCGATTTTGAACCCGTCAGATTGCGTTTATTATTGATTATTAGCTATTTATGTACCAGTATCATTTTCAGAGTCAATGTGCCATGCCAATAGATCCTTCGCTTTGCTAAGGATGACAAACACAGGACTATCTTAGTCTCCGATCCGTAGCCTGATGCTGGCGAGGATCATGTTAGTGAAAGATGAGGCAAAAGCGGCAGGATTCCTGTTGATCAATCCCCGAATATACCCGATTGAGAAATCAAAGGATCCCACCTCGGCGACAATCGATGCACTCAAGCCGGCGTCCCAATTATTCATATTCGTCTCTTTTGGAAGATTGAATGAATAACCTCCCCAGCCTCCGGCCCTGACTCTCCAGTCAATCGGAAATATCCTGCCAAGATAGAACTCAGCATCGACCGGCAGCCTAAGCCTGTATTCCTTCTCGGGAAGCAAGTCCAAAGCTGGGCCTGCGCTTAGGAATAATCCAGTTCTTTTAATATGCTGCCTGAAAGACATGCCT
>JAFVED010000174.1 GCA_017478125.1 Bacteroidales bacterium | reverse complement strand
TTTCTCAGATTTCTCAAAACGTAAAGATTCACACGACCTCAGTCAATATTGGATACACTTTTTGAAAAAATCACACTTGATACAGCACGGTGTGAGATTTATAACTCGGAGCAAGGGCAATGTCTTTGCTCCGAAGGCGGATACGGAATGGCGGTGCTGGGGCTCTCGAAAGGATTCTTGAAAGACAAGCTGAAGGTTAACGCCCAGATCCTGTCCAACCTGAATAATGGAGGCATGAAGATCGAATCGTTCTCCTCCGGTGACGATTACGAGGTCCGGACCAAGGTTTCTGTCCCCATCCGCCAAGTCGGGATCGGCCTGACCTACACCTCCGGGAATCAAGGCTTCCAGGTCAAGAAGACGCGCAGGTCCATCACCAATGACGACGTGATCAACAATTCGAACAGCCAGGCTCCCGGGGGCTCCGTTCCGGTAGGAGGCCAGGGCGGGATCAATGGCCAGGGCGGATTATAGGCATCTTAAAATACACACAAAGAAGTGAACTTTTTCGTATATTTGTGAAAATGTTCACTTTTTTATGATTAAGCGATTTCTTCTTATAGCGGCAGGGCTGACAGTGGCCTTTGCTGTAAGTGCACAGGTGGCTTTCCAGAACTACCCCCTGCCTCAGAACCCCGACACTCTCAGGATCCTGGCTGTAGGGAACAGCTTCTCCGATGACGGCACCGAGTATCTTCCAGCCCTTCTGGAGGGAGCCGGAATCCATAACGTGGTCGTCGCCCGCCTCTACATCGGCGGTTGCTCCCTTGAGAGGCATTGCAAGGAATATGAAGAAGGTACCAAAGACTATGTCTATTACAAGTCCACCGATAACAGATGGACGACCGTCAGCAAGAATGCAGGCATCCTCGACGGTCTGAAGGATGAACCGTGGGACATCATCACGGTCCAGGAAGTTTCCAATCATTCAGGGACTTACGATACCTATCAGGCTTGGGCCCCGAAACTGATCTCCATAATCAGGAAGGAAGCCCTCAATCCGAGGGCGTCCATTGTCTGGCACATGACCTGGGCCTATGCTTCCAATTCCAGCCATGTCGCTTTCCCGCTATACGACCGGAACCAGAACAAGATGTACAACGCCATCCTCGATTGTGTGAGGCGCTCCAGGACGGATTTCAACGTCCCGATCGTGATTCCCTCAGGTTATGCCGTACAGATAGCGAGAGGTACCCGTCTCAACAATGAGGACAGGGTCCCTGCCTATTCAACCGTTTACCAGCTGACCCGTGACGGCTTCCACCTGAGCCGCCAGTACGGCCGCTACATCGCTGCCTGCACCTGGTTCGAGACGTTGATCAGGCCAGTTCTTGGAAAGTCTGTCAAGGGCAATCCTTACCTTCTGGAAGACACGGAGTTCACGATCAACAGGAAGGACGCGAAACTCTGCCAGAAATGCGCGATCGGGGCTGTCTCTTCATTTGATAAACTATTGTAGTTTATGGATCCCAGGGCAGAAAGGATTTACAATGCGGCGTCATACATCAAGGATGTACTGGCTCCCAGGGGCTTGGAACCAAGGATAGGCATCGTCCTCGGCAGCGGACTCGGCCGCCTCAGCGACGAGATAACGGAGCCGGTCGAGATTCCTTACAAGAACATCCCCGGTTTTCCTGTCTCCACGGCCATCGGCCACAAGGGCAGTTTCATAGTCGGCACTCTTTCCGGAAAGACCGTGATTGCGATGCAGGGACGCCTCCATTACTACGAAGGCTACGACATGGACACCGTCACCCTTCCCATCAGGGTGATGAAGGTTCTTGGAATCGAATATCTTTTCGTCTCGAACGCCGCCGGGGGAGTCAATACCTCTTTCAGCACCGGCGACCTGATGATAATTACTGACCATATCAACCAGATACCCAATCCGCTGGTAGGACCGAACCTCGATGAGTTCGGACCGCGTTTCCCGGACATGACCAGGCCGTACGATCCCGGTCTGGTCTCTCTTGCTGAAGAAATCGGCGCGGAGTTGGGACTGGGGCTGAAGAAGGGTGTATATTTCGCCTGTACCGGTCCAACCTACGAGACTCCCCATGAGTACAAGTACATGAGGATTGTCGGAGCCGATGCTGTCGGCATGTCCACGACTCCGGAGGTGATAGTGGCCCGTCATTCTGACATCCCCGTGTTCGGTATGTCCGTCATCACCGATGTGGCACATGAAGGTGATGATCCCGATTATGTTACTGACGGAGAGGAGATTGTCCGCCAGGCGGATGCTGCAGCGGTACGTATGACTGCTTTGTTCAAAGCCATCATAGGGAGAATCTGAACATGCCGGAAGGGGGGAAGATCATTATCAGGGGAGCCAGGGTCAACAACCTCAAGGACATCACCGTAGAGATTCCGCGGAATAAATTCGTGGTCGTGACCGGCATATCCGGTTCCGGTAAATCTTCCCTGGCGTTCGATACCCTTTTCGCCGAGGGACAGAGGCGTTTCGCCGAGAGCCTCAGCTCCTATGCCAGGCAGTTTCTCGGCAGGATGAGCAAACCTGACGTGGAGTCCATAGAGGGGATCCCTCCTGCAATCGCCATAGAACAGAAAGTCAACATCAGGAACCCCCGTTCGACAGTTGCTACAACCACTGAGATATATGACTATCTCAGGATCATATTCGCAAGGATAGGCCGCACCTATTCTCCCGTCAGCGGGCGGGAGGTCAAGTGCC
>JAFVED010000173.1 GCA_017478125.1 Bacteroidales bacterium | reverse complement strand
CATAGAGTTCTGTGCGAAGAATGGAAAGTGCACATTCATAGACAATTGCGCTTCCGGAGGTGGAAGAAACGACATAGAGTCCCTGCGCCGGAGCCTTCCTTTCATGCGCAGTGACGCGGATCGTACGACCACGGCCCTTCGCCTCTCGATGACCACATCTTTCAATCGCTGGGTCCCTTTCCATGGAGCCAACACAAAAGAATCCACAGGCGAGCTTGACCCGGGTCTCGCCGGAGGCAGCACGTTCTATATCACCAGGGCATCCTGGCTGCCGGTCTACAACATTTCAGAAGTGTTTACCCACGACGTGCAGCTGGACTACGACCGCCTCAGGGCGACCTTTGGAGAATGGAAGAAATATAACCACTTGCTGATCAAGGATATGTATCCCTTGACTCCTTGGCATCGTCCGGAGGATGACTCCAACTGGACGGCGATAGCCTGGCACGACAGGGAGACTGATGAGGCTGTGCTTCAGGCCTTCCGTCAGGAGACTTGCCAGGAGCCGGAATATACCGCCTTCCTTAAATTCCTTGATCCCGCCAGGAACTACAAAGTCACAAATGAGGACACAGCCGAGACCGTGATAAAGACCGGATCGGCTCTTGCTTCCGAAGGAATAAAGATTTCGCTCCCAGAGCCGAAATCATCAGCGATTTATCACATATTACCCGAATAATCAATTATTTAAAAATATGAAAAAGTTATTAGGATTAGTTCTTCTCTTTTGCTCCATACAGGCCTTTGCCTTGGAGCGTGAGCTTATTTGGCCTAAGGGCAAGATGCCCGATCCGCAGGATCACCAGATCGCTGCCATGACCTATGAGGTCGGGGAGAAAGGTTTCAAGCCGGAAAAGCATAAAGTGGCTTATATTGAATGGTTCGACGCCCCTGACCCCTCAATCAAAAAGGATGTCTGCATGATCCTTATCTCAGGCGGCTCGTATCAGAATTGCTGTGATAAGTACCTGATTGACTATTGGGAGAAAGAACTTACCAAGATCGGAGTCCAGTGTGTCAACTTTGTCTACAGGACACCTCGCCCTGTGGGTCTTCCTATCTACCAGAGCGCTTGGGAAGATGGACAGAGGGCTGTCAGGATGGTCCGGAGCGAGGCTGCCAAGAGGGGATTTGATCCTGAGAAGATAGGAACAGTTTCCATGTCAGCTGGTTCCCACCTGGCTCTTCTGCTCGCGACTTCGTCCCAGACTCCAGCTTACACCCCGATCGACAAGCTGGACGAGGTCCCTTGCCACATCAACTGGGCCATCGTCAACGCTCCCGCTTACGTTACGACTGACGGAGAGACCGGTACTCCTTCCCTCAGGGACGGATACGGAGCGGATGTCAGCCTCAGCAAAGTGTTCAAGTTTGACGAAAAGACTTGCCCAATGAGTCTCCATCACGGAGGAATGGATCCATATTCCCCGAATGGATCGACGCAGGTCTACAGGCAGCTTCGCCGCATGGGTATTCCCGCCGAGCTGCATCTTTATCCAGGCCAGGGCCATGGAGCCTTCGGCTTCGAGAGAGGGATCGAGTTTATGACTCAGATGGGTTATCTCGGGCCCCTTGGCGAGCCGGAGAAGCTGATGGACCGCTTCAGCGCCGAGGTCCCCGGGGTTACAAAGACCGTCGAGGACATCTGGCCGGAAGGGAAGATGCCCGATCCCCAGCCCGACCAGTGCAAGCCTTATATCGAGTGGCATATTCCCGCGGTTCTTAAGACCAAGGCCATCCAGATCATCTATGCCGGAGGCGCCTATAACTTCAACCGTCCGGAAGACTTTGAGGTCGCTCCAGCCCGGAAGTACTTGAATGAGAAGGGAATGGCCGTCGTGGTCATGAAATACCGCACCCCCCGGCCGAAGACCGGTCTTGCGAAACACACCACCGCCTGGCAGGATCTCCAGAGAGCGATCCGTATCGTACGCTCCGAGGCTGCTGAAAAGGGACTTGACCCTGACAGGATCGGGATCATGGGTTCCTCGGCAGGAGGCCACCTGACATTGATGGGTGTCACTTCCTCTCGTCATAAGGCCTATTATCCGATAGACAACATCGACAAGGTTTCCTGCAAGGTCCAGTGGGGCATCGGAATATACCCCGCATATTCCTTGACCGACGGGCTTGAGAGCCCGAACTCCGGCGGAGGAAATGACGACTCAGCCGTCCTGGCACCGGAGTTCTCATTTGACCTCGACACCGCCCCGATGCTCTTCATCCATGGTGACGCCGATTCGTGGGCGGCCATGAACTCTGTCAAGGTTTGGGAGAAGATGCGGGCGATGGGAATCCAGTCCGAGCTTCACACCTTGGCGTTGAGGCCTCATTGCTTCCAGGAGAAAGCTTCCCCGGGAACCGGCAGCTACACCTGGCTGGACCGTATTGGCGAATACTTGAAACCTCAGTTTGATTAAAAATTGTCCGAGATATGATGACCACCACAGCTTCCTACAAACAGATCGAGAGTCTGGACAAGCTCCCGGCGCCGGACAGCTCCGGTTTCGTGACGCACTTTGTGTTCCAGTATATTGACTTCAACAAGGCACCTCAGTACAT
>JAFVED010000172.1 GCA_017478125.1 Bacteroidales bacterium | reverse complement strand
TAGTGTCCTGATGGGATGATGAGAAGTGATAGCAACCACGAGCCCCTTTATAGGGGTCAACAAAATTGAGTCTGTTCATAGTTATTCGTTTATTCTGTTTTGGCTAAATTAACAAAAGACTGGCATACACGCAATAATCCCAGGGGGTATGGGATGTGTTTTTTTACAAATCATTGTTTTCTAATTGTTTACGAAAGCAAAAATGCCAAACCCCTTGTTTTGGAGAGGTTTTGGCATTTGAGTGTCTTTATGTTACTGATAGCCAGTTAGTTCTATGGGAGGATCTTCCATACCTACAGTTTCTCGAGCTCTGAGATCCAGAGCTGGACCTTGGCGTCGGAGGGCATACGGAAATCGCCTCTGGGTGAGAAACTCACAGGACTGATCTTGGGGCCGTCCGGCATACAGGAGCGCTTGAACTGCTGGCTGAAGAACCTCCAGTAGAACTTCTTTAGCCACTTGAGGATGGTCTCCCTGTCGTACGTTCCATGCGTTTGAGGCATTGCTGTCTCATCGTTAGAGGATTCGGCACCGAACGCGCGGCAGGCGAGGAAGTAGATCTTGGAAGGGGAGTAGCCGTGGAGCATGAAGTTGTAGATGAAGAAATCGGGCAGCTCGTACGGCCCGATCAGATCCTCGGTCTTCTGCTTGATCTCGCCCTTTGAGTCAGCTGGCATAAGTTCCGGACTGATAGGTGTTTCCACAATGTCGATCAGTATCTCCGCGGCGGGGCGTCCGCCGGATGGTGACGGCGCTGTGAACACATTCTCCGCCGCCCAGCGCACCAGGTGTTTTATCAAGGTCTTGGGCACCGAGGCATTGACCCCGTACATGGACATGTGGTCCCCGTTGTAGGTACACCAGCCGAGTGCCAGCTCGGACAAGTCGCCGGTGCCGATGACAAGGCCGTTCTCCTGGTTCGCCATGTCCATCAGGATCTGGGTCCTCTCGCGCGCCTGGGCGTTCTCGTACGTGGAGTCCATGACCGAAGGGTCGTGGCCTATGTCCTGGAAATGCTGTTCCACAGCCGGAACCACGGAAATCTCCTTGGAAGTAACACCAAGGGCCTCCATCAGGTCCACCGCGTTGGATTTGGTCATGACAGTGGTGCCGAGACCTGGCATCGTGACTCCGATGATCCCTTCCCTGGGAAGGCCCAGCCTGTCGAAAGCCATGGCGGTAACAATCAGCGCCAGAGTGCTGTCAAGTCCGCCAGAGATCCCCAGAATGGCTTTCTCGCATCCGATGTGCTCCATCCTTGCCGCTAGCCCAGTGGCCTGGATAGATAGAATCTCCTCACATTCAGCGGCTTCCTCGGACGGATCGTTCCCTGGCAGGAACGGATGCGGCTCCATCTTGCGGTAGAGCTTGGACGTGAAATCGGTCGGAGCCGGATCTCCGAGATCGAACCGGCAGTAGAGGTTGGAATACTCGCTGGCTGATGTCCCGTCAGGAGCCATCCCCCTGAAGGAGTTCTTCTTCTGGCGGTGCGTCCCGAGCTTCTCTATGTCTATGTCTGCGAATGTGATTGAGTCTTCCATCCGGAAACGCTCGTTCTCTGCCAGGAGCTCGCCGTCCTCGCAGATTATCGCCGATCCGCCGTAGACCGTGTCCATCGTGGACTCGCCGTAACCGGCAGAGCAGTAGACGTAGCCGGACACTGTACGGCCAGACTGGTTGATCACGGACTCCCTGCGCTTGCGGTGTTTGCCTGTCACCTCATTGGAAGCGGAGATGTTGACAATCACCTGCGCCCCGGACGGTGCCAGGAAAGAGGATGGCGGGACCGGAGTCCAGAAGTCCTCGCAGATCTCGATTCCGAAGGTTGTCCGCCCTATGGAGAACAGAAGGTTGGGCGACAGGTTGCAGCGCTGGCCGCAATACTTTGTGACAGAGTCGAATCCGTCGCAGTAGTGGTTCTTCCCGTCGTCGACAAAGCGTCCGACCCGGGTGTTGGAAGGGGAGAGGAAGTCGGAACCGGAGGCGAACCAGCGGCTTTCGTCGAACTCGGCGTAGGTCGGAAGGTAGATCTTCGGGACGATCCCCTTGATCCCTCCGTTCCGGATCACAATGGCGCAGTTGTAGAGGCGTCCGCGATAGCGCGCCGGAGCCCCGACGACCACCGTGGCGCGCTTGCCCCTCGTGTGGTCCATTATCCTTTTGACCGCTTCCTCGGAGGCTGTAAGCAGCAGGCTCTGCCCGAAAAGGTCCAGGCAGGTGTATCCGGTGACTGAGAGCTCCGGGAACACTACCAGGGAGGCTTCCTGCTCCTCGGCCTTGTCTATGAGGTTAATTATCGAGTCGCTGTTGTACCTGACATCAGCAACCTTGACGCGCGGCACAGCCGCGGCCACCCTAAAGAATCCGTAATCCATTTTCTGTAAGTGTGTTAAGCATTGGCCGGATCGTTGTCCTTGTCACGGCTCTCAAGGCGCTCCCTCTCGGCTCTCGCGCGGGAGTTGACTGTCACGGCGACGCCCCTGTAGAGGAAGTAGATGCCGATCAGGAGGATACAGATGTTCGCCCATAGTTTTCCGGAGCCGCCAACGAGCAGCGCTACGGCGAAAACCATGACAAACACGGCGAACACGAAGTAAATAATATTCAAGAACTTGACCATGGCGTTACAAGCTTTCTATGAGTTTTGAGAATATCGCGCGCATTTTGTCCGCGGCGGCGTCAGCGGCTCTCACGACGTCGTCCCCGTCGTTGAAGTAGTCTTCCGCGTAGTCGTCGTGGGCCTCGTTGGTCACGACAGACATCCCGAACACCGGCACACCCGAGTGACGGGCCGTGATCACTTCGGGGATGGTCGACATCCCGGTCACATCGCCACCTATGATACGGATATATTTGTACTCTGAAGGAGTCTCATAAGTGGGACCGGTGCCGCCGTAGTACACTCCCTTGTGGACAGGAATACCCATCTCGCCGGCGATCGCTTCCGCCTTGGAGATCAGGCCGGGGTCGTAGGGCCGGGTCATGTCGGGGAACCTGGGACCGAACTCGTCCAGATTGGGACCTATCAGCGGGTTGGGCAGCTGGCAGATGTGGTCTTTGATGATCATCAGATCGCCGGTCTTATAGTCGTAATTGACTCCGCCGGCGGCATTTGAGACGAGCAGGTACTTTATGCCGATCTTGACCATGACCCTTGTGGGAAGAGTTACCATGTCCATAGGGTAACCCTCATAGTAGTGTATGCGCCCCTGCATCATAAGAACCTGCTTCCCGGCTATCTCTCCGGCCAGGAAGTTTCCCTTGTGGCCTGTGGCTGTGGACACCGGGAATCCAGGGATATTCTTATAAGGAATGACCACCGGATCCTTGACCGAGTCGGCGAGCCTTGCCAGACCGCTTCCGAGAATTATCCCGACAACAGGCTGGCGATCACCGATCTGCTCCCTTAAGTAGTCAGCGGCCTGGTGTATTCTACCTATTAGTGAGTCCATATTATTATCTGGTCTTATTGGTTTGCGTTGATCGCGCGGTGTGTCCAGGAGCTCGTGAGCCGCGCGCTTTCAAATATAAGAAAAAAACAGGGAATATTGTCTCCGGAGTGATAAAAGGAAGGACCGCTTTGTGGGCGGCCCTTCTTTCATGTGGTTAGAGTTGACAGCGATTACTTGGCGTAAGACTCCTTGACGAAATCGGCGCCCAGGAGATAGTCGGCGCAGGCCTTGATACTGGGGTTCCAGTCACCCTTTGTGAAGCCCTCAAGCTCCACGATGAAGTTCTCCAGACCTCCGGTCTCGGCGTTGCCGAAGATGGCGTCAAAGCCCACCATGCCGCTCTCTCCGAGCTCATAGTGATCCTTGATGTGGAGCATCTTGAAACGGCCGGGATACTTGCGGAAGTACTCGACTGGATAGGCGCGGCCCATGCAAGCCCAGTACACATCCATCTGGAAGAACACGTAGGCGGGATCGGTGTTCTCAAGCATGAAGTCATAGACCACCTTGTCCTCGACCTTGTTGAACTCGTGGGCGTGGTTGTGATAGCCATACTTGATGCCGGCCTCGGCGCACTTCTTGCCGATGGCGTTGAAGTAGTCGCAGTAGGTCTTGAGATCCTTGAGGTTGTCAGGAACAGGGAAGCTCGGAGTCACGATGTAGGAGCAGCCTGCCGCCTTGTGGACCGCGATGGCCTTGTCCCACCACTTCATGGACTCGTCGAACTTGCCGGTCTTAAGCTCCTCTTGTGAAAGGGAGTGGCCGATGTGGCTGGAAAGGGATTTCAGTCCGGCGGCCTCGAGATCTGCCTTGTACTGCTCGGGCTTGACACCGTAGAGGAGTCCCTCGTCACCATTGTAGTTGGCGGCCTCGGCGGCGGTGTAAACCATCTCGGCGAGAGCCTTGAAGACTGACTCGTGGTTGGCGGCGTACTTCTCGGCGTCTCCTATGACATTCCTGATGCTGTAGAGCTGAAGGGCCATATCTTTCTTGACGGGCCCCTGAGCCTTAGGCTGCTGTCCGCAGGCCGCTAACATCGCGGCGGCGGCGATCATTATAGCGATCCTCTTCATTTTTAGTCAAGGATTTTGACGCGGATATTGCGGTACCACACATCGTTGCCGTGATCCTGGAAGCCGATGTAACCCTCGTGGGCATCGCCGCCGAGATTGTTGAGCAGCTCGAAAGCGAGAGGCCAGGCCTCCTGGGAGAACTTGCTCTCCTGGAGCATCTCGGTCCACTTCGGAGTCCAGAGATGGTACTCAAGGACATTCTCGCCGTTCTGGGCGTGGACAACGGTACCCTGGTAGACCATGATACTTCCGGTGTTCCATTCGCCGAAAGGATTCTGGTTCTGAGGCTTGGCGGGGATCATGTCATACAGAGAGGCGCTCTGGCGGTTGCCGTCCTTTCCAAGCTTGGCATCCGGGTGGTTGGCATTGTCAAGAACCTGATACTCAGGAGATGAGATGTAGATGGGCTCGTACTGTACGGCACCTGTCTCCTTGTTCTTGGTCGTCACCTCGCGGGCGAGATAGAAGACACCGGAGTTTCCTCCCTTGGAGATCTTCCAGTCAAACTTCATCTCGAAATTCTTGAACTTCTTGGCGAAGATGATGTCGCCACCGTCGCCGGACTGTGACTCACCGGCACCGGTGCCGGTAAATTTCAGGCAGCCGTCCTCGATGGTCCAGCGGGCGGGAACCTTATCCTTTCCATAACCCCTCCATCCGTTGAGGGAGGAGCCGTCGAAAATCACGATGTAGCCCTCGTCATCGACGGGGAACCCCGCCAGGTCGACCTGGGCGTTCTCAACGACCTCATAGGCGGGCACGCCATTGTCGGAGGTCTGAGCGGCCTTTTTGTTTTTGCACGCGGAGAGCGAAAGAACCGCCGCCGCGCATGCCGCGAAAACTAGTAACTTTTTCATGCGTGTATCTGTTATTAAAGATTATTCGGGCATATCCGGAAGTTTGTAACCCTCGCGGTACTGACGCTTGATGAGGCCGGCGGCGAACTCGCGGGCGTTGACAGGATCCGTGTAAGTCTTGTTGAAGGTCGGGTGGCCGTCCTTGATGGTGAAGCCGTCGTGGACCTGGAACTTGATGGTGGAATCGGCCGGAATGTTGGTGAACTTCATGTTCGGGCCATCCCACTCGAGGATCTGGTTCAGTTCCTGCAGCCTGACAGCGGCGACACCGAGGTCAACCATCTCCACGAACGGTCCGGCCATGCTGAAGTCGGAGTTGGAACGGGTGAAGTTGTCGGGATCGACCATGCACTCCTTGACGGCGCGGATCCAGTCCTGCTGATGGGAGACTGTCACCTCGCGGAGGACGTGGGGAACCTCAGGCTTGCGGCCGGACACGAGATAAGGCTTGTTGCCGTAGCATCCGACGACCATAATGTCCTTGGTGCCGTAGAAGATGCTGCAGCCGCCGTCGATGTTGAGGTTGACACCCTCGGGAATCCCCTCGGGACGCTCAGGCTTGAAGCCGCCGTCGTACCAGCGTACCTCGACCTCGGGGAGGGCGAGCTTGGGAAGGTTCTCACGGGCGGGGAAGGTGAGCTTGATCATCTCGGCGCTCGGGCAGCAGTCGGTCAGGACGGGGGTGGAGCTGGCTTGGGCCTTGATGGGATAGCCGAGCTTCAGGCCTACGAAGGGAACGTGCATGATGTGGCAGGCCATGTCACCCATTGCGCCGGTACCGAAGTCCCACCAGCCACGGAAGTTCCAGGGATGGTAGATGGAGATGTAGGGACG
>JAFVED010000171.1 GCA_017478125.1 Bacteroidales bacterium | reverse complement strand
CGCCCGTCCCCTACCGGGAGGATTGGCCGACCGACCCTCTTGGGGTGTACGGATCCACCAAATTGTCTGGTGAGAGAAAGGTGCTCGAGTCCGGATGCGACAGCATCATTTTCCGGACCTCCTGGCTGTACTCACCCTTCGGGAAGAATTTCGTGAAGACAATGCTTGGTCTCACAGCTGAGAGAGACTCCCTTAAAGTCGTTTTCGACCAGGTCGGAACCCCGACTTATGCGAGGGACCTAGCTGGACTGATCATTAAAGTGATAGAGGAGAAACTATTGTCCCACAAAGGGATATTCCATTTCAGCGACGAAGGAGTCATCTCTTGGTACGACTTCGCGAAAGCGATTTGCGAGATCGGCGGTAACAAGTGCGAGATAAGTCCGTGCCACACCGGGGATTACCCCACCAAGGCCCGGAGGCCGAGGTACTCGGTGCTGGACAAGACCAAGGTGAAGGAGACCTTCGGGATCACGATCCCCCACTGGCGTGAATCCCTTGTGGACTGTATCAACAGAATCAAAAGATCATGAAAGGAATCGTTCTGGCCGGCGGAAGCGGCACAAGGCTATACCCGATAACAAAGGGTGTCAGCAAACAGATGCTCCCGATCTACGACAAACCGATGGTTTACTACCCGATCTCCGTGCTGATGAACGCCGGGATCAGGGATATTCTCATCATATCCACCCCGACTGACCTACCGTCTTTCCGGAGGCTCCTTGGAGACGGCGGCGATTTCGGAGTGAGATTCGCGTATGCCTGTCAGCCCTCGCCCGACGGGCTCGCCCAGGCTTTCATCATCGGTGAGGAATTCATCGGGGACGACCGCGTCTGCCTGGTCCTTGGGGACAATATCTTCCATGGAGCCGGTTTCCAGGAACTGCTGAGACAGGCTGTCAGAGCAGCGGAGAAAGACAACAAGGCCACCGTGTTCGGCTACAGGGTGAGCGATCCCGAACGTTACGGGGTCGCCGAGTTTGACGAGGCCGGCAACTGCCTGAGCATAGAGGAAAAGCCCAAAGTGCCAAAGAGCAACTATGCTGTCACGGGACTGTATTTCTATCCCAATGAGGTGGTGGGAATCGCCAAGACAATCAAGCCTTCCGCGAGGGGCGAGCTTGAGATCACATCCGTAAACCATGAATTCCTTTCCATGGGAAGGCTCATGGTGCAGAAACTCGGGCAGGGGTTCGCCTGGCTGGACACCGGCACCCACGAGTCGCTCACGGAGGCATCAAACTACATCGAGACCATAGAGAAGAGGCAAGGCCTCAAGGTGGCCTGCCTCGAGGAAATCGCCTTCAGGAACGGATGGATCGACCAGGGGAAGTTGCGCCAGGTCGCGTCATCCATGGCTAAGAACCAATACGGACAGTACCTTTTGAGATTGGCAGGAGAATGAATATCATCAGGACAGAGATAGATGGGGTTCTCATAATAGAGCCGAGGATTTTCGAGGACCCGAGGGGATATTTCTTCGAGTCGTTCAACCTCAGGGAGTTCGGGGACAAGATCGGCCATGTGGATTTCGTGCAGG
>JAFVED010000170.1 GCA_017478125.1 Bacteroidales bacterium | reverse complement strand
TTGACCGTTCCGTCAGCGAACTTCTCATAATGAGAATTGCCCACATTGGTATGCCATTGCACATTATTTAGTAGCAGCCCTTTATGTCCAACTAAAATGAAAGCATATGGCATTAGAAAATTTCGAACTATTCCTCCGGCAAGAAAACATGTCGGATAACACCGTCTCGGCATACGCATATGCCGTGAAGGACTATTTCAACCGGGAAAAGGAACTGACCAAGAAGAAGTTGCTCTCCCACAAGACTTACCTCATGGAGAACTTTAAGCCAAAGACCGTGAATCTCCGGATTCAAGCTCTGAACAAGTATCTGGACTTCTCCAAGCATCCACGGCTGAAGCTCAAATCCGTCAAGGTGCAGCAGAAATCCTATCTGGAGAATGTCATCAGCAATGAGGACTACATCTTCTTCAAGAACAAGCTCAAGAAGGAGCCGAATCTGGAGTGGTATTTCATTGTGCGCTATCTGGCAGCGACCGGAGCCAGAGTCAGCGAACTTGTCCAGATTAAGGTGGAACACGTGAATGCCGGGTACTTCGACATCTACGGAAAAGGTGGAAAGTACCGCAGGATTTTCATTCCCAAGAAACTCCGTGAGGAGACCACCAAATGGCTGGAAGAGCAGGGACGCACAACGGATTACCTGTTTCTGAACAGGTTCGGGGAGCGCATCACGACCAGAGGGATTTCCCAGCAGCTGAAGAATTATGCCGAGAAATACGGCATGAATCCGAAGGTTGTCTATCCTCATTCCTTCCGTCACCGCTTCGCCAAGAACTTCCTTGAGAAGTATAACGATATCGCTCTCTTGGCCGACCTTATGGGACATGAGAGCATAGAAACCACCCGAATTTACCTCCGCAAAAGCAGCACCGAGCAGCAGGCTATTGTGGACAAGGTGGTCACGTGGTAAAATGAGAAAAGGGCTGTCAATGAAGGAGGAGTCAAACACGACTCCTTCTTTTCTGAATGCATAAACTGCTAATGATTCGTAAATTTGCAAATGTAAAAACGGAGCGGAAGTTCCTACAGAATACGGCACTTACAACCAAATTCAACACATATGGATAAATTACTTGAATGCCGTTTCTTACAAACGGTCATGTCAGCGGACACGGAAGATGTCGGGCTGACACAGCTTTTGGCCGATTACCGGGACTTCTATTCCAGCATCTCAAGTCTCCTTTATGGAGATTGGCAGATAGCCGGGAAGAACATCTCAATGGTGCTTGTCCTTCTGAACATCTGTCGGGAAGGGAAAAAAAGGGCAGCTGCTTTCTGCAATTGACACAGCCATCCGGGAAATCGAACATCTCAACAAGATAAATTCACAGCGACCTGTCGAGGGCGACCTCTTCTGCCCTCCCATCAAGGGCTTCCGCCCTGCACGGACATCTCCCGACAAGCCCCAGCCATCCCCACTCCATTGGAAGCATGAGCCCATCGAGCTCAAGGAGATGCTCTCCGCACTCGATGTCGATGGAGCCTTCGTCAATGTGGAGCTCGGCTCCTCACGGGAAGTGAAGCGTCTCACCTTCGACCGGGGTGAGCGGAAATCCTGTACCCAGTACCTCGATTTGCTCGTCACCCAGATGAACAAGGAGAAAACTCGCAGGAAATAGAGTCTGTAAATCAGCGAGTTATCCAATCTAAGGTACACGTGTAGGTACACGTGTATGACAACGGGCGTACTTCCTTCGGAACTTTGCTGCGTAAAAAGTGACCCGATGGAAGTTCTCGACATACTCGATGATGTCCAGCGTTGCCTCAATGGGCTACAGCACAAGATTGACCTCGTGCGGTTGTCCGTCACGGGCAAGGCCTACGATGTTGATGTCCTCATGACCCGGAAGGAGGCTGCTGCCTTTCTGGGGAAATCGGAACGCCAGCTCGACAGGCTCACAGAGGAGGGACGCATCAAGCGGTTCATCGTGGAAGGCCAAATCCGCTTCCGCAAGAGCAACCTCCTTGCGTACAAGGCATTGTTGTGGAGGAGCACGAGAAGGTGCAGCAGGTGGAGTCCGAACTGTCCGTCCTAATCAACCGATTCAAATGAACTATCTCACGGAAATAAAGCTCTTCTACGAGTGGATGGAGACGCATCCTCTGACGCCATCGGCCATAGCCCTGTGGCATGGGCTGATGTTCATGGCGAACCGCTCCGGCTGGGAGGAGGAGTTCTCCGTGCCCCTGTCGGTGCTGGAGTGGGCTACGGCCAGAGGCCGGAGACATGGCTGGACTACCTCCAGCGGACGAAGTTCCCCATCATCGATGAGCTGGGAGTGGAGATGCAGATGAACGACTACGGGGAGAAGTGCGAGGGGTTCAACCTCGTCATCAACGCAGCCGAGCGGTACAACCGCCCTATGTTCATCACCACCAACCTCACCGAGGAGCAGATTCTGGCCCGGTACGGAGAACGCACCCTCGACAGGCTCGGCCACCTCTGCAAGATGGTCAAGTTCTCCGGGGAGAGCCTCCGCAAGTAACTGAAGTACAATCAATCCCAATCACCATATGGAAACGAAAAGCTACAACGGAATCGAGATAGTCTCGCTCAACTACAGCCAAGTGAGCAACGACTTCTACATCCGGGACAACGCCCGGAACTATGTACCGCAGGATGCGGTGACAATCGCTCCGCAGATGGACAAGAAGGACGCTACGGTGTTCATAGGCCGGATGCACCGCAAGTACGTGGCCGGGCGCAAGACCGGACGCTACCCATCGCTGGAAATAGTGCAGTTGGAACTCCAGCTCTTCATGAAACTGAAGGGCTAGAAGGCGAAGCTCGTATAATGCCAAGCATTAAGAAATATACAAAGCGCCCTTGGCTCCCGGAAAAGGCACCCTTCTCCGGCTACCGCCACCACAACACCGGGTTCTACCAGAGCCGGAAGTGGAGGAGCCTCCGTGCGCTGAAGCTGGAGCGGAGTCCGCTCTGCGAGGAGTGCCAGCGGAAGGGAATCTTCACCCCGGCCCAGATGGTAGACCACATCGTCCCCATCAACAAGGGCGGTGCTCCGCTGGACATGGACAACCTACAGGCCCTGTGCAACAAGTGCCATGCAGCGAAGTCTGCAAGGGACAAATCGATAACCCATTAATGAGACCCAAGAGGAGGTGTTTTCATATGCAGTAAGCAAGCCCCCAAGCCCACAGGGAGGGAGCCAGCATCCGGCACTGCCGGGAGGTACTGCCTCCGATGCCTGATTGAGTCAACAATTTAGAAATTCGGTTGCAAGCAAAAACACAAAACACGAAAACAGGGCTTCCTCCCTTGCATACCAACCAGCACAAACAACAAGAATCGACAAATGAGAACGACAAAGACCCTACAGGAAATCATGGACGAGTGGATATCCCTTCTGGATGCGCTCCCGGCTACGAAGGCCGACCACCGGAGGAAGATGAACCTCTGGCTGCGCTGGCTCTCCTCCGAGGGCATCGACCCACGGAGTCCCAGCCGTGCCGACATCCTCCGCTACAAGCAGCAGCTCCAGAAGGAGGGCTAGTCGGTGTTCACCGTCAACGGCTACGTCACCGTCATCAAGGTGTTCTACAAGCACTGCGCATCGATGCACTACTACGACGACATCGCCTCCGGCATCAAGACATCCTTCCGCACCAAGGAGCACTACAAGCATCCGCTCACGAGGCAGCAGTGCGCTGACCTGCTCTCCAGCATAGACCGCAGCACCATCGTGGGAGCGAGGGACTACCTGATGATTCAGCTGATGCTCACCAACGGACTCCGCACCTGCGAGGTCGCCAGAATCAACATCGGGGACTTCGACACGCTCGATGGGAGGAACGTGCTGCACATCCAGAGGAAGGGACGCATCGACAAGCACGACATCGTTGCCGTCCCGGACGAGGTGATGGCATCGCTGGAGGACTACCTCTCCCTGCGGACGGACGACTTCAACACCGGGAGTCCGCTGTTCGTCAACCTCATGAGGGGACGGACTCCGGAGCGGATACTCAGGCCCACCATCTCCGGCATCGTCAAGGCGAGGCTGCGAGCCATCGGCATCGATGACCCTAAGATAACCGCCCACTCCCTGCGCCACACCTGCGGCTCGCTGATGGTGGAGGAAGGGATGTCCATCGAGACCATACAGGACATGCTGGGACACAACGACCCCTCGACCACCCAGATTTACATCGACATGGCAAGGCAGAAGAGGCTGCTGGAGCACAGTCCCTCCGCAGTCATCGCCAAGATTATAGCCGGGAAGGAGAAGGATGAAAGGAAAAAGGACGGGAAAAGCAGCGAGGAGGATTGAGGAGTGGTATGATACGATAGTTAATACGACTTCGGGATTTCTCGCAACCGCAAAGCACTCAAAGGGTTGCACGGTCGTATTGACAAGAGCGTAACTCGCCTAAAAAGCCCGTAACTATTTGATAAAAGTTTTTGAAACACTCGAAAAGACACATGCATACCATCGACCGTTTCCGGCCTACCGGGAGGGGGGGCGGATTTCCTTCGGGGGTCTCAAATGTCAATCGCCCCCCGAGTCGAGAACACACACGTGCAAAACTGGAGAATCTGGGATAGCCCTATGAACTCAATACCTGATTTTGAAATAGTCCAGCAGCTTCTTGTAGTAGTCCTGAGCGGTCAGGCAGGTGTCGGTGAGGTAGCCGTTCACCTTGCCCCATTCCCTCAGCCCACGGTAATAGAAGAGCTTGAGCTCCTCGGTGATGATGAACGGGACGATTCCGTTTGCGAGGCATTCCTTGAACATCACCAGACGACCCACACGACCGTTCCCGTCTTGGAAGGGGTGGATGGTCTCGAACTTCTGGTGGAGATCGATGATGTCCTCAAGGGTCTTGTCGGGCTTGGCGTTGTAGGCGGAGAGCAGTGCCTTCATCCGGGGATGGACTTCCTCCGGGGGGCAGGTGGCGTTGCCCCCGACTTCGTTGGGCAGCTTCTTGTAGTCGCCCACATTGAACCATGCCTTCCGGCTGTCGGATGTCCCGGTCTTCAGCATCCGGTGGAGTTCCTTGATGAAGCTCTCGGAGAGTTTCTCCTCCGTCCTGTCGATGATGAGGTCGATGCAGCGGATGTGGTTCGTGGTCTCAACGATATCGTCCACGTTGACGGTATCATCCGTGATGCCGATGGTGTTTGTCTCGAAGATGTACCGGGTCTGCTCGTGGGTGAGCCGACTGCCCTCGATATGGTTGGAGTTGTAGGTGAGGTCAATCTGTGTGCGGTGGTAGATGCCTCCGCTGACTTTCCCTTCCTTCTCCTCCCGGAGTCGCCTGAGGAGCGGACTCTCCTTTACCTTGCCCTTCCGGGGCAAAGTCGCATCGGCAGGGATGTTCCATGTCTTTCCGGTGAGGAAGGCTCCCTCGATTTTCCCGGCAGCGCACCAGTTACGGACGGTACGCTCGGAAATGTCATGCTGCTCGGCAAATTGGCTGACGGTGATAAAGTGCATACGCTATCGGCAATTTTCATGTAAAACCACTCACAAATATAGCAATTCTTGCCGATACCGGCAAATTTTAGACAACTATGGCGAAAGGAAGAAAGAAGATATCGGACGAGAGCAAGAGGCTCCGTGGGACAGACCAGCCGTGCCGGATGGACGGTGCGGTAGTCCCGGTCGCAGCACCTGCCACCACGCTGTCTACTCCAGTTACACGCTGGTTACAAAATGGCCACTTCCGGGTGTCTACGGAATGTCTATCAATCATAGACAAATTGTAGACATCTGGATGCCGTAACTCTTTGTGTGTGGGGAAGTCAAGGGATGCAATTAAAAGAAAATCAAGGACTTAAGTAAACCCTAAATCCTTGACTTTTCGCAAATTTGTGGAGCATAGGAGCCCGACTTGTGGAGATAAGGGGATTCGAACCCCTGACCTATAGATTGCGAACCTATCGCTCTACCAACTGAGCTAATACCCCGTTTCGGATTGCAAATATAGAAACATTCCGGGAATCCGCCAAATAAAAATCACTTTTTCTTCACATGGCATAGGCCGTGATTCAGAACCTGTTGATAATCAAAAAGAAAAATAATAGTCTTCCCATCAAAAATAACGGGAAGACTATTACCCAAGGCATTTATAATCAAATACTTATAAACCACAGAAGCAAGGCCTGCCTAAGCCTCGTCCTGGAATTTCAGGACAGGCTGGCGCGCCGCCGTGGTCTCATCGGGTCGGGTGATCGGAGCGTTGTGGGGCGCTGACTTCAGGATAGAGGGATCCTCGGCAGCCTCCGCCGCGATCTTCCTCATCACCTCTATGAAAGCGTCCAGGGTCTCCAACGACTCTGTCTCAGTGGGCTCGATCATGATCGCCTGATGGAACAACAGCGGGAAATAGATCGTCGGGGCATGAAATCCGAAATCCAGCAACCTCTTGGCCACATCGAGAGTAGTCGCTCCTTCCCTTTCAACAGAACCGTCGGAAGCTTTCCGGGAACCGTCATCGACAAGCCCGTCAAACACGAACTCATGCTTGCAGATCGAGGGTATAGGAAGCTTGTAGCAATCCTTGAGGCTCTCCTTGATGTAGTTGGCACCCAAGGTGGCATACTTGCCTACCAGCTTGACATTCTGTCTGCCAAGCATCAGGATGTAAGCATAACCGCGGAGGATGATTCCGAAGTTGCCCAGGAATCCAGACACCTGGCCCGCTGCCTTGTCAGAGGAACCGACGACATCGAAAGACCCATCCTCCTTCCTTACAACCTTGGGCACAGGAAGGATCGGGAGCAGTTTCTCGCAGACTCCGACAGGACCTGATCCGGGGCCGCCTCCACCGTGGGGAGTGGAGAATGACTTGTGGAGATTGAGATGGAGAATGTCGAAGCCCATGTCTCCGGGACGCACCACACCGATCAGCGGATTCATGTTCGCGCCGTCATAGTAAAGGAGTCCCCCACACTCATGGACGAGGGCGGCGATCTCCCCTATCTCCTTCTCGAACAGACCGAGAGTATTGGGGTTGGTCATCATGATCCCGGCGACATCGTCCCCGAGAAGCGGCTTAAGATCAGCCACATCCACGAGCCCGTCAGCGTTGGACTTCACCACCACAACCTCAAGGCCGCAGACAGCGGCGCTTGCTGGATTGGTGCCGTGGGCGCTGTCAGGAACGATGACCTTCGTCCTCTTAAGGTCTCCGCGCAGGAGATGATACTGGCGCATGATCATCAGACCTGTCAGCTCACCGTGGGCTCCGGCGCAAGGGTTGAATGTGAAGCCAGCCATACCGGTGATGGCGGACAGGGCCTTGTCCATATTGTAGTACACCTCAAGGGCTCCTTGGACAGAACATGCTGGCTGGAGAGGGTGAAGTCCCTGGAAACCAGGCATATTAGCTATCACCTCGTTGATCTTGGGATTGTACTTCATGGTGCAGCTGCCCAGAGGATAGAAACCGGTGTCGACTCCGAAATTCATCTGGGAGAGGTTGGTGTAGTGGCGGACCACGTCGACTTCGCTCACCTGCGGCAAAGCGGGATCCTCCGCCCTGAGAAGATTCTCCGGGACAGCGGCGGCGGCGAAACATGTGCCGGGCAGTGAGTACCCTGTACGGCCCTCCTTGGAGAGCTTGAATATAAGTTTGTCGTAATATTTCATATTCTTAGGCCTCCTTAACCAATCCCACGAGGGCGTCAATCTCAGCCTTCGTCTTTTTCTCAGTAGCGCAGAATGTCACATACCCTTCCTTCGTAGGCAGGGCGGCGAAGAAACCTCCTTCCAGAAGTTTCCCCTGAAGCTTGTCCACAGGCACGAGCGGCTTGAGAGCGAACTCCTTGAGGAACGGCTGTCCGGGGAATGCCTCCTCGAACTTGCCGGTCTTCAAAAGCTCGTCGTGGAGATAATGGGCGGCGGCGCTGGAGCGGCCGTTGACTTCCTTGAGGCCCTGAGGACCCATCAAGGACATGTACACCGTCACAAAGAGCGCCATCAGGCTCTGGTTCGAGCATATGTTGGATGTCGCCTTCTCCCGGCGGATATGCTGCTCGCGGGCCTGGAGCGTCAGGCAGAAGCAGCGGCGTCCCCCGGTGTCTCTGGTCTCACCAACAATCCTGCCGGGGAGCTTGCGGAGATAGTCTTTCTTACAAGCCATGAAACCGACGTAAGGACCTCCGAAACTCATCGGGATTCCGAGGCTCTGGCCATCACCCACGGCGATGTCAGCGCCCCACTCGGCGGGGGTCTTCAGCACACCGAGAGCCGAGGGATCGCAATACTCTATGAATATCGCTCCGGCCTCATGTATGAAGTCGGCGAAGCCGGTCAGGTCCTCAACGATCCCGAAACGGTTGACCGAAGGTACGATAACCCCGGCCACATCGCCTTTTAAGAGCTCAGCCCTCATGTGGTGTGGACAGATATGCCCATCCATCACAGGCAGGTAGCCGAGAGGGATGCCGTGATACTTGGCGTAGGTCTCGATGGTCTTGACGACATTGGGAAGAAGAGTCTCCGAGACAAGTACCCTGCTTTTCTTCCTGGTACATGAAGGAGCCATCTTGACCGCCTCGGCGGCCGCGGTAGGCCCGTCATACATAGAGGCGTTGCTCACATCAAGCCCGGTCAAGGCGCAGATCATGCTCTGATACTCGAAGATGTACCTCAAAGTACCCTGCGAGATCTCAGCCTGGTAGGGAGTGTAGGCTGTGAGGAACTCGGAGCGTGAGATGATGTAAGGCACGACGGAAGGAGTGTAATGGTCATACACACCCTGTCCGGCGAACACCTTGAGTCTCACATCCTTGGCATCCAAGGCCCCGAAAAAGTCGCGGACCTCCTGCTCGGACAACGCGTCCGGGAGATCATACTCACCTTTGAAGATGAAGTCCTTGGGGACGTCGGAATAAAGGTCGTCCATCGACCCCGCTCCGACTTTGGCCAGCATGGCCCTGACGTCATCCTCTGTATGGGGGAAATACTGGAATGTGGCCATCTCTCCCTTACTTCTCGGAATAAGCCTGGTAAGCGGCGGCGTCCATAAGAGCCTCCACTTCGGCAGGGTCGCTCATCTCAACCTTGATGATCCAGGCCTCATAGGCATCCTCATTGATCTTCTCGGGAGCATCCTCGAGATCGGGATTGACCTCGACCACCTTACCGGAAACCGGACAGAGAAGCTCGCTGGAAGCCTTGACGCTCTCAAGGGCGCCGAACTCCTCGCCAGCCTCAAACTCGTCGTCGACCTCGGGAAGGTCGGCATAGGTGATGTCGCCGAGTTCTTTCTGCGCGAAATCGGAAATGCCGATGACGGCCACATTTCCTTCAACCTTTACCCACTCATGGTCCTCGCTGTAACGGAGGCCTTCGATAACTTTACTCATGTCTGATTAATATTTAATTGATTATTAACTATTTCTTATAATTGGTCTGATAGAATCTCTTCTTCACGACCTTCCCGGGGAACACCTTTTTGCGGATCCTCACATAAAGAGGGGTGTCCAGGGCACCATACTCCTTCTTCACGAGAGCGAAGCAGATGCTCTTCTCAAGGGAAATGCTATGGTAGCCGGTGGTCACGACACCGACCTCGGTGCCGTCCTCAAGCTCCACAGGATAACCCGCGCGAGGGATGGCCTTGTCCTGAAGCTCTATTCCCACAAGTTTCTCGGTAGTGGCGCCGGCTTTCTGGGCGACAATGGCCTCCTTGCCCACGAACTCATCCTTGTCCAGCTTGCAGAACATGCTGAAGCCTGCCATCACAGGGGAGATCGAAGGGGTCAGCTCATCGCCGTAAAGAGGCAAGCCGGCCTCGAAACGCAGGGTGTCACGGCATCCGAGCCCGCAAGGGGTCACGCCAGCCTTCAAGAAAGCCTCCCAATACTTCACGGTGAGGGAAGGAGTGGCGTAAACCTCAAACCCGTCCTCACCGGTATATCCGGTACGGCTGATGATCACTCTCGCGCTCCCGTCAGAGAAATCCTTGAAAGTGTAGAAGCCCAATGAGACGGCCTCGGCCGCGAAAGGAAGTACCTTCACGAGAGTCTCCTCCGCCAGAGGTCCCTGAAGGGCGATCTGGCCCCATTTGTCGGACTGGTTCACAATCTCGACATCGAACCCGTCGCTATGGTCCTTGATCCAGAGATAGTCTTTCTCTATGTTGGCGGCGTTGACTACGAGCAGGAAATGATCCTCCTCGAACTCCTTGTAGACCAACAGGTCGTCCACTGTGCCACCGTCGGGGTAGAGCATCATCCCGTAGAGGATCTGGCCGGGAGCCATCGGACGCACATCGTTGGTGAACACGTGATTCACGAATCTCTCGGCGTCAGGCCCGCTGACGAATATCTCTCCCATGTGGGAGACATCAAACATCCCCACCTTATGGCGTACCGCGAGGTGCTCCTCGGTGATTGAGGAATACTGGATCGGCATATCGAATCCGGCGAATGGACTCATCTTGGCTCCGAGAGCCAAATGGCTGTCGTGCAGACAGGTAATGTTCAGTGTTTGTTCCATGGTATATTATCAATTTCTTAAAATCTCATCTTTTATTCTCCAGTCCCCGTAGGGATCCATAACCGCTTCCGCCTTGTCCTGGGCCTTCTCGTCAAGGTTGAAGAAAAGGTCCATCCCGATCCTGGCCTCAAGCTCATCGACCGTCATGGCGTAATCGGTGAGGTTCCTCTCGCAGGCCTTATTCGGGAACATGAACCCGATGGCGGCATAGCTGCCGTCCTTACGCCTGGCCAGTAGAGCCTTGAAGAAGAAGTCCGGTACCGCGACGTGGTTGCTCCCGATACGCTTGGGATCGTTATACCCGAAAACAGGTCCGCAGACAACCCAGACCGACTTGTAATACCTCGCCTCGTAACGCGTCTGCTTCTCCAGGTCATTCCATGCCCCGGCATTGAGGTTGTGGTTTTGAGGACATACATTGCTGAGGTAGAAGCACTCCTTCATGGTCTGCGAGCTCCACCTCATGTCAGCGGCAGGTGCCATGTGTCCCCTGTCGAATCCGGAGCCGACGTAATCCCGGTCGTATGCCTGACGGCCCTTCACGAGGGGATCGGGAGTGAACTCGTCCTCCCGGCTCCTGTAAGCCGTGATCACCTCTGACTCAAGCAGTTCATATGCCACCCAGTTAGGAACCCTGAGATCGTTGTTGTAGGACAGGGTATAACCCATGTGCTCAACGATCTCCGCTTCGCTGTCCTCAAGTCTGTAGGGGATCTCGAGGCGTGACAAGGGATCAACCCCGCTGTCCAGCGAAGGATCCGCGAGACCTTGGGGATCAGCCTGGGGAGCGTCTTCGCCAGTCCACAGAAAATGGTAGGCGGTGCCAAGGACGGCGAGGATAACCAATATGATGAGGGAAGTCTTCTTGTCCATATACTTAAAGAGCGAGTCTCAATCCGAAAGTGCCTTTGAAGTTCTTTCCAGGCATATAAGAGCGGTTACATATACGGCAAGCGTCCCAACGGCTCGCGCAACTTCCTCCACGGAGGATCCTGGTGCCACCTTCCGAGGCTCCGCAAGGATTGACCTGGGGGTCGGTGGTGTACTCAGCCGCACGGTCGAAGCACCATTCCCAGACATTACCGCTCATGTCGTAAAGCCCGAGCTCATTCGGCCTCCTGGTCTTGACCGGGCGAGGCTTTGAGTCGGCATTGTCCACGAACCACATCACGGACCTCATGTCATTGGAGCCGCTGAAACCGAAATGGCGGGACATCTTCCCACCCCTGGCGGCATATTCCCATTCCGCCTCAGTAGGAAGACGGAAGGTCCTGCCTGTCAACGCGTTCAGCCTACGGAGGAAAAACTGGCAATCGTACCACGACACATTGCCGACAGGCTTGTCCGGCTCAGAGATGTCGTTCAGATAAGGCACCGCTCCCATAACCGCATTCCACAGACCCACCGTGACCTCGGTCTCCCCTATCTCGAAATCGTCAACAGTCACCTGATGGGCGTTGACCTCGTTTTCAGGAACCTTGAAATCCAGGTAAGGGCTGTCAAAAACGGGATTGAACCCCATCGAGAAGGAACCTCCCTGGATCTTGACCATCTTGAAACGGATGTCTCCGACAGAAAAGTACTCAGGGATCCCGTCAGAGGCGTCAATCCTCTCCCTGTAAACCTTGGAGCTGTCCAAGGGTCCCATGATGTCCTCGGTAAGGACATCCCCTGTGGGCTGGACAAGCCTGAAACCCACCTTGACTCTCCGGGTGTGGGACTCGACGGACATCCTCTCAAGGGTGGTCCGGACAACCTTCCCGGCACCTTTCCCGGGGCCGGCCGGATTGACCATAAGGCTCATGGGTTGGAAATAATCATCCCGCGTCTTGTCGGACGGAACCTCATCGTAATTGTCAAAACACCACTCGGCGACAGTCGTGAAATCCTTGTCCCCGAACAATTTGCAGGAATATTCCCACTGCGCCTCCGTCGGGAGGCCGAACGATTTACCTGTGGCCTTGCCGAGTTTGGCGAGGAATTTCTGGATGTCAGCCCAGGAGACCATGTCCACCGGAGCGGAAGGATCCTTCACCTGGCTCGGATTATTTCCCATGACCGCTGCCCAAAGCTCTTGGGACACAGGCCGCGAGCTGATCACGAACCCGTCCAGGGCGACAGGCTGGACAATGCCTCTGGTGACTTTGCGCCGGTTATCCGCCGAGATGCCCATAGTCATATTGCCGGCGGGAGCTTTCAGCATCTCGAAAGAAACTCCTCCGACGGTGTAGGACATTTGATAATCAATAACTTCTCCTGAGTCCGAAGAACGTCGGCAAGAGGCCGCGCAAAGGGCGAGGAGAAGGACGGGTATTAGGAGCGGGATCCTGTTCATTCCGTGGTTCATGATACAAGACACAAATATATAAAAAAAGTCGGGACTAATTCAGTCCCGACCCTAACAAAAGGGCAAATTGCCTAGTACTCCACCATCGGGGGGAGAACCTTGGCCTGATCGATCATCTTCTGGACCATAACCTCGGTGGGAACGACCCTCGTGAGGTTCTTCTCCGCGTTGACCTCGGTCATCTTCGCGACGAGGTTCGCAGCCACCCTGTGCTGGAGTTCCTTTACGGTGTCAACTCCGGAAGCCTCGAGAAGCTCGGAGAACTGAGGGCCGACACCCTTGATACGGAAGAGATCCGCATGGTTCACCCATGTGAGGATAAGCTTGCCGGTGATGCCTGTGGCCTCCTCAAGCTCTTTACGCCCCTTGGGGGTCTTGCCTTTGGCAAGGAGCTGATCAACTGTCTCAACGCCGGCGGCGATAAGTTTCTCAGCATAGACCGGGCCCACGCCCTGAATGTCGATAATCTTGTAAGTCATTGCAATGATAATTAAAGTGTTGTTAACAAGTGTTATTAGCCAAATGTAAACAAAAACTTTGACTTGACAAAATTTAAGGGAAAAACGCCCCTCGGCGAGACGGGGACTAAAAAGACTGGAAAAAGAGTATATCCTTTTTCAACATGACCTTGGGCTCCATCAGATACACTTTCTGGAAGAGCTTGAACTGGTTGACCTTCGAAAGGTAGACCTTATCCTCGTGCTTGCCCTTCCTCCACCATTTATAGAAACCGATCGGGTCGTTCTCGAAGGGTATCTTGGCCAGGATGTCAGATGTGAACCCGGGGAAATCGATGGTGACATTCAGCCCCATATATTGCTTATAATATTGGGGATCAGCCCTACGGAGCTTGCTCATAAGGGGATTGTAGAGCTCAATCTGGTCAACCTGCAGAGTCTTCTCGCGGACTATCATCTTATGGATCCGAACCGGATCATAATTGAGCCAGGCGCCTAACCTGAGAGTCTTGGGACCATCAGGAGTCTCAAGAGTCAGCTCATCCATCGAGTAGTACACTTTCTCGGGATCAAGAGGATAAAAAACTTCAGGTTCCGCCATGACCAAGTGGTTACAGCGGACAAAGTTAAACAAAAAAATGGTCTTGCACAAACGTACAAGGCCATTTTTTTAATTATTTCTCGAAGTAATAATCCGTAAGTGTTTTCCCTGTACGGGTGATGAAATCAGACAATGCCTTCCCTTTCAAGAGGCCATTTGAAAGCAGGGCGAGATCCGTTACCTGCTTCAGCAAATCGCTTCCCCGGGCGAACTCACCAACCTTGTCAGCATTCTCTTTCATCTCGCCTACAATCTTGGCCATCAATGGGTTCTGAAGATTGGCCGTGATATTGAACGACTCAGGCATCTCCCCGTAAAAATTCATCCCTCCGCCAAGAGCGCTCATCTCGCGGTACCTTCTCATGAACTCATTCCGGGTGATCAGGATAGGAGCCGAATTCTCCCCGAGATTGTCCGCCTCCACCAAATAATCATTACCTTCCGGAAGAACCGCCTTGAACATCGCCTCGAGGTTTTTCTTGTCCTCCTCGGACATCTCCGGCTTGACTCTCTCCTCCTTCGGGATCAGGTTGTCCACGGAATCAGAGTCCACACGGGCGAACCTCGAGTCAGCGATCTTCTGCTCCAGATAGTTCACGAAATGGGAATCCAGCTCGCAATCCATGAGGAGGACGTCATAGCCCTTGTTTTTGGCCGCCTCGATGAAAGGATACTGCCCTTCAGCGTCAGTAGCGTACAGATAGACAACCTTCTTGTCCTTGTCAGTCTGGAAGTCGGCGATCGCCTTGCGGTAATCGTCGAAGGCGAAGAACTTGCCGTCGGTGTTCTTCAGCAGGGCGAACTTCATCGCCCTCTCGCCGAATTTCTCGTCAGAGAGCATGCCGTACTCGATGAAAAGCTTGAGGTTGTCCCACTTGCTCTCCCAGGCGGAGCGGTCATTCTTGAATATCTCCTCAAGCCTGTCGGCCACCTTCTTGGTGATGTACGTCGAGATTTTCTTGACATTCTCATCCGCCTGGAGATAACTCCTGGACACGTTCAGAGGAATATCGGGAGAATCGATGACTCCGTGGAGAAGCGTAAGGAAATCAGGCACTATGCTGTCCACATGATCCGTGACGAACATCTGGTTGCAATAGAGCTGGATATTGTTCTTCTCGATGGCCATCCTCTCCTTGATCTTCGGGAAATAGAGGATCCCGGTGAGGTTGAACGGATAATCGACATTGAGGTGGATGTGGAAAAGAGGATCTTCCTTCATGGGGTACAAGTCCTTGTAGAACTTGACATAATCCTCGTCTTTCAATTCGGAAGGCTTTTTCGTCCAAAGCGGCTCTACCGCATTGACTATGTGATCCTTATCCGTGTCCACATACTTGTTGTCCTTCCACTCCTGCTCTTTTCCGAACACGATGGGGACAGGCATGAACTTGCAGTATTTGCCAAGCAGCTGCCCGATCTTGCCTTTCGTCCCGTAATCCTTCGCGGAATCATCGTCGAGGAACAACGTCACGACAGTTCCCCGCTCCTCTTTCCTGGCGGGTCCCATCTCAAATTCCGGGTTGCCATCGCAGCTCCAAAGGACAGCCTCGGAACCCTCTTTCCAGGACAGGGACTCAATGGTAACCTTCTTAGCGACCATGAAAGCGGAGTAGAAACCGAGTCCGAAATGGCCGATGATGTTCTGGTCCTTGTATTTCTCGAGGAACTCTCCAGCGGATGAGAAAGCTATCTGGTTGATGTACTTGTCGACCTCCGCGGCGGTCATGCCGATTCCATTGTCGATTATCTTGAGGGTCTTTTTCTTCTCGTCAAGCTCGACACGGACCTTAAGCTCCCCGAGTTCTCCCTTGAACTCCCCGTTGGAGGCCATCGTCCTCATCTTCTGGGTAGCGTCGACAGCGTTAGCGACCAATTCCCTGAGGAATATCTCGTGGTCCGAATACAAAAACTGCTTGATGACCGGGAATATGTTCTCGGTCGTCACCCCAATCTGTCCAGTCTGTGTTTTATTAGCCATATCAATGTGTCATTTTTGACTTGATATGGTCAAATAGCGTTCCATTGCGGGAAGATATGACAAAATGTCACTATTTGTAAAGGAAGCGCTTGATGGACATCTTTGGAGTCTTCTCGAACGGCGCATCCCGGATCTCGACCTTGGCTATCTGGCTGTAATTGGGGAGTTTCTTGTTGGAATTGACACGAATCCTCTCCGGGAGATCCGCCACCGCCCCGGCATCGAGATTATCCCTCTTCAAAGCGTCCTGGTCGAGATAGACAAGGGCGACAAGCTTTGAGGCCCTGTCCACGACGACAGACTCTCCCGCGTAAGGCTGGTCATTGATGACCGCCTCGACCTCCTCAGGATAGATATTCTGTCCATTAGCCGAGAGGATCATCGACTTGCTTCTTCCCTTTATAAAAATATTCCTGTCCTTGTCCATGATTCCAAGGTCCCCGGTACGGAGATACCCGTCCTCCGTGAAAGCGTTCGCGGAAGCCTCAGGATTCTTGTAGTAACCTATGCAGATGTTGTCGCCCTTGGCCTGGATCTCGCCAGCGACATGCTCTGGATCCTCCGAGTCGATCCTGACATCGGCGCAAGTCACAGGCTTTCCGCATGAGCCGGCGACATAGTCCTTATACCCCACATAGGCCAGCAGAGGGGTGGCCTCGGTCATGCCATATCCCACCATATAAGGCAACTTGATCAGTTTGAACCACTTCTCCACCTCGGGACTAACCGGGGCACCGCCAAGTATGAACTCCTGGACCTCACCTCCGAAAGCTTCGATCATCTTGTCGTGGATCTTCTTGAATATGATCTTGTTGATCCCGGGGACCTTGCAGAGGAACTTGACCGGCTGCTTGTCCACGATCGGCTTCACCTTGGACTTGAAGATCTTCTCCATCACGAGCGGCACAGTGATCAGCTGATAAGGCTTCACCTGCCGGAAGGCTTTCATCAGGGTGGAAGGGGTCGGGGTCTTCCCGAGCCAATAGATGGAAGTCCCGTAACACAGCGGATAGATGAACTCCGTCACGAGCCCGTACATATGAGCCATCGGCAGCATCGAGATCATCCTCTGGCTCTCATTGGTCGGGCGGTTGACCTGACTGAACTCGATCGTGGCGCAGAAGTTCCTGTAAGTCAGCATCACACCCTTCGGATTGCCAGTGGAGCCGGAAGTGTAATTGATCACGGCAAGGTCGTCCCAGTTGTCCGTCGGATAGACGACATCCTCCGGTCTGAACCCGCCGGGATACTTCTCGGCGAAAAGGTTGTCAATATTGTTCCATACGCCCCTGATGCCCGGATCGGAGCAATACAACACCTTCAGGTTGTCCACGTCGAAGACAAACTTGACCGCCGGGTTCCTCTCGACGCGCATCTTGGAGAACTTGTCAGCGTTGGTCATGAGGGCGACACTGTCGGAGTGCCCGAGCAGAAACTCAACGTTTTCAGTTGTGAAGTCGGCGAGTATGGGGACGACCACCGTCTCGTACGTGTTTACCGCCAGATACGACATTCCCCACCGGGCGCTGTTCCTGGCCCAAAGGGCGATATGCTCGCCTTTCTTGATCCCGATGGTCTCGAAAAAAAGATGGAACTTGGCGATGAGAGTGGCCATCTGGGAGTATGTGAACGACTCTCCGTCGATAGTGTTCAGGGCGGATTTGTCCCAGAATTTGCGGGTCGCCTGCTGAAGAAGGTATAAGTAATGGTCCATAAAACTGAATGTATCCAAGGCAAAAATACTCATACGGAATGAAAATACAAACGTATTAATGTGTTATCTTTGCCGCTGGCTACGGGTATTCCGCAAAAACGGCCCATTTGTGGCGAAATGACAGACTGACAATGAAAAAGAAACCGATTGTTGCCCTCATTTATGATTTCGACGGGACCCTTTCTCCCGGCAATATGCAGGAGTTCGGATTTATCCAGGCGATAGGGAAAACCCCTCAGGAGTTCTGGACGATGAGCGATGGCCTGGCCGCCGGTCAGGACGCGAGCAACGTGTTGTCCTACATGAAGATGATGAAAGACGAGGCCGGGAAGAACGGAATATCGCTGAGGAGGGACGACCTTCGCCGTTTCGGCAAGGACATCGAGCTCTTCGAAGGCGTGCGGGAATGGTTCTCCCTGGTCAACGAATATGGCAGGAGCAAGGGTGTGAAGATCGAGCATTACATCAACTCGTCCGGCCTGAAAGAGATCATCGAGGGCTCTCCGATAGCCTCCGAGTTCAAGTATATTTTCGCGTGCAGCTATATTTATAATGAGGAAGGCGAGGCTGTCTGGCCCGGGATAGCCGTCGACTTCACGGCGAAAACCCAGTTCCTGTTCAAGATCAGCAAGGGTATATTCAGCGCCCACGACAACAAGAAAGTCAACGAGAGCGTGGCTGAAGAGAAGAAGAGAATCCCCTACCCGCACATGATTTATTTCGGCGACGGTGAGACTGACATCCCGAGCATGAAAGTCGTGTCGATGTTCGGAGGGAACTCGATCGCTGTCTTCAATCCCAAGCTCCAGAAAAAGAAAGCGTTCGCTCTCAAGCTGTTACGCCAGGGACGGGTAGGGTTCGCCGTGCCTGCCGACTACCGCCGGGAGAGCAGGACGTTCGAGGTTGTCTGCGCGATCATCGACAAGATCAAGGCCGA
>JAFVED010000014.1 GCA_017478125.1 Bacteroidales bacterium | reverse complement strand
ATATCCATAGGCTTTCCTTTTGAGGACTTTGATTTTGTTGTTAATGCCTTCCAGTTTTCCGGTAGTGATAGAGAAGTCATACCAAGCGAGGATGCCGTTCCGGTGTTTCTCCACGGTCTCGGCCATTTTCCTCAAGAGCCTCACTTTGGTGGCTTTGGCTTGGGCAATCCACTCGTTAATGAGCACTTCGGCCTCCGGCTTGATGGTCCGATTCCAGATTTCATGCAGCCCATCCTTCAAGTAGTAAGCTTTCATCAGAGGCATATTCATCTGTAGGGCATCTCGGAGCTTGGCTTGCGCCTTCTCCGAGTCTTTTAGACGCTCGCCATTCATTAGCGACAGCCATCGGGTCCCCTTGATAAAGTCTTTATCTTCATCCTTTGCACGCGCGTAAGCATTACGCCTGATTTGATCCAGCGTGTCGTTCATGAGTTTGATGACATGGAAGTGGTCATACACTTGCACGGCATCAGGGAGATTCTCTCTGACGGCCGAGATGTATGCCGCGGACAGGTCCGTGGCCACGGCCTCTATCTTTGCGCCGCTCTTTTTCAGCCGCTTCCAGAACTTCTTCAGAGACTCTGAGCCTTTGCCGTCACCAACGAACATGATCTGCCCATTATCCAAGTTCGCCACAATGGTTTTGTATACATGCCCTCTCCGGACAGCAAACTCATCAATGCCGATATGCTTCAGCCCACTAAGGTCCGGGCTGTTGTGCCTACGATACAGGTACCGTTTCTGGATATCCTTCACCGTGTCCCAGGATACCCGAAGCAAGGTCGCGACATCCTTGATGGTCATCACGGAGGACAGTTCACAGACATATCGTTCGAACTTATGGGTGTACCGACGCTTGCCCGTCGCGAAGTGTATCGGCTCGTCCAACTCCTTGCCGCAGTCCTTGCACCTGAGACGGAATACAGTCTTTACCAGAACGATAGGCTTGGAACCAACCGGGACACAGCGGAACTCACGAACGGCCTTTCCGTCATGCACGACATGGCGACTTCCACAGTGGGCACAGCGGAGTTTATCCTCGCGCGTTTTGATTTCAAGCTTAATCATGTTATCTTCGTATCGTGTTCTGCCGCACTCCTGGTCTCGAAGACCCAGTACCTGGTACATAAAGCTGGTATGCATATTATCCTTGGTTTGTGGTTATCTCAAAGATAATAACTTGCCAGCTTTTTCTGGCTATCTAACTACAGACATCTACCCATTTGCCGGATGAACCTTCTTTTTGTGTCGGGGTCATGCTGCCCCTGAGCCCGACATGAACGCGTGACACGCAACCTGCTGGGATGCAGGCGGTTACGTTTTTGGTCTCTCCGTTTTGGAGATGCTCAATTGTGGAACCAGCTGATCAGTAGCCAGTTAGACGCCACGGGCTCTATCGCTGGAGGGAGGGAAGAAGTAGCTTGGCGCTTAGACGCCCCGGACCCCGATATGAACGCGTGACACGCAACCTGCTGGGATACAGGTGGTTACGTTTTGATCTCTCCGTTTTGAAGATGCTCAATTATGGAACCAGCTGATCAGTAGCCAGTTAGACACCACGGGCTCTATCGCTGGAGGGAGGGAAGAAGTAGCTTGGCGCTTAGACGCCACGAGCCCTATCGCTGGAGGGCGGGAAGAAGTAGCTTGGCGCTTAGATGCCACGGGCGCTATCGCTGAAGGGCGGGAAGGAGGATGCGGCTGATGGCTCCGGTCTCGATCAGGAAGCCGTCGTGGCCGTAGGGGGTCTCGATCTGGAAGTATCTCGCCCCTGGCACCATCTCGGCCCAGGGTTTCATGTCTTCCGGAGGGAACAGCTCGTCCGAGGACATGCAGACAAAGGTGCAGTCGGCCTTGATGGAGCGCAGCACCTTCTCGACACCGCCCCGGCCGCGCCCGACATTGTTGCTGTCGACCTGGTCGCAGACATAGAGGTAAGAGTAAGCGTCCCAGTCCTTTATGAACTTAGAGCTCTGGTGGCGGTAGTACGAGGCGGCCTTGTCGGCGAACATCACATCGTCCGACTCCTCGACCTGTTTGAACAGGCCCTCCTCGCAGCGGTAGGTCAGGAGGGCTATGGTCCGGGCTGCTTTCAGGCCGTCCATCCCGCCCTTGAGGCTGCGCCGCTCCTTGAAGGTCGGATCGGCGTAGAGCGCCATCTTCATCGCGGCGTTGAATCCGGTGAGCCAGGGAGTCACCCTCGCGCCGGTGGCGATGAAGAACACCTTGTCGAACAGCTCCGGCTTCCACGCGAGCCAGTCGAAAGTCATGAATCCTCCCATCGAGGTGCTGATGATGAAGTCAATCTTCTCAATCCCAAGATGTTCCCTCAGCAGGTCGAAGGCTTTGACAGTGTCGTGGACCGTGACTTTTGGGAAATCGAAGTAGTATGGTTCCCCGGTCGCGGGATTGGTGGAAGCCGGGCCGGAGGATCCGCACGCGGATCCGAGCACATTGGCGCAGATCACGAAATACTTTTCCGTGTCGATTGTCTTTCCGGGACCGACGAGCGCCGGCCACCATTCTCCCTCGGCGTCCGAGGAGGCCGTCAGGGCATGGCAGAGCCAAACCACCTTTTCCACCGGAGAATAATCCCGTGGAGAAGAGTGGTAGACAACCTCAAGGTTGCCGATCGACCCTCCTGCCTCGAAGGAGAACGATCCGTCATGTCTGAAAACGTGCCTTATCATATTCTGTCCGCAAGTCGCGAATATACCGATTTGTTTTCTTAATTTTGTCTGGACAGATGTTATTTCACGATGAGTTGGTTATATTCAAGCGGCGTAAGGGTGGGCAACGGCTATGATGTCCATGCCTTGAAGGAAGGCTTGCCGATGAGGCTCTGCGGGGTCAATATCCCCTCAGACAAGGGATTCGTGGCCCATTCGGACGGCGACGTGGCCATCCACGCGCTTTGTGACGCGTTGCTCGGGGCCGCGGCGCTCGGGGACATAGGGCAGCACTTTCCCGACAGCGATCCCCGCTACAAGGGGATAGACAGCACTGTGCTTCTCTCGGATGTTGTCCGCATGATTTCCGGCGAGGGATGCTCCCTACGCTCCGCACCCTATCCGGGTAAATGTCCGCCCTCGGGCCATCCTTCGCCGGCGGCATACGTGATCAGCAATGTGGACATCACGATAGCCCTTCAGGAGCCTAAGCTCCGGCCCTATATCGACACGATGAGGGAGACCCTGGCCAGGGTCATGGATGTCGACAAGTCCAGGGTCAGTGTCAAGGCCACCACGACCGAGCGGCTCGGCTTCGTGGGCAGGGGAGAGGGCTGCGAGGTGTGGGCGACTGCCGTTCTTATGTCAAAGAGGACCAAAAGAGTGTTTTTCCGGACATGACACCTGCCACTGTAGTAATCACTATGGCCGCCTATTTCGCGGCCATGCTCCTGATCGGTTGGCTGTCTTCCAAGGGGACTGACAACCAAGGTTTTTTCAACGGCGGGAGGAAGGCCCCCTCGTGGGTGGTAGCCATCGCCATGATCGGCGCCCCGATGTCCGGCGTCACTTATGTCTCGGTCCCGGGGATGGTCGGCACCGGAGCCGCCATGGGCTACATGCAGATGGTCCTGGGTTTCTTTGTCGGCTACCTTGTGATCGCCTATGTCCTGATCCCGGTGTTTTTCCGGATGAACATCGTCTCGATCTACCAGTATCTCGAGGACCGTTTCGGCGCGTCATCCCACAAGACCGGGGCCTGGTTCTTTTTCATCTCCAAGATCCTCGGCGCGGCGGTGAGGCTTTACCTGGTCTGCGTCACCTTGCAGCTGATGGTGTTCGCCCCGCTCGGCCTGCCTTTCATCCTCAATGTGGCGGTCTCAATGGCGATAGTCCTGTTGTACACCTTCAGGGGAGGGGTCAAGTCGGTGATCTGGAACGACACCTTGAAGACGGTCTGCATGGTGGTCTCCATCGCGCTCGCCATCATATTCATAGCCAAGAACATGGGACTTGACCTCAAAGGAGTCGCCGCCACCATCCGGGACAGCTCCTATTCAAGGATATTCTTTTTCGATGACATCAACCATCCCGAATACTTCTGGAAGCAGTTCCTGGCGGGAATATTCACGGTCGTCGCCATGACCGGCCTGGACCAAGACCTGATGCAGCGGACTCTCGCGGGCAAGAACGCCAGGGAGTCCCGGAAGAGCCTGATAACCAGCGGCTCTCTCCAGATTCCGGTGATATTCATGTTCCATTGCCTGGGCGCGCTCCTATATATATATGCCGGCCGGAATGGGATCGCGGAGACCGGGGACACCCTTTTCCCCGCGGTCGCCACAGGCGGGAGCCTGCCCGCCGCGGTGGGAGTCCTTTTCGTGATCGGCTTGGTCTCCTGCGCCTATTCGGCCGGAGGGTCGGCCCTCACCGCCCTGACCACATCGTTCACTGTGGACATCCTCGGAGCGGGGAAGGAGGACGACGAGAAGAGGCTCGCGTCCACCAGGAAAAAGGTCCATCTCGGCATGGCCCTTCTGATGGGCGCCGTGATAGTGGTCTTTCATCTCCTGGACACAAAATCAGCCATCGACGCGGTCTACAAGCTCGCCAGCTACACCTACGGACCGATCCTCGGGATGTTCGCCTTCGGGATATCCTGCAAAAGACCCGTCCGGGACCGCCTGGTGCCGCTTGTGGCCGTCGCGGCTCCGCTGATCTGCCTCGTCCTCCAGTCCAACTCGGCGAGGTGGTTCGGCGGCTACACCTTCTCCTATGAGCTGATCCTGATCAACGCGCTCCTGACCATACTCGGCCTGTGTCTGCTGGTCAAGAGAAAAAAAGACGAATAATTTTTGTGGATTCAATATAAATCCCTATTTTTGCAATCCCGAAACGCCCCTGGGGCGAAGGGATCATTGAGATATGGTGTAATGGTAGCACTACAGATTCTGGCTCTGTCAGTGAGGGTTCGAATCCTTCTATCTCAACTGTCAAAGGACTTCCATTACGGCGAAGCCGGGTACCGTCAGGTGCCGCATCGTAGCGTCAGCGAGACT
>JAFVED010000169.1 GCA_017478125.1 Bacteroidales bacterium | reverse complement strand
GGAAATCCGGAGACGACCACCGGAGGCAACGCCCTGAAATTCTATGCCTCGGTCCGTATCGACGTCCGCAGGACAACACAGCTGAAGGACGGGGACGAGGCCCTTGGCAACAGGACGAGGGTCAAGGTCGTGAAAAACAAGATGGCGCCGCCCTTCAAGAAGGCGGAGTTCGACATTGTATTCGGGGAAGGCATCTCACGTGTCGGTGAGATCATCGATCTCGGTGTCGAGTACGGGGTGATAGCAAAGAGCGGATCCTGGTTCAGCTACAATGGCCAGAAGCTCGCGCAAGGGAGGGAGGCTGTCAAACAGCTCCTCAAGGACAATGCCGAGCTGTGCGACGAGATTGAGGCCAGACTCCGCGAAGCCCTCAAGAACGTCAAGGATTAGATGGAAGAGCTATCCGGCATCTGGCAAGCTTTTCTCCAAGGCCGGGGTCCAGGATCCCGGCCTTTTGCAGATTGCCGACCGACCACTCAGATTTTGGAGTATTCTCCCTGAATATGGCGATTCCCCTCGCCGCCCGTTTCCCAATGTAGGGATGACGGGCCAATTCCAGCTCCGGGAGTGTCCAGAGAGGATATGGCTCAGAAGGGCCAACAGTGATCAGGTCTTTCAAGCCGTCGAACTTCTCCTGGTCGAAGTGCCAGATGTCCATCAATTGCTCCGGATAGGAATACCCCCAAAGCTCTCTCCGGTAAGAAACCATTTTAGCGGCGAAGAATTTGCCGATGCCAGGCAGCGTCTCGAACGCCGCCGAGTCCGCCTTGTTTAAGTCAATTTCCGGGATGACGATAAACTTCTCAAGTCGCTTATAGACAGAATCTTCCACTACATAAGACTTGGCGAAGTCAGTCTTCCGGCGGAATCGGCCTCCCTTCTTTCGGTAGCTGTCGATTGACAGAGCTTGCTTCTCACTGAACCCCAGACGCATCAGGTCGTCGACGCTGACCGTGTTCGGGTCGAACCGGAAACACTCGTAACGCCTCCTCGTGTTCGCCCGCCAGATCGACTTGGCGGCATTCTGCCGCCAGTCATCATCTACTCCCCCGCACCCCCCAGGAGGACTGAGGGGCGTACCCCTCAGACTCCCCGCGTCGCTTCGCTCCGAGTCGCCCGAAGGTACGTCCGGTGTCAGTCTTGATTGCGAGACCACTGCCACCCCCGGCACGTTAAGAGTGGGGACCGGAGCTTCGCGTCGCGAAGCGAGCGGTTGTCCGACAACCACCTGGGCACCAGTGGAGTCAAGATATACGAAGACGGTGTCGGGACGGTCGTGGTTGGAGACGATCCTGGCGACAGAGGCCTTGGTGATGAACAAGGCGGCCTGGTAGCCGACAATAAGGAACAACAGGGCAACCGAGCCGACGACGAAAGTGGCAGAAGGCCTGCCCCGCTTTGAGTTTTCCATGTTTAAAAAGGTCTAGGCGATTCTTTAATTTATTCTTCTATTTTACTATCTTTCAAATGTTTCTTATCAATCTCACGTCCCGCGACGACAATCACGATCTCCCCTTTCGGCTCATGCTCCCTAAACCAGTCCGATACCTCGGCCAGAGTTCCCCTCCGGTGCTCCTCATGGATTTTAGAGATCTCTCTCGCCACGGAACAACGACGATCGGGGCCGAAGAAGACGGCGAACTGCTCCAAAGTCTTCACGAGCCTGTACGGAGACTCGTAAAAAACCATGGTCCTGGTCTCCCCCGCCAACTCACCCAATAATGTCTGACGCCCCTTCTTCACGGGAAGGAAGCCCTCGAAGCAGAACCGGTCACATGGGAGCCCGGAGGAGACGACGGCCGGAACACATGCGGTAGCACCAGGAAGTGTCTGTACCTCAATCCCTTCCGAGACGCAAGTCCTCACAAGCAGGAAACCCGGATCAGAAATGCCAGGAGTGCCAGCGTCGCTGATCAGCGCCACATTCATGCCGCCGAGGATGCGCTCCTTGATCAATTCCACAGTCTGATGCTCGTTGAACTTATGGTGGGACCAAAGTTTAGCATGGATATCATAGCGCTGAAGCAGGACCGAGCTGGTACGAGTGTCCTCCGCCAAGATCACATCGGCCTCTTTCAAGACCCTCACAGCCCTGAAAGTCATGTCCTCAAGATTCCCTACGGGAGTGGGGACAATATAGAGGATTCCAGCCATCCCGGATCAGCTTAACTTACGGCGCACGGCCATCATAAGCCTGTACACAGGATCAGAGCCCATGTCCCAATCCTGATGATTCTCAGCGATGTATGCCAGAGCCTCAGACAAAGATCCCATAGCGTTGAACCTGGAGATGGTCTCCTGGAAGAGCACGGGATCCTCGCCGAACAGGGTGTTGATCAGAAATACCCTGTCGTTGAGTGAGATAGCGCTGATTATATTCTTGACAGGCATCCCGGGACGGTCCGTCCTCCAAGCCTGTTTCTCCGCCATCACGTCCATGACCGCGGTATCCGCCTTGGCCGTGTCGAGAATCGCCTTGCCCACCTCGGTGATCGTGGACCGGGCCGGAGCGGTATCAGGGCCCAAGCCGTACTGCCCGATGACTTCAGGCATGTCCTCTGTTTCGGAGATCGAGATGTCGATCGGAGTATCGTCTTCAGGAGCGATGTCGATCGGCTCGTCGGGATCGTCGGCCGGAAGATCCTTCGCTTCGCTCAGGATGACAGGTTCGCTCTGGATAACAGCCGACCCTGCTGGAACTGGCTCTGCCACAACCTGTTCTACTGTAACCGGCTCTTCCGCGACTGGTTCTGCCGGAGCGGCCCCGACCGGTTCCACAGGATCCTCGGCTCCGACCAGCAACGCGTTGACCTGATCTTCGAGGACAGACAATTCATTCTTCAAGATCCCGATCCTCTCCAGGAGGGCGGCTATTGTTTTCTCGTCAATATTTCTCATAAACGTTATCTTTTGCTAACTTTGTCTGGCAAGTGAAATCCTTACAAAACTAACTAAATGTTTTCAGAAAACATAATAAAAAAAGCCGGAGAGATCGAGGTGATCTGCGGCTCTATGTTCTCAGGGAAGACCGAGGAACTGATCCGCAGGATCCGCAGGGCTAAATTCGCCAACCTCAAGATCGAGATATTCAAGCCCACCATTGACACCCGCTACTCTGAAGACGACGTGGTGTCCCACGATTTCCACAAGATTCCCTGCCACGCTGTAAAGGATCCGAAGGAGATGCTGAATGTCGCCGATGACGTGCAGGTGATCGGCATAGACGAGGCCCAGTTCTACGACATGTCACTTGTCGAGGTGGCGCAGGAACTAGCGGACAGGGGCAAGAGAGTGATTATCGCCGGGCTGGACACCGATTACATGGGCAAGCCTTTCGGACCGATGCCTTACCTGATGGCCGTAGCCGAGGAGGTGCGCAAAGTCCACGCTATCTGCGTGAGATGCGGCAATCTCGCCAACCATTCCCACAGGCTGTCCAACAGCATGGAGCTTGTCGTCCTTGGCGAGAAAGACGCCTACGAGCCTCTCTGCCGGGACTGCTACAACAAGGTGATGGCGGAAGAGGCCGCCCGCCGCACCAACACCGTCTGATGTCATTCTGAGCGAAGCGAAGAATCTACCCCCTGGGATGGTGTTCCAGAATGGCCTTCTGCCAGGTCGAGCTGTCAATATGGGTATATATCTCGGTCGTGAGAATACTCTCGTGGCCAAGCATCTCCTGGACGACACGGAGGTCGGCGCCGTTCTCAATAAGATGTGTGGCGAAACTGTGGCGGAATGTGTGGGGAGAGATCTCCTTATTGACACCGGCAGCCATAGCCTGACGCTTTACCATATTGAACAGCGACACCCGGCTTATAGCCTTCCCGAAGCGGTTGAGAAACAGGATGTCGTCAAATTGGGGTGAGGCGGGTCCAGGCCTGACCGCGAGATACTCCCTCACCGCCCCGGCGGCCATTTCTCCCATCGGCACAATCCTCTCCTTGTCTCCTTTCCCGATGACACGGACAAAGCCCTCTTCCAGGTAGACATTTGAGATCTTCATCCCTACAGCCTCCGAGACTCTCAAGCCACAGCCATAAAGGATCTCGAGCTCGGCCCGGTCCCTCTTACCTGTCCATTTCGAGAGATCCACGGAATCAATGATTGAGACGACCTCCTCCACTGACAGGACCTCAGGAAGATAGCGTCCGAGTTTAGGGGAATCGACCGGATCACAAGGGTTGTCCTTCCTGTCCCCTTCCATGACCAGCCAATCAAAAAAGGAGCGGAGCGAGCTCAGAAGCCTCGACTGGGATCTCTTGGAGAGCCTGTCACTAATGGCCAGATAGTCCAGGATGTCTTGTGTGGAGACCAACGCTGGCTCGACAGCCACGCGGGCGAAAAAACTTTCCATGTCGGCCGTGTACGCTTCCACGGTATTCGGAGACAGCGCCCTCTCGATCTTCAGATAGTAGGAGTAATCAGATATGATCTTGTGTGTGAGGTCCATTATAACGTCTTGTATTTTTTCCCGTATTCAATCTGCTGGGCAAGGTAATCTTCCACCGGAACTATCTTATAATCAACAATATTCCCATCTACGACCACAGGCACGATGTCCGGATTGACAAAACCCCCATAGGGCTTCAGCCCCAGGGCTTGGTACCTCTGCCGCGTTTCTTTGTGAAGGGCCGGGTCGATCTCCACGGCATACCTCTCGACCAGTTCCTTCCCCGCCTTGTAATCACCCTCCGACTTGATCCTCTGGACCTCGGCCAACAACTCGGCGAAAAGACACCTCAAGGCAAGGAAATCATTGACTACAAAATAAGTTTTCCCATCCCTCACCTTTCTCTCTATCACGTTGGACGATCCGCCTTTCTCATAACACCACTGGGCTATCAGCTTGCGGTTCCGCATGTGCGCCTCGGTGATCTTCTTGCCAAGTTCCACCCGGGCGAACTGGACCATCAACCCATTCCTTATGTAGCTGGAATACGCCGGTTCCCAGGCGCGGTCATCCGGCATGATCCCCAGCTCAACCAGCTTAGGATCAGCGATATAGTACAACCCGAAAAGGTCAGCCCTCGCCTCTTCCAGGACGCTTTGGTACTCTCCCAAAGCGTTAGGCGACACTCCTGGGAGAAGTTGTCCCGAGCCGTGTCCCAGACATTCGTGAAGATCGGTGTGGATCTCATCGTCATGACTGCCGTACCTCCTGTAAGCGTCGATCTCCTCCTGGCTGAAAGCGAACTCCTCCAACGCGCTCCTCGAAGACTCCAGCGCCGCCTTGTCATAAGCCCTGGTGATATTCGCTATCGTCACGGACTTGGACCCGTACTCACGCCTGATCCAGTCGGCATTCGGAAGATTTATACCGATCGGAGTAGACGGATATGTGGCCCCGCCCAGGGTGACGGCGGTCACGACCTTAGCGCTGACACCCTTGACGTGAGGCTTCTTGAATCTCGGATCCACCGGTGAGTTGTCCTCGAACCATTGGGCATCCGCGCTCAGCAAGTCCGTTCTCCCGGACGCTTCCGGATCTTTGATATTCACATACCCCTCCCAAGTGGCCTTACGTCCCAGAGGATCGTCATAGTCCTCGATGAAACCATTGATGAAATCCACCTCCCCCGAGGTCTCCCCGGTCCAGACGACATTGAACTCGTCCCAAGTACGCAAATCCCCGGTCCTGTAATAGTCGACGAGCAGTCCGAGCGCTCTCTTTTGGATCTCATTCTCAGCACATTCCATAGCCTTTCCCAATTCCTCGGCTATCTTGTCAAGAGCGGCCCCGTAAATCCCGCCGGACATCCATTTCCTCTCCGCGACCTCACCACCTTCCTTGACGACCTTGGTGTTGAGACCCAAGGAGACAGGTCTGGGGTCTGAAGGATCCTCAAGAGCGGAATAATAACGCTCGACCTCATCTCTCGTGACACCCTCGTAGAAATTGACCGAAGACAGGGCCACAATGTCTCCCTCCAAAGAGTCCGAGCGCCTCCTCGAGCATATTTCCGGAGAATAGATCACGTCCAGGAGAGTCTCCGCGTCCCCGGAATGCCCGGAAGCCTCCATCAGGGAAAGGAAGTATTCCCTGGGACAGCCGGGGAAAAACTTGTCCTCCGCATAATGGTGATGTATCCCTCCCGAGAAGAACAGTCGCTTGGCATAGACAAGGAAGTCCTTGAATTCCAAGGAATCACGATCGCCTTCAAAACGCTCGAGTATATCCTCGACGACATGTCTCACCGGAAGGTTCCACTTGCAGTACTGGTCCCAGGTGATGTCTCTTCCCAACTTCGCGGCCTCGGACAGATGGTAGGCGTAGGCCTTCTGTCCAAGGGTCAGACCGTCCCACCCCGGCACATCGAAACGCATGATCCTGATGTCAGCGAACTCGTCAATCAAAGTTTTCATGATGTAAATATACGCGTTATCCGGGAATTATTTATACATTTGTAAATCAGGAAAACAACGTCCGGATATTATGCGCCTACACTTACACAACATACTCCACACGATCCTTCGCGGGACGGCGATTTTGTCCGCCACCCTCGCGTTATCGTTTTGCGACGGCAAAGATCCCGACATCGGCATCAATGACGGTGGGGAGGGTGTCAAATACACCTCTCACGGAAACCGTAAACCAACGGCAGAGAACCGCAGGGTGCTGCTATTCTACGAATGCGGTTTCAACTCACTCTACGACTATCTCCAGGCCAACATGGAGGTGGACCTGCCAAAGGGGACGATCCCCGGAAACGGGAGGCACGACGACGTGCTGCTGGTGTTCTCAAAACTCGCGGCCAACCTCAACTACAAGGATGTACCCTCTTATCTCAGGAGATTATACACGAACCAGGACGGGGAACTCGTCTCGGACACCCTGAAGACTTACAGCCCTTCAACCGTCGCCTCTTCCGGCGAGACAATGAGGGACGTGCTCAATTTTGTCCGGGAGTCTTTCCCAGCCAAAGGCTACGGGATGGTTTACGCCTCGCACGGGTCAGGATGGCTGCCGAATGGATACTACAACAATCCGAGCGCGTATGAGAGAAAGAACAGGAGCGGCAGCAGGAATCTCTCAAAGGCCGGCAAGTATCTCGACATTCCGGAAGGATCGATGGAGACTGACGATCCTTACGCGTTTATGGTGAGGAGTATCGGCCAGGATAAAATGTCCTCCGGCGACAAGGAAATGAGCACCTATGAGTTCGCTGACGGGATTCCTTTCCACCTTGATTACATCTTGTTCGACATGTGTTTCAGCGGAGGCATAGAGGTAGCTTACGCATTGAAGGACAAGGCCGACTACCTCGGAATATCTCCAGCGGAAGTGCTCGCCGCCGGCATGTATGACTACGAGGCCATCATCAGCTACCTGTTCCATGACGGTTCGACTGACCTGACTGGACTATACAAGGACTCTTTCGACAGATATGACAAGCGCTCCGGGGACTACCGCTCCTCGACCGTGACCCTGCTCAAGACTGAAGGGCTGGACGAGGTCGCCACGGTCTGCGCCGACTTGATCTCAAAATACTCAGGGAACATCGCCAATGCTCCTGCCAGCCAGATACAGGGCTATTTCAGGCAGAACAGGCACTATTTCTATGACCTTGTGGACATCTTCGGGAAGAGCGGGGTCCCGGACGAGGCTCTCTCTCCCCTGAGGAGCGCGCTGGACCGCTGCATCGTCTACAAGGCGGCCACGCCCTCCTTCATCAGCAGTTTCCAGATTAAGACATATTCAGGAGTGAGCATGTACTTGCCCTGCGCCGGAACCGCTCTCCTGGACGCGAGCTATAAGGATGAGCCTTGGAACAAGGCTGTCAACCTCGTAAAATAATTGCGGATTAAATAATTAATCACTATATTCGCGACCGCTTTAAAAGCGCCGGACGCGCTTTTGGTGCGATGGGGCCCCGGCCTTTCCGGGGTTGAGTAACACTTTTTATCAATAGTTCAATGAAACATTTTGAGTTGAGCGGCAAAGTCCGCCAGGTCGGCAACAAAGCCACCATCAAAGCTATCCGCAGACAGGGTCTTGTCCCTTGCAACCTTTATGGCCAGGGTCTGGAGAATGTCCTTTTCACCGTCTCGGACAAAGATCTCCAGGGTATCACAAACACTCCCAGCTCCTACATTATCGACATCAAGCTGGACAACGGCCAGACCTACACCGCTGTCGTCCATGAGCTCCAGTTCCATCCGGTCAAGGACAACTGCCTCCACGTCGACTTCCTCGCGGTCTCTGAGGACAAGCCTATAGCCATCAAGGTTCCCGTGGTGGTCAGCGGCCACCCCGTGGGAGTCCAGAAAGGTGGAAAATTCGTTCTCGTGTCCAGGTTCATCAAGATCTGCGCCCTGATGAAGGATCTCCCCGACACTCTTGACATCGATGTGACTCCTCTTGACATCGAGAAGAGGATTGTCGCCGGTGACATCAAACTTGAAGGTGTCAGCGTGGTCTCCCCTAAGGATACCATCATCTGCACTGTCAAGGCCACCCGCAACATGACCGCCCAGGCTGCTGATGAATCTGCTGAAGGCGCTGAGTAATCTGCTGGTCAGGAAGCGTAAACCCGTCGAGGATCCCGGTATGAACTATCTTGTCGCCGGTCTTGGCAATATTGGCGCCGAGTACGCTTCAACCAGACATAACATGGGTTTTATGGTATTGGATGCCTGGTCCGAGGCATCCAATGCTTCTTTCTGTACCCAGCGTTACGGTGACGTGGCCGAAGTGTCCTTCAAGGGGCGTAAATTCTACCTGCTGAAACCATCGACCTACATGAACCTGAGCGGAAACGCCGTGCGCTACTGGGTTGACAAACTACGGCTTCCGCTTGAGAACCTGATCGTGGTGTGCGACGACATCAATCTTCCCTTCGGAACCATCCGCATGCGTAAGAACGGCAGCGACGGCGGGCATAACGGCCTGAGGGACATTGAATACAGGCTCGGAACCGCCAACTGGACAAGGATCCGGATCGGGGTCGGCAATGACTTCCATCCGGGCGGCCAGGTGGACTACGTCCTGGGTCAGTTCAGCGATGAGCAGAAAAACGGGATTCCCGGGATTTGCTCGAGAGTGATCGAAGGTATAAGGAATTACTCTACAATCGGCGCGGACAGGGCGATGAACTACCTCAACTCCCGCCAGAAGTAAGTGGATTTATTCCATTTTCACTTTTTTTATTTGTTTATTCCTTTTTTTTACATATATTGCGAGGTGGAATAATCTAAAGTAGAGTAACACAAAACATTATATATCAACAACTCACTAAATTTTGAAAGAAATGAAAAAGCTTGTCGCTCAGATCAAGGAAGAACTTGATGTTTTTGTCGCGAACGCCGACGCCCAGGTTGAAAAAGGTAACAAAGCCGCCGGTGCCCGCGCCCGCAAGGCTGCCCTCGAGCTCATGAAGGATCTCAAGGAATTCAGGAAAGTTTCCGTAGCCGAAGCCAAGAAGTAATTCACTACAAGTTACTTACAAGCGGCCACCAAACGGGGGCCGCTTTTTGTTGATGAGACGGTCTTATTTCGCGTTATTTCTGGCAGTCCTTTTCTGGATTCCTGTCCGCGGGACAGCGCCCAGAAAAGGAGCCTTCCTGATGTACCAGCCTGACGGCACGGCATTTATGGCCATGCTCCAGGGCGATGAGTTTTGCAAGGTTCTCACCACGACTGACGGTCACTCTGTTGTCAAAGGCGAGGACGGTTTCTACCAATACGCGACATTCAGTCCGGACGGCTCAAGGATCAGCTCCGGCCACAAGGTTGGCGAGAAGACACCGCAGGGCATCCTTGACGCCAGCCTATCCATCCCTTGGAACATCTTGAGGGACAAGACAAAAGCTATCCGCAGAGACAGGAGGGAGGCGGTTCAGTTCCAGCCGCTCACAAGGGCATCCTCGCCGATCAAGAGGCACTGCGTCGTCATACTTGCCCAGTTTCAGGACATCAGTTTCTATGGAGGGGAAAACAGGCGCTCTGACATCGAGAACCTGATCACGAAAGCAGGCACCAAGAGTGTCATTGACTATTTCAATGACCAATTCCAGGGGCAATACGAGTTTGACTTCACGATCGGCCCCGTGGTCACCTTGCCCCAAAACCACGATTATTACGGCAAGAACGACGAGGGCAAGGCAGGACAGGACATGAATCCGCAAGAGCTCGTCCGTCAGGCTTGCGTCCTGTCCGACCCTCAGATCGATTTCTCGAGGTTTGATGATGACGGGGACGGTATCGTGGACAACGTTTTCGTGATAGTAGCGGGAAGAAGCGAGGCTGAGGGAGCCGACTCTGATTACATGTGGCCTCACCAGTGGTATGTGCCAGATCTCACCCTGGACGGGAAACGGATACGCACATATGCCCTGTCCACGGAACTCACAGTGAAAAGCCAGAGCAGCGGTGGCCAGCTGGTCTGGGGACTTTGCTCCATCGGCACATTCTGCCACGAGTATAGCCACACTCTCGGATTGTCAGACTACTACGACACCGACGACGAGGGAAGCGGAGGAACCGCGAACGGGATGTGGAACTCCACCGCCCTCATGGACGGCGGCAACTTCAATGACTCAGGTGACACGCCTCCTAACTACAACGCCCTTGACAGGCACATCCGCGGGATAGGCAAACCAGAGAACATGACTCCCGGCTCATTCACCCTTGAGCCTGTGGACAAGAACGGACGCTATCTGATACTCGAGAATCCCTCGAATCCTGAAGAGTTCTTCCTCTTCGAGTGCAGGGCGAAAAAAGGATGGGACGCGTTCATAGGTGGCGCTGGCCTGGCCATTTACCACGTTGACATGAGCGCCAACGGGGCCGGTTGGTCCGACGACGCGGGAAAGATTGTCTCAGCCAGGCACCGCTGGGAGAACAATGAGATAAACTGCAATCCGTCTTTCGAATGTGCCGACATGGTTGAGACCTCTTCCGACGCGATGGAGGTCAGGCAGGCTTTTTTCCCTTTCAGGACTGTCTCCTCATTCAACATCAACTCCTCCCCCGCTTTCAGGTTCAATGACGGGACACCGTCCCCATTCGCCATCTCCGGCATCAAGGTCTCGGGGGACAATGTTAGTTTTACCGTCTACGACAGTTCCGAGATAGTACCCAAGGCTGTCGCCATCTCCACGGAGGTCTACCAAGACGCTGCCATCCTCACCTGGAGTGCCGACGTTGAGGATTATTCCGGGGATGCCACAGTCTCCTGGGGAAAAACCTCCGGAACTTTCAAGACTGAGAGGATAAGTCCTTATGAGAAAGGAAAGTACTCATTCACTCTGGAAGGCCTATCCCCTACCAACCCATACACTGTCAACATCTCTTTCGAGAGGGGCGGAGTGACCGGAGACATTGTCTCGAGTGATTTCCTGACGAAGGCCTCGCAAACGGGCGGGCACCCATACATATATCTTGAATATCTGTCCGGCTCAAGGGTCGGCGGAAAGTTCCCGGCGGGGACCGGACTTCCGCTGCGTGTGTTCAACGCGATCGGGGAGAAAGTCAGCTGGAGCTATGACGGTGCCACGATCCAGACCGACGGCAGCGGATATTTCCACCCGGACAAATCAGGATTCCTGCGAGCGGTGGTTTACCACTCAGACGGCACGCGGGACATTATATCCAAAGAGATCACACTGCAATGAAAAAAGCCGTTCTCACTATCATCCGCGTCATTCTGATCATAGCGGTCATGACTTCCTGTGACAGGTCCCTTGAGCCCGACAGTTCCTTCGTGGGCAGCTCCGAGATAGAGCTCACGGTAGGTGGCAACGTGGTCCACAAATACGATCCGGACAGCTGGCAGCT
>JAFVED010000168.1 GCA_017478125.1 Bacteroidales bacterium | reverse complement strand
CCCCGATCGCTGAGGCCGCCATCATCGGCACCGCTATTGGTTACGCCATGTGCGGCGGGCGAGTGATTCCCGAGATCATGTACTGCGACTTCCTCGGATGCTGCGGAGACGAGATATTCAACCAGCTCCCGAAGTGGCAGGCGATGTCCGGCAATATCCTGAAGATGCCAGTAGTGGTCAGAGTGTCAGTTGGTTCCAAGTATGGCGCCCAGCATAGTCAGGATTGGACAAGCCTCTGTACCCACATTCCCGGCCTCAAGGTTTGCTTCCCTGTCACGCCTTACGACGCGAAGGGTCTCATGAACGCGGCCTTGCAGGGTACTGATCCCGTCATATTCTTCGAGAGCCAGCGCCTGTACGGTGTCGCCGAGAAGTTCCACGAGGGTGGCGTTCCTGAAGGGTATTATGAGATTCCTTTCGGCGAGCCCGATATCAAGAGGGCAGGAAAGGACATAACGATTCTAACCATCGGTGCCACGCTGTACCGCGCGCTTGAAGCCGCCGACACCCTCAAGGAGAAGTACGGCATGGAGGCCGAGGTCATCGATGCCCGCTCACTGGTGCCGTTCAACTACGACAAGGTGATCGAGTCTGTCAAGAAGACCGGCCGGATCATCATTGCCGGCGACGCCTGCGCCCGCGGCTCATATCTCAACGATCTCGCCGCCAACATCACCGAGATGGCCTTTGACTATCTCGACGCCGCCCCTGTCGTGCTGGGTTCCCGCAACTGGATCACGCCTTGCCACGAGCTTGAGGAAGCCTTCTTCCCCCAGGCGTCCTGGTTCCTCGACGCGATCAACGAGAAGATCGTCCCCCTGAAGGACTATGTTCCCACGAGCAACCAGACCATCGCCCAGGCGCGTCTGCGTGCCAGAAAAGGCATATAATTCTTTATCAGATTGGATATGAAAACAAAAGCGGTACGTTTATACGGCAAAGAGGATCTGAGGCTTGAGGAGTTCGATCTTCCCGAGATGGGGGAAGACGAGATCCTCGCCAAGGTCGTGAGCGACGACATCTGCATGTCCACCTACAAGGCGGTCCATGCCGGGATTGAGCATAAGAGGGTTCCGGATGATGTCGCGGATAACCCGACCATCATAGGACATGAGTTTGCCGGGGAGATCGTCAAAGTCGGTTCCAAATGGCAGGATGAGTTCAAGCCTGGCGAGAAGTTCTCGATCCAGCCCGCGATCAATTACGAGGGTGGTCCGGTGGGGATCCTTTCTGCTCCCGGTTATTCCTACAAATATTGCGGAGGCGACGCCACCTACATCATCATCCCCAATGAGGTCATGGAGAAGAAATGCCTTTTCCACTACGACGGGAAGTCTTTCTATCCCGCGTCGTTGAGTGAGCCGATCTCATGTGTCATCGGTGCCCTTCACGCCCATTACCACACCACTCCGGGGACTTATGTCCACACCATGGAGATCAAGGATGGCGGCAAGATGGCGCTTCTGGCCGGTGTCGGCCCCATGGGACTTGCCATGATCAATTATGTCCTCCATCGCGAGGGGCCGGTCCCTTCCCTGTTCGTTGTGACTGACATTGACCAGAGCCGTCTGGACCGCGCCGCGACGCTCTACAGTAAGGAGATGTTCGCCGCCCGCGGGATCGATATCCACTATGTGAATACGCGCAGCGGCGATCCGGTCGCCACCCTGAGGGAACTCTCCGGAGGCACCGGCTACGATGATGTCGTGGTCATGGCCCCGGTTCCCGCTGTCGTCGAGCAGGCCGACGCCATCCTCGGTTTCGATGGATGCCTCGACTTTTTCTCAGGACCGAGGAACGCGGATTTCAGCGCCAGGTTCAATTTCTATAATGTCCACTACGAGTCCCACCACATTGTCGGGACGAGCGGCGGCAACGCTGACGACATGAGGGAGGCTATCGACCTGATGGCCAAAGGAATGGATCCTGCCGGCCTGATAACCCACATCGGAGGCTTGAACACAGTCATAGACACCTCCATCAATCTCCCCTCCATCCCCGGAGGCAAGAAGATGGTGTATACCCAGATCACGATGCCATTGACCGCTATTGCCGAGTTTGAGGAAAAGGGTAAGACGAATCCCGTCTATGCCGAGCTGGACCGTCTCTGCAAGGCTAATCATGGGCTTTGGAACGCTGAGGCGGAAGAATATCTCCTCAGCCACGCCGACGAGTTGTAGGTTTTCCTTATAGGTCAATCACTTGGCTGTCGCCGCGTTCATGTAGAATGCGGCGACAGTTTTCGCTATGCTCTCACCGAATACCCTGGCTGATCCGGGATTAACCTCAGTGCCCTTGGCATTGGCGAAGGGAATCTCAAAACAGCAGCATACATGGGCTCCGGGAGCGTTCAGCCTCGCCCATTGGAGGCTTGACAGTCCTTGCACGTAATTCTGGTTGGTGTTCCAGCTTGTCCCGAACGGGATGTTCCCGGAGGCCTGATAGGGCAGACCTTCGGCCTCGCGCTCAAGCAGGTGGAAGAACCGGTCTTCAGCCGCGGCGTCGGGAGTGATGGCCGGGTCGCCAAGTGGACTGTACACATGCTCATTGTTCTGCTCCCCGTAGATCCACGGGCAATGCAGATCCAGGATTATCTCGGGTCTTTTCTCGACCCATAACCGGGTCAAGGCCTTGGTCTCCGGATAAAGGAAATCGGTGTAATCCCTGTTATGGTCGTGGGGACGGCGGTTTTTACCTTGATCCCCTTTCATGGCCCCGTCATAATCCACAAACGGGACGATGGACAGTTCCACATTGTCCCTGAGCCATTTCCCTGTCTCATCGTCGGCGAGGAAACCATTGACAATCCCTTCCATCACAAACGAGGCGATCGTCTCGGAGCAATGGTGACGCGCGGAGACCACAACCCTGTGCTTGGGAGCGATGTCTTTTCTCCCGATGGTGGCGTAAGGAACCTTCTTCCCGTCCCTGCTCCGGCAGAGGACACCTGTCGAGAACAAGCTTTTGTCCTTCGACCGTACGAACCGTTTCCAGTCGGCCGACAGGTACGGGTGGCACTCGTAGAAGTACACGTCCCTGTCATTCGGCCCGAACGTCCATGTGAATGAATACCAGTAGCGGGACTCGTTACCGGCGAAGGAGAATGTCTTTCCCTTGTCAAGTGAGACTACAGCTCCCCGTACTCCCACGCAGGCATGCGGAAACTTGAAAACCAGTGTCTTGCCTTGTGCTCCCCGGACCCTCATGGCCCAGTAAAACCACTCACCTTCCGTGTCGCGTAGGTCAGGTTTGACATAGACTGTGTCCCCGGACATCTTTTCCACGATGATATTGCCCGCGGGAAGATTGTCGTCGACGCGGACTCTCCTGGCGTTAGCTTGCGGAGCCAGCCATGTCAGAGCCATTATAACAAAGGTGAGAGTTCTTCTCATAATATTGGATATTAATAACTTATCAATCCCGCCAGATCCGTGGATGAGGTGCCTTTGAAATATCTCGGCACGTCTGTCCCGGCGAGGGCTTCCAAAATCGCGTCCCTCTCCAGGCGGCATCCCTCAAGTCTGACGGCAAGCTCCTCCGCCGGATCATCGAAAAGGAAGTCTCCTGAGAAAGATATTCTCTTTATCAGCCCGTGGTCTATCAAGATATTGGCCTCCACTGTCCCGCAAGGCAGTTTCGCCTTCCTCGTGAACCCGGCTTCGTGGGAGTGGCCGTAGATGAAATCCCATGTGGCGAATTTGCTGTCTCTGAGCTGTTTGACCTCGCCAAGGCCACCCTCGGGGAAGTCCATCGGGCCATCGCCGTCCGCGAGGATCTCCTGGAGAGCGGCCTGAACCTCGTCCAGGGAACCGAATCCGGGAAGATAGTCTTTCAGGTTGGCGACCCGGCTCTTTACTGACTCGATCCCCTTGGCCCTCATCTTGGATTCTGGTGTGTCAAGCACCTTGGTCAGAGTCTCCAGGTCAACATCGTACATAAGGGTGCCGTGAATTATCTCCTGGCTCTTGGAAACCCTTCTGGCGTAGCCGGACACCTTCCGGCCTTCGACGAATATGTCGTTACGTCCGGACAGCTCCGCCGGGACTCCGAGCAGTCGCAAGGCCTCCACCATCGGGGCGGGGGAGATCCCGTCGCGGCCGATGATGGTGTAGTTGAGGTTCTGGAGATCATGATAGACGGCTCCGCCTCCTGTCACCCTTCTGGCGAGGGTAATCCCTTGCTCATCCAGGTATTTGAGGTTCACCTCGCTGTAGGCATTCTGGTTGAGGCCTATGATGACGGAAGGCCTGTTCCGCCACAGGAAAAAGTAGGGTTCGTTGGAGATGACGTTCTCCAGGCAGTACTCGTCGAAAGCGAGATTGAAATGCGGGTCGGTGGATGGGTTAGCTAGAAATCTCATTTGTCAAGTCTGTTATTATATACTGTTTCAATTGGGGAAAATTCGGGAGGTGGGATCCGGGGTATCTTTTGCCCCGTCCCGGATAGTGTTCCATGAACTCGTCGAAGCAGTCCACAAGTTCATCATTGTCGGCGAAATACCCTCTCGTCAGGCTGGTCTCTTCGTTTGTAAGATTGTCAAACTGAGTGGCTTCCAGGGCTTCGTAGCCATCGCATGCCGCCTTGGTGACCCGGAATGACAGCGCTCCGTCACGTCTTGGGGAGAGGTATTCCATTATCCCTATCTTGCTCCGCAAAAGCCTGGAGACATGGAAGTCAGGATTCACGAGAATTTTACGGAAACCCCTCAGTTTCTGCGCCCAGAATCCGCCGAGGGAAAGACCCACGATAAGATCCGGGGACTCCGAGGCGCATATTCCCTTGAGAAGTTCCAGGGCCTCGGACGGATCGATCGGCACATCAGGGGCGATGACCTCACTGCCTTTCAGGAGAATCCTCAGCGAAGAAGCCATCTTGTACGCTCCCGATGAGGCCAGCCCGTGTATGAAAAGCACTTTCATTTGCGGATCGTTGACTAAGACAAAGGTAACAATTATCCGGTGAAAGAACAATATGGGTTTTAATTATTTACAGGTATTGAGCGCCTCCGTGAACCGGGCGCGGATGTCCGCGAGGATGCCGCGCCAGTCCTTGAGGTTGCCGTCCAGGTTGTCGGAGACGGCTTTGAGGCAATAGAACGGGATGCCGTACATCTCGCAGAACCGCGCGGCGGCGTAAGCTTCCATGTCAAAAAGGTCATACTGCCGCGACAGCGCCTTCACCTGCTCGGGGCTGAAGGTCTGAGTACTCATGAAATAGTCGCCGGAAAAGATGCTGGCGCCCTCTCCTGGCAGCTGAATGCGATCCGCGATCAGTTCGCTGCCTCCGTTGAAGATACGGGTACAGTTCACTATGGTCCCGATCGGATACCTGGCCGACCCGGCGCTGCCGATGTTGAGGACCACGGGAGCGCGGCCTTCGGGCAGGGTCTCGCGCCACTTTACCAGGGCGCTGAACATCCGCATCTTTCCCATGCCGGTAAATACAACAGGGAAAGGTACTTCGGAGGGAGAGATCTCATCCTCGTCGGCCACGAAGAGGACGACGTCCCGGCCTTTGAGCTCGTTTAATACGTTGCTTATTTCCGTCACTAAAGTTCTGATTTGTGCGTTTTCCCGTACATCTTCAGGCCGCTGAGCAGGGTGCCGAAGTCGGATTTGGAGAGGTAGGCGACCCTCTCGTAGCCGTCACGCTCGATGACAAACTGGAGCTGGTTGGAAAGGAGGGGCTGATACCTGTAAACCTGCACGGTCACAGTCTCTTCCGTGGGGAAGAAGGGCTTGAAACTGCCCTGGATCTCCCTCATGGCGCCTTTGGGCTCTTTATAGAGAGTCTTGAGCTCTTCCATGGCTGCCACGGCATCGGTGATGTTGTTTCCGAGGGGAATATAAAGGCGGTAAACCAGGTCCACGTTGATCTGGATCACCTTGTCGCCGATACCCATGTTTCCGACATGTAGGAAATAGCGGTTCATGCCGTCGATGGGGAGATTGACCACTTCCACCGTCTCTCCGGTGTTCTCGTTTTCAACGCTGACAATCTCCTTTACATTAGGGAGTTTGCTTGTCTGGGCGAAAAGGCCCGCGGTGCAAAGCAATGCTGCGAAAAGGGTCGCGATTTTTTTCATGATGGTGTTTATTTGATCGCGAAAATAATGCTTTTTCGGCAACTTAGACAGAAAAACATTCTTTTTGCGGTCCTGTCAGCGACATCGATCTTTCTCATCTTCCCATCGGCAGCGGTCAATTTGAAACCGTTACAAATTGTAACGGTTTCATTTCCCGCTTTCAAGGATAAGGTCTCCAAGTTCCTGGAGATCCCTGACGATGAAATCTGCGGTACCGGCTTCAAGTGCCGTTTCCAGGGTCGTCTCTCCGGAGAGGACAAGCACGCTCACGGCTCCTGCCCTGCGGCCCATCTCGATGTCGGTGTAGATCCGGTCGCCGACCATGGCGATCTCCTCGGGCTTCAGGCCGTGGCGGTCCCGGATACCGTCCAGCATCGTAGGGTCGGGCTTGCCCATGACCTTGTCCGGCCTCCTGCCGGTCGCCGCCTCGATGCATTTCTGGAGCGAGCCGCAGTCCACAAGCACTGTCTCGGCGTCGGTGGGGCAGACCCAGTCGGGGTTGGTGGCGATGTAGGGGATGCCCTGCTTCGCCCACCAAGCGGCTCTGCAGAGGCGGGAATACACCAGGGTAGTGTCGAAAGCGACTATCAGCATGTCTGGTTTGTCAGCCGGGTCGTCCTCGCAGGAGATGAATCCCGCCTCGACGAACTGTTCCCTCATGCTCGGAGTGCCGAGCATGAAAAGCCTTTTGACCTGTGGATAGGCTTTCTTGATGTAGTCAATCGTGGCGATCGGGGTTGTGTACATGTCCTCCCAGGCGCACTCGATGCCCATTCTGGCCAGTTTCGCGACATAATCCCCGACCGATTTGGTGGGGTTGTTGGTCAGGAAGGAATGTCCCACACCGGCGGCCTTCAGGGCTTCCAGAGTGGGAATTGTGAACGGGAATATGTTGTTCTCCATGTATATGGTCCCGTCCATGTCCAGGGCCAGGTGCCGCACCCGCCGGAGCCTCTCCCGCTGCTCCGCCGTCAATGTCTTGTTGTAGTTCTCTCTCATATCGGATGTTTCAGACACAAATATACAAATTCCTAGGCGTTGTCTAAAACTCAGATTCATTTTAAGTGACTGAATGACGACGACCGCACTTCAAAAAACCGCGCGTCGTCAATTCAAGGGTTATTTTGCTTCTGAGAACACAACTAATGCCGGGAAATCGTTATATTTGTGGATATGGATCAGAGCATAAAGAAAAAATACAATTATTGGCAGTGGCGTACGCTCATCATCCTGATGATAGGCTACGCCCTGTTCTATTTCGTGAGGAAGAATTTCAGTATCGCCATGCCGGCTCTGAAATCGGAGTTGGGACTTGATGAGACACAGCTTGGTATATTCCTCACTCTCAATGGAATAGTTTATGGAGTGTCCCGCTTCATCAACGGGTTCATCTCCGACAGGGCCCGCTCGAAGAAACTGATCATGGGCCTCGGGCTCCTGCTCTCGGCGGTGGTCAACTTCGTGATCGGGCTGAGCCCCCAGATGAACGGGCTTTTCCACTACATGGACGCCAGCGGCAAGGCCACTGTGGGATTGGTGTATTTCATTGGTTCCCTGTGGCTTATCAACGGTTTCACCCAAGGGATGGGCTACCCTCCTTGCGGCAGCCTCATGGCTCACTGGATAAAGCCCTCCGAGCTGGCCACCAAGCAGAGCGTCTGGAACAGCTCCCACTCGATCGGGGCCGGGCTGGTCGCCGTGCTGATCGGCACTTTCATCCTCGGGCGCTTCGGCTACGAGGCTTGGCAGTGGTGCTTCTTCATTCCCGCCATCCTGGCCGCCGCGGGCAGTTTCCTGCTGTTTTTCGGATTGAAGGATTCTCCTTCCGATGTGGGGCTTCCAAGCCCCGAGTCGCGTGACGAGCACCTCGCCGCCAAGCCTGTGGAGGAGAAGGCCGAGACTCCCGAACATGCCCACGCCCTTTACAAGGTCCTCCTGAAGAAGATGGTCTTCCGCAACCCTATGATCTGGATCCTCGCCGTGTCGAATTTCTGCGTCTATGTCATCAGGTTCACGATCCTCGACTGGGGTTCTATGTTCCTCACTGATTACAAGCAGCTTCCAATCGCCACGGCCGCCAATGTCGTGGCCGCCTCGGAGATTGTGGGGGGCATCATCGGGACCCTTCTCGCCGGGTGGATCACGGACAAGTTCTTCAAGAGCAAGGCTCATCATACTTGCTTGATATTCATGGTGATGGCCACTTTGTGCTTCTTCGCTTTCTGGAGGATGCCGCAAGGAAGCACGGGGTGGGCGATATTCTTCCTCATCATGTCCAGTTTCTTCATCTACGGCCCCCAGGCGCTCACGGGAATAGCGGCCTCCAACCAGGCGACCAAGAGGGCGGCAGCGTCCGCCAACGGCATTCTCGGAATATTCGGCTACGCCAGCACGACTGTCTCCGGACTGGCTTTCGGAATGATAGCCAAGTCTTTCGGCTGGAACACGGTTTTCGCCGTGGCTATAGCGTTCGGCATCCTCGGCTGCCTTGTCTTCGCCGCCATGTGGAAGGCTCCGGCGGACGGTTACGCCAAGGCCGAGAAAATCATCGAGGAGTTTGATTCAGCGGCCAAGTGATGGCTCCGAAGAAAAGGTTAGCCTCGCTTGACATCCTGCGAGGGATGGATTTGTTCCTGCTTCTTGTCGCGGGACCGGTTATCCACGCTTTCCTCGGTGCGAACAATTCTCCGGCCTGGGATGGCCTCCGGCGCCAAGTGACCCACGTCTCCTGGGAGGGTTTCGTGTTGTGGGACATAATCATGCCACTGTTCATGTTCATGTCCGGGGCGACGATCCCGTTCTCCATGGCCCGGTACAGGGAAGGGGAGAGGCCAGGGAAGGCGTTCCATCTCAAACTTCTCAAACGGTTCGCCCTTCTTTTCTTCCTCGGCTGGATAGTCCAGGGGAATCTTTTGAACTTGGATCTCAAGGAGTTCCATCCTTTCGCCAACACCCTTCAGGCGATCGCGGTGGGCTATGTCTTCGCCGCGCTCGCTTTCGTCTATCTCGGAAAAAGGGGGAGCTGGATTTTCGGCTCGGCCTGTTTCGCGGCCTATCTTCTTGTGTTCATTGTCTTCGGCCACATGAACCTTGATCCTCAGACCAATGTGGCGATGGTGATCGACAAGGCCGTGCTGGGAGCGCACCGGGACGGGGTGATCTGGAATCCCGACGGATCCTGGGCCTGGAGGGAGGGGTACCAATACACCTGGATCCTCAGCAGCCTGAATTTCATCGTTACCGTGATGCTGGGCTGCTACGCCGGGAGTATGCTCAAAGATGAGTCCAAGCCAGGAAAATACAAAGGCCTCGTACTGGCCGCCACCGGGGTCTCGCTGGTCATCCTCGGGATCGCCCTCGACTCTTTCTTCCCTGTGATCAAGAAGATATGGAGCAGCTCGATGACTCTTTACTCGGCGGGCTGGTGCTGTCTGGCTCTCGCCGTGGTTTACCTGGTGGTTGATGTCTGGGGCAAAAGTAAGGGTCTTGAATGGCTGAAGTATTTCGGGATGAACTCGATAGCTGCCTACTGCATCGGTGAGGTCATCGATTTCTCATCGGTCAGCGAGTCCCTTCTCCATGGTTTTGAACATCTTACCGGGGACTATTACCAGCTGGTCATCGCCCTCGGCAATGTCACGATCCTCTTCCTGATAATGCGGCTGATGTACAAGAAGGGAATATTCCTTAAAGTCTGACGATGGAGGCCCCGGTCGAGCGACATCCTTTCGAACCCTTTCTTCCGGAAGGGGCTAAGGTGCTGATGCTGGGCAGTTTCCCGCCCCAGCGGAAGCGCTGGAGCATGGAGTTCTATTACCCTAACTTCATCAATGATTTCTGGAGGATAATCGGGATCATATTCTTCGGTGACAGGGATCGTTTCGTGGACGCTCCGGCCAAGGGTTTCTTTCTGGAGGAGATCAAGGCTTTCTGCTCGGAAAAGGGGATCGCCATGTTCGACACAGCCACGGCCGTGAGACGCCTTCGGGACAACGCCTCGGACAAGTTTCTGGAGGTCGTGGAACCGACTGATGTTCCGGCGCTTCTGCGGAAGATACCGGAGTGCCGGGCGGTCGTCGTTACAGGCGAGAAGGCTGCCCAGACCCTTTGCTCCGCTTTCGGGACGGAGGCTCCGGCCGTCGGGGAATATTCATCATTCGCTTTTGAAGGTCGTCCCATGCGGCTCTACCGGATGCCATCCTCCTCACGGGCCTATCCTCTCCCGATACAGAAAAAAGCCGACGCTTACCGCCGGCTTTTTGAGGATCTCGGAATGTTATGACGCCCCTCGGTGGCAGACCTTGCCACCGACAGTGATAGTCATCTCACGAGGGAGACCTTTATCGAGACCTTCTCGTGGGGCTGGACGTTCTTGATCTCGAATCCGACAAGGCATGAGCCGGGGTTCTCCTCGTCATAGTCGTGGCGGGGAGTCGTGGGCCATATCCGAGGGCTGGCGTAATGCCTGGTCTTGAGCCTCAGGATCCTGACTTTCCCGTCCTTGCGGAGCTCGATCGCCGAGGGTCCCAGGATCCTGGCCTCGGCCTCTGTGCACATGGTCCACAACAGGTTCTGCCTCGTGTCGCCGCCGATGAGGAAGTCCTCGACATGGAGATTGTCGCGTTTGTCCAGATAGACTTTCCTGTAGCAGGAGTCCAGGTCGCCTCCGTAGAACGGCGTCATGGGAAGTCCCGCCCCTTTCCGGGAACGGCTCCTCCAAGTCTCACGGATCGGGATCCTGACATCGACAATAGGTCTCTTATACTTGACAGTCAAGATGTTGTGGGATTCGGCACCGATCCTGAACACATCCCAGCGCTGGCTCTCCTGATCCATTGACCAGAGGTTGACTCCCTTGCTCTCCAGGGAGTTGTAGTTCTGGCTTCCGAGATCGACAGCCCAGCCCACGCCGTCACTCTCGAAAAAGAACGAGCCGATGTCTATGTGGCCATGGCTGTCGGCCGCCCTTCCCCCTTTCACCGCGAGATAGGTGTCATCTTGGCTGTCCCAGCCGCTCCTGTAGATGAACAGCGGCTCAAGGCCTCCGCAAACATAGTAATTGTCAGCTGGCTTTGGGACGATGTTGAAGTCGATGTCCCGTCCGGCGATCAGGAACATGGGGAACAACCTGTCCTCGTCATTTATCCTAAGGCCTCGGTCGGCGTGGAAAGTGAGTTCTGGATAAAGGACGGAGGGGTCTCCGGTCCGGGTGGCCATCCATGCCTGGATGTGCTCGAAAACCTGTTTCCGTCCGCAGTCAAAGAAATTGTAGACGCTGTGTCTTGGGGTTGTCATCATGCTGAAAAAGCGGGATGAGCGGTAGAAGCCTTCCTGGCCGTCCATCAGTCCGAGGTCGCTTCCGAAAGCGCTTTCGAGGGCGGAGATGAGCATGGCCTGGAAAGAGGTGCCGTAGCCCCAATATGAGTACCCTTCAGGATAACATCCTTCCTCAGAATAACTTCCGAGACTGATCGGGTTTGAGGCCAGGCATTTGGCGATCATCTTGCCGGCCTCTTCCGGAATATCTTCCCAGATGGCGAGGGCTCCGAAAACCATCCCCGCGTTGCAGACCTGGTTCCAGTTGTTCTCCGCGTCAAAAAACCACTGTCCTTCGGAGGGCCTCAGCCCTTTTTCAAGAATGGCGGTCCGGATCAACTCTTTCTCCTCATTGCCCATCATGTCGAAAAGCCAGTCGTAGCCTATCGCTACGGCCATCGTCATTTCCGCGACATCGAGGAAGTGGGAGGGGTTCCAGTCGGAGAACCGGCAAAGCGCGACCATCTCCTGGACAGCCCTGTCAGAGTATTTCATGTCACCGTCCAGCCTGTACATGGTGGAAAGGTAGAAAACCCTCTTCAGGGCTTGCCGGGAGACACTCAGAAGCCTGCGACCTGTCATGATCCTTTCCAAGGGGGGCTCCGTCATAAGATTGTCGGAGAAATCCTTGATGTAGGAATATGCCTCCTCCATTATTCCACTCTTGGGGACCGCTTCTCTGACAGGGACTTCCTCACCTTGTCCGAGAAGCAGGCGCGGGTGCCCGCAAGGCGCTGGGACGGTCTTGTCCGCGCCAAATGAAATTGTCTCTGCCATGCAGAGCAGCAGGAATAGGAAAATCTTTCTCATCGCTTTTCAGGTTTGATGCCTAAAACTCTCTAAAGATAGTGAAAAATGAGTATATTTGTAGGTTAAAGGAATTAATGATATGGCAAAAGAGATAAAGTTCTCCCTGGTGTACAGGGACATGTGGCAGAGTTCGGGCAAATATGTGCCGAGAGTGGATCAGCTGTGCGAGGTCGCCCCGGCGATTATCGACATGGGTTGCTTCGACCGTGTGGAGACGAACGGAGGCGCTTTCGAGCAGGTGAATCTCCTTTTTGGCGAGAACCCCAATGTGGCCGTAAGGAAGTGGACTGCCCCGTTCCACAAGGCCGGGATCCAGACCCACATGCTTGAGAGGGGACTCAACGCGCTCAGGATGAACCCTGTGCCGAAGGATGTCCGGGATCTCATGTTCAAGGTGAAGAAAAAGCAGGGCACAGACATCGCGCGCTCGTTCTGCGGCCTCAACGACCACCGCAACCTGCGAGGGTCCGTGGAGGGAGCGAAGAAGGGTGGGATGATCTCCCAGGTCGCCCTCTCGATCACCAACTCTCCTGTCCATACGGTCGGATACTATATGGGCATCGTGGACAAGGTCGTGGAGTACGGCTGCGATGAGATCTGTCTCAAGGATAT
>JAFVED010000167.1 GCA_017478125.1 Bacteroidales bacterium | reverse complement strand
CTGGAAGGTGCAATCCTCAAGCAGCACATTCTCGCACTCCCTCAAGGAGACCATCACAGGCCTGAGGAAAGTCTTGATCTCGTTCTCGTCCAGCGAGGGATCCGGATAGTTGAGCGATCCGGCTGTCTTGCGGGCTTTCATGTAGCCTTCATCCGGGTACCAGACCGATCCGTCCTCAGCCAGGACTCCGCCTCTTTTGATGATCTCTTTCCACTGGTCGGAAGAGACCTTACGCTTCTTTACCTCCCTCCAATATTCCCCGCTGCCATCGATGATTCCCCCTCCTGTGATGGATATGTTCCTGGCTCCGAGAGCGTTGATAGGGGAGAGGCAGCGTCTCACATCCAGACCTTCGAAGTTGGTGTCGATGATTGGATAAAGATCCTGGTCCGGAGAAAAGACAAGAAGGGCTCCCTTTGTGATGTGGAGGTCGATGTTGTCGAGAAGAGTGATTGGACCGGTGAACCATATTCCTTCAGGGACGATAAGATGGCCGCCACCCTTGGAGGAAAGGGCTGCGATAGCGTCCCGGAAGGCGTCCGTGTTAAGGAACTTGCCGTTTCCGACTCCACCGAAGTCTTTGATATTCACGCTTCTTGACGGAATGGTAGGCCTTTTGACCTTGTTCATCTTGAAAGGAAGGTTCTCGTACAACCCCTTGAACTCGTCCCGCTTCGATCTGCTGTAGGCGGATAGCGGAAGCAAGATCGAGGTGAGGGCGATAAAGGAGATTATGGTCTTGATGTTCATTTTATATGGTTGTTCTTGTTGAGGATTGCCTTGCTATGAGATCCATCGGCACCACGACCTCTCCGACCTTGGCCTCTGGTTTGAGGGATGTTATGAACGCCTGGGCGGCGCGGCGTCCCATCTCGTAGGGATGCTGGGCCATTGAGCTCAGGGAAGGGGTGATCAAGGCGGAGAAGCGTTCGTCAGCCGTTCCGACGATCCCGAAATCTTCCGGAACCCGCAGGCCCCTTTCCTTGGCCGCCTGCAACGCTCCCAACGCGGTGTAGTCTCCGGTGCTGAATATGGCGTCGCAGCCTTTGTCTATGGCGATGTTGCCGGCCTCATAGCCGCCTTTCTGGACGATTGAGCCGTAGAAGATGATTTCATCATCGATTTCCATCCCCATGTCAGAGAGAGCCTGCTTGTAGCCGGCCAGACGGGCCGCATAGGCTTCGGAACTCATGTAGCCGGCGATTATGCCGATCTTTTTGTAACCTTGCTCGATCAAGTGACGGGTACCCTCGTAGGCGCCCCTGAAGTTGTCGCTGATGATTTTGGGCCCAGGAATGGAACTGAACACCCGGTCGAACTGGACCAGGATCGTCCCCTGGTCGATGTTCTCGAGAATGTGCGCTCCATTCGTCGATTCGATCGCGTGGGAGATCAGAACTCCGGCGACCCTGTTGCTCCTGAGGGTCTTCAAGGCCTTGATCTCGTCTGAGGTGTTCTCGTGGCTTTGGCAGATAATGGCTGAATAACCGTAATTGTCCAGGACAGACTCGGCCCCTCCGATCACATTGCTGAAAAACTCACGGTTGATCCTGGGAACTATGATTCCGACCACCTTCGCTCTACCTCTCCGCAGGCTCGAAGCCGCCTCATCCCGCTCATAACCCATCCTTTCGGCGGCTTTTTCCACCGCTTTCCTGGTCGACTCTTTAACCCTGGGACTTCCGGAAAGAGCCCTTGAGACTGTCGAGGGCGTAATTCCGAGAGATTTTGCTATGTCTGAAATAGTTACCATGTCCAGTGTTGTGGTGGGCGCAAAAATACAAACGATTGCACAATATCCAAGCGTTTCGTGGATTTTTTTCAAAACAAATGCGTGAAAAGTGGAGTCCGCACCTCTGTTCGAGGTGTTTTGAATAAAAAAATTAACAGATGTATTGCTTTTTGATACAATCGTTTGTACTTTTGTAACCGCAGTTAAATCATAAAATAATCAGACACATAGTGATGACCAATCTTTTTTCACTTGAAGGCAAGAATGCCCTGATCACAGGAGCCGCCTACGGCATAGGATTCGAGATAGCGAAGGCCTTTGTCGCCGCCGGGGCAAAGACTATCATATTCAATAACCGCAACGAGAAGACTCTCCAGTTGGGGTTGGACAACTTCAAGGCCGCCGGGATCGAGAATGTGAAAGGCTATCTTTGCGATGTTACCGATGAGAAGGCTGTCGCGCGGATGGTCGCGCGGATTCATGAGGAGGTCGGCCAGATCGATATCTTGGTTAACAACGCCGGGATCATCAAGCGAATCCCTATGCACGAGATGAGCCGCGAAGAGTTCCAGCAAGTCATTGACATAGATCTCGTGGGACCGTACATCGTAAGCGCGGCCGTGCTACCCGAGATGATGGAACGCCGTGAAGGGAAAATCATCAACATCTGCTCCATGATGTCTGAACTCGGCAGGGAGACGGTCTCCGCTTACGCGGCCGCCAAAGGCGGGCTGAAGATGCTGACAAAGAACATCTGCTCTGAATATGGAGAGTACAACATCCAGTGCAACGGTCTCGGCCCCGGTTACATCGCGACTCCCCAGACAGCGCCTTTGAGGGAGAGGCAGCCGGACGGCAGCCGCCATCCGTTCGATTCTTTCATTTGCGCCAAGACTCCCGCGGGAAGATGGCTTGATCCGTCGGAACTCGCTGGTCCAGCGGTGTTGTTGGCCTCCCACGCTTCGGATGCGGTCAATGGCCACATCCTCTATGTGGATGGGGGAATATTGGCGTACATAGGGAAGCAGCCGAAGTAGATTCTTCGCTTCGCTCAGAATGACACTGTATGTTCAGAATGACAATAAACAAAAGCATTATATGAAACTGAATTGTGAGGTTCGCCAGGCTTCGAGCACTCTCGATGCCAAGCACTATGACACGGCACGCGTCCGTAAAGAGTATCTTGTCGAGAAAGTGATGGCTCCCGATGAGATCAACATGGTTTACTCAATGTTCGACCGCATCATCACAGGCGGGGCCGTTCCCGTCAGTGAGGATCTGCTTCTGGGCGCTCCTGAGATCCTGAGGGCGGATTATTTCACCCAGCGCAGGGAACTTGGCATCATCAATGTCGGTGGAGCCGGAACCGTGGTGGTCGGTGAAGATGAGTATCATCTGGACTACAAAGAAGCCCTTTATGTCGGCAGGGGAGACCGTCATGTCATATTCAAGAGCGACGATTCTTCCAAGCCGGCCCATTTTTATTTCTGTTCCGCGACCGCCCACAGGGAGACAGGAGTCAAGAAAGTTTCCAAGAAGGATGCCGTCGTGATGCATCTCGGGAGCCTTGAGGAGTCCAATGAGAGGACTATCAACCGCCTTCTCGTGAAGGAGGTCGTTCCTTGCTGCCAACTCCAGATGGGAATGACCGAACTTGCTCCCGGAAGCACTTGGAACACGATGCCCGCCCACACTCACGACCGCAGGATGGAGGTCTATTTCTACTTTGAGGTTCCCGAGGATGCCGCTGTCTGCCACTTTATGGGTGAGCCGCAGGAGACCCGCCACATCTGGATGCATAACGAGCAGGCCGTGATCTCTCCCCAGTGGAGCATCCACTCCGCCTGCGCCACACGCAACTACACCTTCATCTGGGGTATGTGCGGAGAGAATGACGACTACAACGACATGGATTGGTGTGAGACTAAAGACCTGAAATAGAATGAGAAAAATCATGATCCTGGCGCTTGTCGCCACGCTTGCCCTCGGAGGCTGCAAGAAGCAGGTCGAGCAGAAGGTCATGGCGAGGGAAGTCCCTGAGAGAGCTGACGATTTCGTGTTTGAGAACGACCTTGTCGCCGGTCGTTTTTACGGCAAAGCCCTGGAAGGCAATCCTACATCGCCCGGACTTGACATCTGGGTCAAACTGCCCGGCAAACTCGTCGCCGACGAGTGGTACAAAGGTTATCTTGAGGAAAGTGACGCCTACTATCATCATGACCATGGCGGCAAGGATTGCTACAAAGTCGCTGTCAGCCTCGGTGGTGGGGCTTCCGTGCCTTTTGTGGACGGCAAGTTACGCTGGCCGGCGACCAATTACCGGTCAAGCAAGGTGTTGGAGATCGCCCCT
>JAFVED010000166.1 GCA_017478125.1 Bacteroidales bacterium | reverse complement strand
ACAATCGCCGCCATATCACTCTCAATAACATCCTTCGGGTTCGACAGAGGGAGTGCCCTCCCCGAAACCTTCGGGCCTGACGGCCCTCGTCCCACCACCGGCTCCGCCGGCGGTCCCCCCGTTCACGTGGCCACGGGCGGCCACGGTTTCCGGGAGGTCACTCCCCCTGCCGGAGGCAGATGTGAATGATAACAGGATCGCGGTGAGGGCCGCGGCGGTGGATGCTTTTAGAATATTCATGGCAGAAAACACTATCTGATTGATTCTATTCGAAGGCTTCGGCGATGTCCTCTTTCCAGTTGAGGCCGAGCCTGTCGTAAAGGAGAGTCATTTTCTTGAGCCGGGGTAGGAAGGCGTCAAGATCCCGCTCGGAACCCCACTGGAGCTCCGCGAGGGCGGAGACGCGGGGGAGCATCTCCCACTCCATCTTGGCTTCGTCCGCCACCCACTCGGTCCAGATGCAGCCCTCTGCTCCTATGATGTTCCCGCGCTCCTCTACACTCAAGGACTCGGGCACGATGTCGAAGTCGTAGACCCGGCTGAGACTCTCCCTTCCGGTCAGCTTGTTGATCCTCGGGTTGCTGAAATACAGATGCTGTATGGGACAGGCTACGGTTGGATGGCCTTCTTTGGCCGAGCGCGCTATCGCGTCCGGGGATGTCCAGGCGAAGACGGTCACGTCTTTGTCCGGGGTTCCCTCAAGGATCTCGTCCCAGCCGATCATCTTCCGGCCGTTCTCCCTCAGGAAATCCTGCATCTGGCCCATGAACCACGTCTGCAGCTGGTTCTCCTTGCTTTTGCCCGGAATATCCTTCAGGCCCAGATTCCGGATCCTGGCCTGGCAGTCGGGGCATTTTCCCCACCTCTCCTTAGGACACTCGTCGCCGCCAAGGTGGATATATTCAGAGGGGAAAATGTCGACCAGCTCCCGCAAGACCGCCTTGGCGAAATCCAGGGCCTCGTCTTTGCCGGGGCAGAGGACATCCTCGAACACCCCGAACTGGCGGGGAACCTCATAAGGCCCACCGGTACATCCGAGCTGGGGATATGAGGCCAGGGCTGACAGCATGTGCCCGGGCATGTCTATCTCCGGGATGACTGTTATCTGCCTGTCGGCCGCGTAACGCGCGACACGTTCCATCTCCTCCCGGGTGTAGAACCCCTGGACCGGGATGGTGTCGTACTTGTCGGAACCAGGCTCGAGGATGGTGCCGCTCCTGTAGGAGCCGACCTCCGTCAGGCGGGGATACCCCTCGATGGGGATTCTCCACCCCTGGTCATCGGTCAGGTGCCAGTGGAAAACGTTGATGTTGTGCAAAGCCATGACATCCAGGAGCTTCTCAAGGTATTCCACCCCGAAGAAATGTCTCGAGACATCCACCATGAACCCGCGGTAGGAATATGCCGGGGCATCCTCGACGCTCGCAGCGGGAAGGGCTGGACGCTTCCCGCATGGGACCGGAAGAGCCTTGTAAAGGGTCCTGGTGCCGTAAAAGACCCCCTTTACGCTGCCTCCTGTTATCTTTATTCCGTCCTTCCCGCACTCTATCCTGTACCCTTCCTCAGGAAGCGACGGGTCGGTTGAAAGGCTTATTTTCCCGCGACCTCCGGTCAGTCTCAGCTCCCTGCCGGTGGCCTCTTTGAGATCTTTCGCCAGGATGTCGGCGGTGATCATGAGCTCCTCGGGAGCGCTGATCGAGACCCCGGGGCCAAAAACGAAGGGTTTCCCTCCAGTGAGGGTGACTGATTTCGGGAGGGGGCTCACTGAGAAGTCGCCGAGATCCGGCTCCGCGGTGCAGGAGGCCAGAGCGCAAAAGACCACGGCGCCCAGCCCTGCGATAATTCCAGTCAAGTGTCTCATCATTATGTATCGCTAAATGAATCTCTCCAACTTCGCTCCGCAGTGAGGGCAGTAGTTCATCGCGCCGGAGACGTAGCGCGTCAACGTGTCTCACGGAATCCCGAGACGCCCTGCCAGCTCCTTGGTCTTCTCCGCTTTCACATGCCCTTTGTGTTGTGCTATCTCCAGCGCCGCCCTCGCCGGATCAGTCCTTCGAAGCTCTTCGAGGTGGCCGGTCCAGAAAAAAAGCATTGGGTGACTTTATCGTCCTTTTCCCTGATCTTTTGAACTATCTCTTCGTACCTCACAGGACAAAGATACAAAAAAACTAATCTTCGGGCGTTAGAAAACAGATGTTATGTCGAACGCATCTGCTCCGCGCGACACGGCACTTGGCTGTGGTCAGGTTCTTTTCAGTGTGGACGCCTCTCGAAGTCACAGAACAATGATCAAAGGGTTGTCCTTTCCGCCAAACTGGCGCACGGCGGTATGGATTGCGGCTTGTTCGGGAGCTGGTCGCTGTGCCCCACAGGCCGATCTCAAGCCTTGGCGCACAAGTTGGTGGCTTGAATGACCACCGGGGGCGTATTGCCGTGCGCCTGTTTGGCGAAACCACCGCGAAGGTGTTTGGCGGGAAACCAGCATAACAGCTATTATCATCTGACAGACCTATTGAATGTCCGTGGCGGATGGGCTATTTACTACCTGACAAAGGAACGGACTTCTGTTTCGGGAAGCCTGACCAGAGTAGCGATCTGACGGAAAGACAATCTGAACTGCCTGCGAAGCTGTTGTGCGAGCAAAAGCCTGTCGTGTGGGATCAGTCTGCGTGGATCCCTGGTTCCGAACAACTGTTTGCATTGATCACCACAGACTCTCCTTGCTTCCAAGTCTTCCAACATGACCCCTCGCTCCTCAGCCATTTTGGCAAGCATCATCTCCTCTCTCTTTTTGGGACTTGATAGGAAGACTCGGAAACGATTGAAAGTGGTGTAGATAGATTCAAATCTCGCCACGTCAATATAGTTTTCAGGGAGTATGAATCCATTACAGACAAGCCACTCATCAGGAACCGGATAGTTACGGGAATGAAGCAACTCCCGGCGTTCTCTCACCCTCAGAGAGCCAAAGGGAACAGGGTGACAGATTGATCCTTGTTTGTCGAACAACCAAACCGGAGTGTAAAAACCGGACCTGAAATACAGGGATCCCGTTCCCCAAAGATAGTCATAAGGCATCACCGACTTGCCATCCTTTGTGGGTTGGATGATAGTGTAGACGGCGACATTGCGCAAGTAGTCCAAATCGTCTCCGATTGGATATAGTTCACAACGAAGGACTAAATCAGCACCTCCTTCTCTTGTGGATGCCGCATAATGAGTGTAGAGATTCTCATACCTGACTTTGAATACTGAACAATCTTCTTTAAGACCCCACAGCAGCACATGCGGGTGGCTGTCCTCAACAGAGAATGACACAACGACCGCTTCGGTAGTTGCGGCGCATACGGCTATGAGGTTGAATGCCGCATAATAGTCTTGTTCCCGTATGATGAAATTACGCGCGTCGGCGCCATTGGCGCACATGTGGAAATACTCTTTTCGCATCGCATCTATCTCTTGCCTCATTCTCCCATCATCACAGCGATGACTTCGGATGATTCGCGCTTTGTGAATATCGCTAATTCCTGACTTTTTTCAAAGAATAAAAGCAGGAAAATGGTTATGCGTCAAGCAGTGTCGTCAATTCCGCCAAACAGGCGCACATCGGTATGGATTGCGGCTTGTTCGGTAGCCGGTCACTGTGCTCCACAGGCCGATCTCAAGCCTTGGCGCACAAGTTGGTGGCTTGAATGGCCACCGGGGCGTATTGCCGTGCGCCTGTTTGGAGGGAAGGGCAACAGAGGGGCGATAGGGAGCCGGGGGGGGCAAAGAACAGTGGGATAGCCGGGGGCAACGGGAGGCTTGGGCCGGTTCTTCGCTACTTCCCTGTCATCGAGTAGGGCTTGTCCTCGGGCTTCTGGCCGCGGGACTTGTTGGGCTTGGAGGCCATCTCGAACTCCAGGACTCCTCCTTCCATAAGGTCAGAGTGGGTGAGGTAGAGTTTGGTGTATTCCTTCCCGTCCAGCGTCACCTTCTTGACATACCGGTTCGTGTCACTGACCTTAGGTGCCTTGATAACCAGCGACTTCCCGTTGGGGAGAGCAACCGTCACCTCCTTGAGGAACGGAGCGCCGATGACATACTGGTCACTTCCGGGACAGACCGGGTAGAATCCCAGGACACTGAAGATGTACCAGGCGCTCATCTGGCCGCAGTCATCATTACCGCCCAGGCCGCGGATCTCCGGGCGGTACATGCGGTTTATGATCTCCCTCATCCAGTATTGCGTCTTCCAAGGCTGCGAAGTCCAGGCGTAGAGATAAGGAATATGGTGGCTCGGCTCGTTGCCGTGGACGTAGCCTCCGATCAGGCAATCCTTTGTGATGTCCTCGTTGTCGGCGTAGGCGTATTCGGGAAGATCCTTGTAGAACAGCTCATCAAGGGCGGCGATAAACTTCTTCTCTCCTCCCATGAACTTCATGATCCCGAACACATCCTGTGGGGCGTGGAAGGTGAAATTCAACGAGTTACCCTCGATAAATCCCTCTCCGACGGTCTGCATGATGTCGAAGTCTTTCTTGAAGGTTCCGTCGGTGTATTTCGGTCTGCAGAACCCGAGGTCGGTGTCGAAAACATTCCGGTAATACAGCGCCCTCGGGGCATATTCCTGCTCGACCTTCCTGTCTCCGACGAGACGGGCTGTGTTCCAGATGGTCCAGTCGTCGTAGGAATATTCCAGGGTGTTGCTGGCGGCGGTGGCGATGTTGTCGTAAGGGACATAACCAAGCCTCATATAGTCTCCCAGGCCGCTGTACCACTCTTGCCGCGACGTGGTGACCATAGCCTCCATGGCCCGTTTCTTGTCAATATCCAGCCCTTTGGCTATGGCGTCGGCCAGGACCGGGACGGCGTGGTAGCCGCTCATGCACCAGTTCTCATTGGCCATGTGGCTCCAGACCGGCAGCATGTGCAGGACATTCTGGTCATAATGGGCGAGCATCGACTGAACCATATCCCTGTCCCTTTCCGGTTTGAACAATGCCAGGAACGGATGCTCCGCCCGGTAGGTGTCCCAGAGCGAGAAAACCGTATAGTTCGTGAAACCTTCCGCCTTGTGGATCTCGTGGTCAAGACCCCTGTAGGAGCCGTCCACGTCCATGTAGACAGAGGGGTTTATCATGGTGTGGTAGAGGGATGTATAGAACATCTTTTTCTCGGCGTCTGTGCCGGTTATCTCCATCTGACTCAACTCTTTCTCCCAAGCGGCCTGAGCCTCGGATGCGATCTGGTCAAAGGTCTTTCCGGCGGTCTCGGCTTTCAAGTTCTTAAGGGCTCCAGTTGTTCCTGTTGAGGACAAGGCGACTTTGACGGTCAGTTTCGGGTCCTTTGATGTGTCGAACTTGAACCAGGCCACGACCTTGCGCCCGGCCATCGCGGCGAAATTCTTGCTGGTGTCGAACTTGCTCCAGCCGCCCTTGTAGTCAATCTTCTGGCGGTCCGTGTAGCCATATTCAATTACGGGCTGTGAGAACTCGATGGCGAAATAGGTGTAGTTTGTCCGCGCCCAGCCGTTTGTGATCCTATAGCCGGTCACGTGGGTCGGATCCTGGACCTGGACCTCAGCCCAGAGGGTCTTGCCGTCGTAGTCATATATCCCGTGGACAAGGTCGAGGATGATGTGGCCGGATCCTTCGTGTTGCTCAGGATGACAGAAGGTGTATTCATGGACTCCGACCCTGGAAGTGGCTGTGAGTCTGGCCTTTATGCCGTAGTCGTCAAGAGTGACCTGGTAAAGTCCGGGACTGGCGCTCTCGGTCGAGTGGCTGAATCTGCTGCGGAACCCGCTGTCTGGATTGTCGGCGGTTCCGGGGTTGAGTCTAACAGGGCCGGTGGCCGGCATAATCAGGATGTCCCCGAGATCGGAGTGGCCTGTGCCGCTGAAATGGGTGTGGCTGAATCCCACGATCGTGGGATCGTTGTAGCGGTAGCCGGCGCAGGTCTCATAGACCATCGGCTGGTATTTCCCGTTAATATTGTGGGGGATAGTGTCAGTGTCGGGGCTGAGCTGCACCCCGCCGAAAGGCACGCATGCGCCGGGGAAAGTGTGTCCCATGCCGTCGGTGCCGATGAACGGGTCGACATAGCTGGTCTTGGTCTGCGCATGGACAGAAGCGGTTAATACCGCTAAAAACAGAAAGAGGTGGACGTGGCGCATAACCCTATGGTTCTTAATCAGTTCCATTCTTATTCTTCTCATTATGGAGTTGTTTGTTTTAGTATTTATTTGAATATTAATAAGTTAAGCGCCACCGGCGGTTAGCGGAGCCCGTACTTGCGGAGGATCTTCTCGACGGGTTTCTCGATTGAGCGGGCCCAGAGCTGGTAGCCCCGGTCTGAGGGGTGCGTGCCGTCCTGGGTGGTCTCATGGTCTGGAGCCGAGGCGTTCGGGTGGATGTAATAAACGTCCTTGTATTTCTTGCAGGCTACGGCCATCAGGCTGTCCGTGAAGGCGATCCTTTCGGCCTCGAATTTGGCTGTGTTGGTGTTGAAGTTGCGCCACTCCCGGTAGATTGTCCGCTGGAAGATCAGCGGTTTGCCCGGGTGGGCGGCCTGGATCTTCTCGATGAAGGGGAAGAGGCGCTCCCCGATCTGCTCGAGGGAGGGGTTGGAAAAGGTGTCGAACACGAAAGCGTCCACATCGGCGGCGGCCAGGACATCGGCGAAATAGTCCTGAAGCTTGCAGTTGCCGCTGCACCCCAGGCTGAGCATCTGGAGTCCTGTCTCCCTGGAGAACACCGCCGGGTAAGCCATGCCGGCCCGGCTGGTCGAGATCCCGTGGGTGAAGCTTGACCCGAATATCCCGATCCGGTGGCGGAACGGGTTCTCAAGCGCCTCAAGGACAGCGCCTTCCTCGACTCCGATCTTGACTGAGTGCTCCTCGCTCAGGATCGGAAGGTACATCAGGCACTCTTTCTCGGAACCGTCCATGCCGGAGATGATTTTGAAAGGCTTCTCGAGATCCCCGCTCACTCCGGCTCCGGCCCAGATCCAGCGGCCGTCCCTGCGGATGTAGAGGTCATAGCCTCTGGCGGAGAAGCCTCCCGTGTTGTTCGGCCGTCCCACATCCCCGTAGCTGGTCAGGACGGAGATCGACTTGGAGTTTGTCTTGAAAGCCACGGCGATCCCGGCAGAGTTGCGGACCTGGTTGTTCTCGGATTTGGTGAACCCTTTGAACCTCACCGTGTCGACCCTGTGGTAGGGGTTCGGGGTGTCCATCAGTTTTCCCGTGAGGGTCAGCTCAGAGGCTTCCGTGTAGACATACTCCTGCGAAACCGCTTGGAAACAATTAATTGTCAACAGAATCCAGACAAGCGTATGTTGTATCGATTCCCGGTTAATTAAGTTAGTTACCATGGTATAGCATCAGTGATTAGGGATTCAGATCAAAATAGTCATTAAAAGCGGACAGGAGTTTATTGAATTCTTCAGATTTAGGAATTCTGGTTATCGCTGAGATCCTTTTATGGATTTCCTTTAAACAATTTGAATCCGAATGAGCTTTCAAAAACAATCTCCAATTATCGGCGGGAATACCAAGGATGTCTGTTTTCAGCGTATCTTCAACAAACGAGGACATGATTCCTGTTCTCGCTAGTCTTCCGAAATTGTTGCCACCATCGTTGACCGGTTTGTAATTGGTCTTGTCGCGGGCATTCTCCATGTATGGCTTTGCTCCTACCGGTGCGATCAAACCTCTCTGATCCAAAGACAATGCGGATTCCGTCTGCCGTTCCAGTTCCCAATATCTTTTTGTGGCCTCAGAGGCAGCTTTAGCGGGATAAATCCAAGGTGATGTCAACTTGGGGGTTCCGCAAACAGCATCGCTCAAATACCAGGGAACGATACATAGCAGATCGCTTTTCTCGCAAGCTTCGGAAGCGGTTCGGTATCGAAATGAGGGTTCACCTTCTTTGGAAAGAAGAAACCAGCTTTTCAGCTCAATTCCCATTATAACATTACGGGGATTTCCTCTTTCAACGAGTCTCACATCCGGGAAGGACTCGTTAGAACGGATGAAATGATATTCGCTCCATTTCCCGGTGTCCCATAGCTCTCTGTGCGAGTTGAGAAAAGAGACAACCTTGCTCTCAATCATGGATCCGAGCAAAGTGTTAAGCGAAAAAAGATCCGTAGCGAGTATTCCGGAATAATAATTTGTTATCTCACACCCGGTTGGTAGTGATTGCAGCGCTACGTTTCTTAATCTGCTGACAAGGGTATACAAACGGTCACCCTCTGGCAAAGAATAATCGTTTTCGTTGAATATCGGAAGGCTGTCAGATTCAATACGTTTGAAGGGCACTCCTTTTAGCGCTTCTTCATAAGTGACACAATTCGTGGTTTTCATACAGCGATAAGTTCCATTGCGGACAATCTGTCACACGCATGTTTAAAGGTTTCTTCCGCAATCTCAGCCGAATAACATGAACGCCCTAATCGCCGGCAGCACCAGGCTGTAGTAGCAAGACCTGCAAACGGATCCCACACGATATCACCTTCATCAGAAGATGATTTGATGATGTAATCAATAATTGATACAGGCTTTTGATTATAGTGCAAGGACTTGTTCCCATTGGAAACCTTCAACCTTTCTTTACTATGCAAGGACGGGATATTCCATACATTTGTAAAACCGTGTAGATGATTCCATTTTGCTCGCATACCGTTCCATATTTCTTCCGTCATGGTTTTGCCATGAACTGAAAAATAGGGCTTTCCTTTTGGGTCTCCGAAGGCATTAGCATAATCTGCTAGCATTCGCATAGCTGATGCTGGCGGGAAGTACCACATTCCGTCCAGGGTGAAATACTTTCGGGTTGCCGCGTTTTTTACTCCGCAAACCTCGTTGGTTTTGCTGAAAGGAAGTCCTGTTCTTGCCCATTCGCCTCTGAGCCATTCTCTCATTTCCTGTTTTTCCCCCGACACTGATTCCATCAGAACTTTTTTTGTATATCTGACGCATACCTCGGTAACAACGGGAGCTTGTCTGATGGTTTTAGAGTTTACATT
>JAFVED010000165.1 GCA_017478125.1 Bacteroidales bacterium | reverse complement strand
TCCTGACCAGAAGGTGACACCTCCCTCATACACTCCGATTTTCTCGGAAGCGAAGGCGCTGTCGCCGATGAATTGGCTCCAAGGGACCTTGGCCGGGTCGGAAGTGACAGACACATTCATGTACCAGTTCATCTTCTGGACTGTGCTTATGTAGCTGACCTCAGATTCAATGACCGGTCCTTGGTGGAAATAGGCATACTCGTCTCCGAGTTTGCCGAGACCGTGGCCAGCCACCTCGTGGATGACAGTGCTCGCGAGATTTGAGACGCCTCCGGACGCCGTGACATCCTTATATGTGACATAGGCCACCGAGGCACCGCCGGCATAGACACCGTCGTTTTCAGGACGAAGCATGTAGCATGTGCCGCCGTCGCGGAAACTGTTCATCAGGACAAGCACGACCACGTTGTCCATCTTTGTTTCGTCCTTGACGGCCTTCTTGGCATACTCCAGGGCTTTTTGGTTGTTTCCGCCAAGAGCCGTGCCTGATCCGAACACGCCGCTGAAAACTGTCGAACACCCGCTGAAGTAATCCTCATTCTTGGATACGGCGTTCACCATGTGGACATTGAAGCGGTTCTTGAGGGATTTCAGTGGCTCAACGCTGAAGAGATCGTCCATCGCTTGCCTGGCGGCTTTCTCAAATGTGCCGTCGGTGATCATGCGGTCTGAGAACGCGTCTCCAGTGATGACCAGGTCAATTCCTTTGCCGGTGGACGCGTTTTGGAGAGTCTTGACTTGACTGTCCTTTGAATAATCCTTCGACTCGTAGTAAGTCATGGACACATTTAGAGCGCTCTCAAGGTACTTCAGGGCATTTTCAAAATATTCATTGCTACTGTCGAGCAAGGTCGTGTAGTCGACAGTGCCGTCCGGACCGATGATAACCACTGAGTTGGCGGGACCGTCCGGGTACATGGCTCTCCCTTTGGTGGCATAGAATGGGATCTCGTCCGGATAGTCCCTGTACATGTACCGGGTGAAGGAGTCCCATTCAGCCCCGGACTTTTTCAAGGCATCCTTAAAGAGCTGGTCCCGGTTTGACATGTCCGGTTCTATGGATGAGTTGTTATCGAAATATGTGAGCACGCCGAGTCCCTTGCCCTTCGCTTTCTTGTAAAGTTCTTCGAGTCTGGTGAGATATTCTGTCGCCTCGGGGAAATCAGGTGCCACGTTGAAAAGGACAGTGTAGTTGTTGCCCTTGATGAACGCGTCTATGTCAAGATCCCCACCGGAGATTGTCTTGACTACTGGCGAGGAGGGGGCAGGTATCTTCGACTTGCGGATGTCATCTTGTGTGAAGAGGTTGTATTTGATTATCTCAGTCCAGAGCAAAGGATATTTATTGATGTTGGCCAGAGAAGATGGAAGGGTACCGGACAATTTGTTGCCCGATAAGTCCATATAATCGAGATTGACCAGGCTGGAGTAAGACACGGGCACAGATCCGGAGAGATTATTGCCCGAGAGGCACAGCCAAGTCAGATCCGTCAGGCTTCCAATCGCGGTCGGCAGTGTTCCGGACAGATTGATTTCATTCAGCTGTAGATAATTGAGGCTCGTCATGGCGCCTATTGAGGATGGCAGGGGACTCGCGTCCATGAACCTGGTTCTGTTGATGGACAGTGTTTCAAGGTTGGGGAGCGTGTAGAGCCCTTCCGGGAGTTTCCCTGTCAGAGGGTAATCATAAATGACTATCCGCGTGAGTTTCTTCAGGTTTCCGATTTCTTCCGGAAGCGGGCCGAAATCTCTTGCCGTCATACCGTATGACAACTCCGGACTGTTCCAGATTGTTAACCCCTCAAGCTCGGTAAGATCGCCTATCTCCTTGGGAATCACACCGATCGCTCCGTAGATATTCAAGGCTTTCACATGAGTCCCCGATGGATCCATCTCGACACCTTCCCACTCGCTCGTGACCTGGCCTTCCGATCCCCAGTTCTCATGCCTTGTCCAGTGATTCTTGTTGGCGTTGAGGAAGGCCACTAAGGCGGCTTTCTCCTTCTCCATATAATCAGGTTGGACCACAGTCACTTGAGCGGTGGCCACCTTGAAGTTTATACCGACACTGACAGTCGCGGTTCCGGGGCCTACAGCCACGAAGGAACCGTTATTCTCAACATGGTAGTTCTCATCTAAGGTAGATTGCAGGACGGAGCTGTTGTCTGTTCGCCAATCCATGTATTTGACGACCACTTCCTCCGGCTCGATTATATAGGTGAAACGTACGGTATCCCCTTGGAAAACCGTTATCTCCGCGGGCTCGATCGTCAGTGACTCTATACTGGGGTTAAGCACCTCGATCTCGTAGCTCGCCTGCTTTCCTCCGGCCGTAGCGGTGATGGTGGCCGACCCCAGACCGATACCGGTGACATTCCCGTCCTGGTCCACTGTGGCGACGGACTCGTCGCTGGAAGTCAGTGTCGGAGTGTCAGACGCGTCGGAAGGAGTTATCTTGACGCTCAACTGGAGGCTTTTGCCGATGTATATGTTATGCTCACCCTCAACGAATTCGACCGATGTTACGGCTATCACTTTGTCGCTGACTGTTACTGAGCAGGTGGCGGATTTGCCTCCGGCCGTCGCGGTTATCGTGGCCGTGCCTGCCTTTACTGCCGTCACGGTACCGTTTTGGACTGTCGCTACGGAAGTGTTTGAGCTTTGCCAACTTACGGTTTTGTCTGTGGCGTTCGCGGGCTGGATGTTCGCGGTCAAAGTTCCTGTAGAGCCGGTTTCCAATGCCAGAGTTGATTGGCTCAGTGTCACTGAGGTGACAGCTATGTTGGCCGGAACCGGTTCAATCGGCTCCTCTGCGCAGGAGACGAAGAAAGCGGCGATAACAGTGGCGATAAGACAAAAGATTCCTTTTTTCATTGTCGTCAAATTTTAGTTTATTTTGAAAAACTCCATGATGTTTCTGGCCATCTCATCCGCGAGCCTTTGGCGAGCCTCGGCGCTTGACCATGCGATGTGCGGGGTGAGGACTATCCTTCCGGGATGGCTCGTGCTGAGCAGGGGGCTGTCAAGCGGAAGTGGCTCTTTCTCATATACGTCGAGGCCGATGCCGGCGATCCTGCCCTCGTCTATTATCCTCGCGAGATCCTTCTCAATCGCTATACCCCCGCGGCCTGTGTTGACCAGCCAGGCGGTTGGCTTCATCAGAAGCATCTTGTCGTAGTCGATCAGCCCGGCGGTGTTCTCATTGTACGGGGCATGGATGCTGACGACATCAGCCTCGCGCAGAAGGGTATCTATGGTGACGGAGGGATATTCCCTGCAATGGGAAGTTCCTGAGGTTGAGTAATATATGACCCTCATCCCGAAATCCTCGGCGATCCTGGCGACTTTGCTCCCTATAGCCCCCATCCCGACTATGCCTATCGTCTTGCCGGTCAGCTCCGTGTAGGGATGTGCCGAGTCGGTGTGGATTTTTCCGGCGGAGTAACGCCCGTCTTTGGCGTAAGCGTCGTAATGGAATAGCCTCCCGGCCAGGGCCAGGATGAGCGTCCATGTGATCTGGGCCACGGAATCCGTTGAATATCCCGCCACGTTGCGTACGGCCACGCCGCGCTCCCCGCAGAGCTTCAGGTCGATGTTGTTCATTCCTGTCCCGGCTTCGCAGATGAGCTTCAGTTCAGGGGCTGAGTCAAGGAACTCCTTGTCGACGATTATCTTGTTGAGGATCGCCACATCGGCGTCCCTGACCCTCTCCCGGGCCTCTTCCGCGGTAGAGGAGTCGTAGGTGGTCAGCTCGCCGAGTCTTTCTATCATGGTCAGCGGCGTGGACCCCATGGTCGCCGCGTCAAGAAATACTATCTTCATATTTTGTGTCATTGAGATTGTCCGGAGCGCCGACAAGGCGGCGGACAGGTTTGAATCCTGTGAAAAAACGCGAGGCTATGACCCTTATCACAGTATATGCCGGGATGGCCACGAGCATTCCGAGAATCCCACCTACATGTCCGGCCAAAAGCATCACTATGAATATCTCCAAGGGAGTCGACTTGATGCTCTTCGAGTAGATGATAGGCTGGAAAAGGAAATTGTCGATCATCTGTGTGAACACGAAAATGGCCAGGAGTGTGACAAGAGCCACCCAGAAGTTCGGGTATACCCCGACAGCCGCGGCGCTGCTGTATTTGAGGACAAGTCCGAGGATCGCTCCGATCGCCGCTCCGATCCACGGCCCCACGTATGGTATGACATTCAGGAGACCCGCCATGAAAGCTATACCGATGGCAGGATAGAAGCCTATCTTGGCTATTAGCCACAGCCCCAAGAAGTTAAGTGTCGCCACTCCAAGGATCTCGATCAACAGGCCCCCGAAATATCTGGTCAGAAGGTGCTCTATGTCGCCGATGGAGCTGATCACCTCGTTCTCGACTTTGTCGGGAACCAGCGACCCCACTATCCTGCGGAAAAGTTTGTCATCCTTGATGAAGAAGAAACTGATGAACACCACGCAGAACAGCCCGATCCCCAACGAGCCGAGCGCGGACGCTACCGACCCCACGACCGAGGTGATAGACGAGATGTCAAAAGCGTTCCTGAGCCATGTCGCGATTGACTCCTGGATCTTGAAATTCCTGCCGAGGGCCGGGAAGCGGTCAATCATCCACACATTAAGCCGGTCTGCCAATCTGGCTATCTCGGAAGTGCTCAATGAAGATGTCTGAAGATTGCTCGAGACGCTCTGGATTATTCCTGACACGACCGGTATCACCTGGGTGATGATTCCCAGGAAAATGGCCATGATCAGGATCAGCGTGAGGACCGATAACAACCAGTCCGGAGCGCTTTTGCCTTTGATCTTTACCTTGCGGAGTATGCGGACAAGAGGCCTCCCCAGCAGAGATACTACAGCTGCCAGTATGATATAGACCAGAACGCTCCTGAAGTACCAGCAAAGCGCCACGATCACCGCGGCTGCGGCTACCCGCATTGTGTATCTGGCGAGTTTGTCTGTGCTTCTCTCTTCTGTCATGGTCAATCTTATTTGCCATTCATGACCTCCGCCCTGGTTTTGAGGGCATTATGGTCGTCCTTTAAAATTGGATGGCTCGCGCTCCGGAAACAAATATAATATTTTTTATGTTCTCTGAAGGTTCCGGGCGGTTTTATTATTGAAAAAGTACATCTTGTGCCTCAGATTGGCACAAGATGGCTGTATCTTCGCGTCAGAAACAAAGAAACAGAATAAGTTAAACGAGTAAACAATACACATTGCCATGAAGAACACGGAATACAATCTCGACACTCTCTCCTCGGTCATTTCCTCTGAGTCTTCTCTCTCCGCCCTCCTTGAGATGATGGGCGACATGGGTCTTGAGCTCGACTCCGTCTCCCGCGTCTGATTGTGGCTCCGCGACGGAAAATACACTGTCTTCACGCTTGGGAGAAGGTGTGTTTTCGCAGGTGTGTTCACGGGTGTCGCGTCCTTTATCTTATGCTAACCTGAAAGGGGCTGGCCACTAGTTTGCCTGCCACCCCGCAGTCAACACCGTCACGTCAACTGGCTGATTATCAGTATGTGACATGCCACTTATTGATATTCAGGCACTTCTGTTTATGGTCTCTCCGATTTGAAGATGCTCGTTTCGGGAACCTCTTGAGTAATAGATATATAAGCACCACGGTCGGGCGATTGGGCCGGTGGTCGCTGGCGTTACATAAACGCCACGGGCGGGCGACATAGCGGAGAGCTGCGGGCTGTCAGGTGTGGCTTTGGGACGTTTCGGGGGCGTTTCCGGGACATATGGTGCGCCCGCTGGTGCCACATGTGCCGCTTTAGAGGCTTTTCCTGGACATGTGGTGCGCCCGCTGGTGCCACATGTGCGGCTTGTCAAACATAGGGATCGGGCGAAGTGAAGAATCTATTTGTTTTTCAGCTCGCTGCCGCATTGTTTTCCATGACAATGATTTCCTGCGGACCCGATGAGCCGGACACCCCGGGCGGAGGTGGGAACGGAGGCAATGGCGGCGGCCAGACCGAATCGACGACCGTCGCGGTGACCGGAGTCTCGGTCAGCAAGTCCTCCCTCAGCCTTACCGAGGGTGAGTCGGAGACCTTGACAGCCATCGTCTCTCCCGACAATGCCACGAACAAGGCGGTCAGCTGGAAGTCCTCAGCAGCTGACATAGCCACGGTCGACGGAAGCGGAAAAGTGACCGCTGTCAAGGCCGGTTCCGCCACACGGGTTTATTTCGGCAATATGTCTGTAGCTCCGAATGGGGAGATATACTTGACCTGCCATATTCGGGACAGTTTCAACCAAGACTATCTGTCCATGTACAAGCTTTCTGGTGACGGGAGCGTCACGGAAGTATTGATTGGGCAGAATAGAATTGCCCGTCCTGACATAGGGGTGACGGATGAGGGTGATGTGTATATCCTCGCTGCGAATTACGATGCCGGAAAGGAATCGGTGCGACTTTTCAAGAACGGGAAGTTGGATAAGGTTATCGACCAGGTGGAAACCAATCTGGAGTCGTGTCTTCGTTGTGTGGGCAATGATGTGTACACTGTCATCAACGATGAGACAAACAGGCAGATTAGGGTTCATAAGAACGGAAATGAATATCAGACACTTGATTACAGTCAGGAGGTTTATCTGCGCTATGCCTCCGGAGACACTAATCCTTCTTGGGTGAATGCTGATGGCGATGTGTACCTGTCGGTTCTGGAGAATGGCTCCTTGTGCCGCGTCTACAAGAATGGCAAGATTATCTATTCGTGTGACGCTACAGGTGAGCTCTCCATGCAGCCCTTCCGCGTGATCGAGTAACGCAGGTCCGATCACGGAAGCATCCCAATATCCTTTTTGACGCCGACTCAAGGTTTTTCTCCGGGTCGGCGTCAATTAAGCTATCAGAATGCTTCCGGCATTTGCGGGCCGGTACTTCACACCCTAATCTTCGCGGAGCGAGACTAGGGTGTTGTCCTTCTCGGGGGTGAGTCCGACCTTGAGTACGCGGAGCTCCGAGGAGCCCTTCTTGCGCTTGCCCAAGAGGATCCTGTCGGAGATAATGAACTCAGACACAGGATCTTCCACATAACGCATCACGGCTCTCTTCAGCGGCCTGGCACCGAACGCCGGGTCGTATCCGGCCTCAGCGATGAACTTCTTCGCGGAAGGGGTGATGGTCAGCTTGTAGCCGGACTCCGCGGCCCTCTCCCGAAGCTCCCGGAGCTCGATGTCGATGATCTTCTCGATGTCCTCCTTCGTCAGGGAGTTGAAGAATATCTGCTCGTCCACCCTATTGATGAACTCCGGAGGGAAATTCTTCTTGATTGCTTTTTCGAGTACTGTCTGCCTGTTCTGGGCGACGTTCTTCCCGGCTGTGGCGAACCCGACTCCGGTACCATACTCATCCAGCTCGCGGCTGCCGACGTTGGAGGTCATGATGACGATCGTGTTCTTGAAATTCACCACGCGGCCGTTGCTGTCGGTCAGGTGGCCGTCGTCCAGTACCTGCAGGAGGATGTTGAATATGTCCGGATG
>JAFVED010000164.1 GCA_017478125.1 Bacteroidales bacterium | reverse complement strand
TTCTGATGGGTGACTTCCAGTCTTTCAGCACCACCTACTTTGAGTCATACCATGATTATTTCAGGGAAGTGCTCTCTTACCCTATTTATCTTCTGGACAGGGACAGCACATTGCGTTTCTCCCGGTTGGAGGAGGTCGCCACGATGCCTGCCTTCCCCTCGCCGGGATGCGCCCGTATGGTCGGCGATGTGCTTGTCGTGAGGTTGTCCGAGGACTTGGACATGAAATCTTCAACTGATTTCCAGTCATCGCTTTCCGGCGACTGGAGAAACCAGAGGCTTTAGGAATATCCCGTCATGAGGCAGTTCTTCGCGAGGTTGTTTTTATTCCTGGGCATATTGCTGGTCTGCATGGTCGTCTCGGATTATTTCTATTCCCTGGTGTGCCGTGACGTGAGAACGGCGAACATGGAGATATGGAAGGACGTCATGGAGGGAAAAGCCTCGGCCGACTTGTTGTTCTGCGGTGACTCAAGGGCCAATACAGACTGTTATCCCCCCGTGATTGACAGTATCACAGGACATAAGTCATACTCGATCGGGATCATTGGCCATCATTTCCGTATTGGTAGGCTCCGCTATGACATGTACCGCAGGTACAATGACAAACCGCTTGTCGTTGCCCATTTTGTGGACAATTGGACATTCTCGAGGGAGAACAAGTTTGAGCAGTATCAGTTTTTGCCTTGGATGTGGAACGTGGCTTTCGCGAAAGACGCTCTCCATCTGGCCCCCCTATACTTCCTTGGCAAGTCCGTGCCCTGGTACCGCTACCATAGCTTTCTCCTGTCGGACAAAGACTGGTCAATCCGCGCTTCACACGAGGGCTTTTTCACTTATGACCTTGAATCTTACTCCTGTTTCCCGGAAGACCGTTATGTTTTCAAGGAAAATCCTGTCATGGAGAGCGTTTTCCGCTCTTTCATTTCCGGGATCAGGCGGGAGGGGATAAAGGTCGTGCTTGTCCTTCCGCCGCTCTGCGGGAGCGCGTCATTCTACGGGGAGGCGGTCAGGCAGACAAAGGATTGTTTCAAAGCTATCGCCAAAGAGTGCGGAGTCCCTGTCCTGGATTATCTTCAAGTGCCTGTGTTTGAGGACTCTACCCTGTTCATTGATTCGGTACATCTTAATAAGAAGGGCGCCAAGGTGTTCTCGGACTCCCTGGCCCATGACATAATGCGGCTTGGATTGTTTAATAATGATTGACCTGTGTTGGTTTCTGTTGTAATACCTGTCTTTAACGCCGCTCCTTTCATCGCCAAATGTGTGGAGTCGGCTCTTGGACAGACGCTCTCTGACATTGAGGTGATCTGTGTGGACGATCACTCCCGGGACGATTCCTTGAGTATCCTGAATGGATTTGACGATCCGCGCTTGAGAATTATCCGCTTCCCGGAGAACAGGGGAGTGTCCGCGGCGAGGAACGCCGGTCTGGAGGCTGCCGCCGGGGAATATGTCTATTTCCTCGATTCTGACGACTGGCTTGACGCGGACTATCTTGAGGCGATGCTTTCCAAAGCAAAGGAGACAGGGGAAGACATCGTTGTCAATTCCAATTACATCGAGGAATTCCCCCTTGAGGGGAAACGGGCGCTCAGCAGCCGTTTCGGATTTGTGGAGGATGTACCTGGGTATTATCCTATTGAGCTTGTCCAGAATAAGTTCCCGCCGGTGGTCTGGGCGCGTCTGTTCCGTAGGAGTTTCCTTATGGAAAACGGGATCCGTTTTCCCTCCGCGCTGGTCCGGAGCGGGACGGAAGACATTTTCTTCACGGGACTCGCCAGCTCTTTCGCCGGGAGAGGGTTCGTTTTCAGGGGACCATATTATCACTATCTCCAGCGCGTGGAGTCGCTTTTGCATCAGAGGGACTTATGCTACCACAACATAGTGAGTTTCAAGGCTCTTAATGATGAGCGCAAGTTCCGGGGGTTGTCTACCGAGGGCTTGAGGTTGTTTTACGGGGGCACTGTCATGCTCGATGAGAAGGAGAAATTCGATTTCGCCAAGGCGTTCTTCAGCGAGATCGCTCCGGAGGTCAGACGCCATAAGGAGCTGTATGCTCCTCTTGACCTGTTCTTGATGGAGGCCATCTTGTCCAGTGAGGATTATTCCTGTTTCCTGGAGAAGTATAATCCTAACATCTCCATATCATTCGTGCGTTCGAGAATGAGACTCAGATGACATTCAACTCTTTGATATTCGCGGCCTTCTTGCCGATTGTCTTCTGCCTCTACTGGTTTGTATTCGCCCGTAGCCTCAAGTGGCAGAATCTCCTTGTGGTCGCGGCTTCCTATGTGTTCTATGGGTGGTGGGACTGGAAGTTCCTGATCCTGATAGCGATAACCTCATTCTGCAGCTGGTGGTCCGGCTTGTTGATACACAGATTCCGGGAAGAACGCCGGAAGGCCTGGTGGATCAGCGCGGCCAACATCATCCTGAACCTTGGGATCCTGGGCCTGTTCAAGTATTATGATTTTTTCGCCCGGTCTTTCGCCGATTTGTTCCTCGGGGGAAAGGCTGACGGGATCCTGCTTCACCTTATCCTTCCCGTAGGGATCAGTTTCTACACTTTCCAGGCTCTCAGCTATTCGATTGACGTGTACCGGGGGAGGGTGGAGCCGGTGAGGGACGTGGTCCAGTTCTTCGCCTATGTCAGTTTCTTCCCTCAACTGGTGGCCGGACCCATCGAGCGCGCGACAAGTTTGATCCCGCAGTTCGGACGGGAGAGGGTGTACGGGTATTCCCAGGCTGTGGACGGCCTGAGGCAGAGGCTGTGGGGATATTTCAAGAAGATCGTCATCGCCGACTGGTGCGGGGTGTATGTTGACAAGGTTTTCGGGGATATTCCCGGACAGTCCGGGGTTCAGCTCGCTGCCGCCGCCATCCTGTTCGCTTTCCAGATATATGGCGACTTCTCGGGCTACTCCGACATTGCCATAGGCGTGTCTAAACTGTTCGGAATCAATCTGACACGAAATTTCGCCACGCCCTACTTCAGCCGTGACATCGCTGAGTTCTGGCGCCGCTGGCACATCTCCCTGACCACTTGGTTCCGTGACTATCTCTACATCCCCATGGGCGGCAGCCAATGCCCGAAACCCCGTGTGGTTCTCAACACGATGGTCATCTTCCTTGTCAGCGGATTGTGGCACGGGGCCAACTGGACTTTCCTTGTGTGGGGCGCTTTCCATGCCTTGCTTTTCATGCCTTTGATCCTCTCGGGGAAAAACCGGAGGTATAAAGGTATAGTCGCCGAGGGGCGCGCGTTGCCCTCATTCAAGGAGTTGGGACAGATCCTGCTGACCTTCGCGCTTGTGACTGTCGGCTGGGTGATTTTCAGGGCGGACAACCTGTCCCAGGCTTGGGCCTTCTTCGCGGGCATGCTCCGTTGGCGCTCCATTTCCGATTTGTACTTCTTCTTTGATAGGGCCTTCTTGTCCCGTGCCGTCTGGATCGCCCTGATGCTGCTGGTGGAGTGGGTCGATCGCGGGGAAGAGCATGGTCTCTCGATGGCCGGTGTCCGCCATGGGACCATACGTTACGCCATCTACATCGCGATCATCCTTGTCACGATCCTGTACTTCGACGACGGCTCCCCGAAGTTCATTTATTTCCAGTTCTGACATACGCCCGGGTCCTCTTCCGGCCCGAGGGCCACTTTTTCCCTGATATTCTGGCCAATGGAGTGGCCTGAATTGGCATTTCGGAAAATAATTGGTATCTTGCGCGGATTTTCTACATGGCATTTTATGCGGACTGATGATTTATCCATATCTGTAGTGATTCCGGCAAAAAATGAGGCCGCGTCGATCGGTACCCTGTATGAGGATGTCAAGAGGATGTGCGAGGGTAATTTCTCCCGATATGAGATAATCATCGTCAACGACGGCTCCACCGATAAGACCAGGGTGATTTGCCAGGATCTCCACCCGCTGAGATATGTTGAGTTCGACCGGAACTATGGACAGACCGCCGCCCTTGACTGCGGGTTCAAACTGGCCGCTTATGATTATGTGGCAGCCCTTGACGCTGATGGCCAGAACGTGCCCGGGGATATTCCCGGGATGCTCAAGTACCTCTTGGACAACGATCTGGATGTCGTGTGCGGCTGGAGAAAGGTCCGAAAGGACAAGCCTATGAGGAGACTGCTTATGAGGATGGCCTATCTGCTTCGGCAGACGTGTCTTCACGATGGGATCCATGACGCCGGGTGCACCCTGAAGGTCTTCAGGCGGGAAGTTCTTGAAGGTCTTGACCTTGTGGGTGGGCAGCACCGTTTCATCCCCGCTATCCTGAAAGACAGGGGATGGAAGGTCGGTGAGGTAGAGGTATCGCATAAGCCCAGGAAAAACGGGAAGTCCAATTACAACTCAGTATCCAGGATCGTACACGGGTTGACGGATCTCTATGCTTTAAAGAAGGGCTCTGTGAATACGGGCGGGGTATCGTACGTCGTAAAGGGAGTCGTCGATTTGTAGCTTCATGAGAATCCTGATTCTCATATCTTCCCTGGAGGGAGGCGGGGCGGAGAGGATCGCTACGAGGGTGGCGAGCGCTT
>JAFVED010000163.1 GCA_017478125.1 Bacteroidales bacterium | reverse complement strand
TGGACAAAGACCGCCAGCATGGCCGATTACGGCACCAACATGCTGCTTTATAAGAAGAACCAGGAGGCTGACGGCAACACCTGGATCGACGGGAGCGCCGACTATGTCTACAATACGGTCTGGCGCTACGACGCCGATTTCTGCGACGAGTTCCTGCTTGAGCTGGACATCGACGGCGACGCCAACATGGTCGGAGACCTCGACCCTTACTGGTTCCGCGCTTATATGAACTGGCGTAACAACCACATCTACGAGCCTGCCAACACGACCCACAACGACGGCTGGGGCTTCATAGTCCCCACCCAGTCGTTTGCCCTCGCGATGGCGAAGCATGACGGCAACGGACCCCGCCGCAGGGCTACAATCTGCACATGGGACGAATACATGAACATGTTCCCGTTCGGAGACAACAAGATCCGCGGCATCATCACCGGGGCGAAGTATTTCGCCTGCGAGGGTTACCTCCGCATGAAGTGGTATGACTTCCTTGACGATGTCAACGAGGACCGATACGCAGCCGGCAACGCCTTCGGTAACAGGACGAACTTCCCTCTGCTGCGCTACTCCGACATCCTCCTACTCTACGCTGAAGCTGTATGCCAGAGCGGTTCCGAGGGCAGCGCCGGAATCTCCGGCCTGCAGGCTCTCAACCTTGTCCGCGAGAGGGCCGGACTCGAACCGGCTCCCGCCCTTGACATGAACAACGAGACTTACGGAATCAAGGCCGAGCGCCGCTTCGAACTCTGGCTTGAGGACTGCAACCGCTATGTCGACCTGATCCGCTGGGGTGATTACAAGAACTTCGTCACCGACAACTCCATGAACGGAGTCGGTCCTTACTGGGGTGCCTATGTTCCCTGGCTTGTCGGCATGAAAGACAGTTCTTACAGCAACCTTGACGATCCCACCGACCTGAGCAACTATGAGTTGCAGTACGATGCTCAGGCTACCCGCGGCTCTTGGGACGACAAGTTCTATCTCCTCCCGTTCCCTTACGAGGAACTCCAACTCAATAAGGAACTTGAGCAGAACCCCGGATGGGAAAGACCGTAAGGAATATAGGTTCCATCCCCTTTCTTCTTGCCCTGGCCTCATGCGGCCAGGGCGGGGAGGATAGGGTTTCCCTTAAGAATGGCAAGGAACCCAGGAATGTCATCTTCATCCTGAGCGACGACCACCGGTTCGACTACATGGGTTTCCTTGGGACGGTCCCCTATCTGGAGACACCGAACCTGGACGCCATGGCATCCGGAGGCGCTTATGTACGGAACGCTTTCGTGACGACCTCCCTGTCCTCCCCAAGCCGGGCCTCCATACTGACAGGATTGTACTCCCACGAGCACACGGTTGTTGACAACGCCGCCCCGTTGCCGGAAGGGCTTGTCTATTTTCCGGAGTATCTCCAGTCCGCAGGCTATGCCACCGGCTTCTTCGGGAAACTCCACATGGGCAATCGGGACGGAATGCCTCTCCCCGGCTTCGACAGGTGGGAAAGCCTTGACGGCCAAGGGACTTACTACAATGTCCGTCTCAATGTGGACGGCAAGTGGGAAGAGCGGGGTGAGGACGAGTATGTAGCTGACCTGATCACCTCACACGCAATCGATTTCATCGAGCGGAACAAGGACAGGCCGTTCTTTGTCTACCTGTCCCACAAGAATGTCCACGACCCGTTCAAGGCCTCACCTGAATATGAGGGTAAATACACCGACTTGCCTAATCCCAGACCTGCCTCTTTCAACACTCCCCTTTACGGACAGCCCTCTCTCCCCACGATCAAAGGTGACGGGAAACCGCTCGCCGGAAAAGACTGGTACGGAGAGGGCAGGATGCCTGACTGGGTGAAGCAGCAGAGGGAGAGTTGGCACGGGGTGGATTTCTGTTACAACGGCCGTCTGGACATGGATCAGGAAATCCGCAAGTACTGCGAATGCATAAGCAGCATGGACAGGACGATCGGAGACTTGTTTGAATACCTGCGTTCGGCCGGACTGGACAAAAGTACGCTGGTCATCTACATGGGAGACAATGGGTTCGCTTGGGGTGAGCACGGCCTGATCGACAAACGCAACTTCTACGAAGCCTCTGTGAGGGTGCCTATGCTAGCCTATTGCCCGGATCTGATCCCCGCCGGAACGGTGGTCGAGGACATGGTCCAGAATGTCGACATCGGCCCGACGGTGATGGACGCTTGCGGGATCGAGAAGGCTCCCCAGATGCGGGGGGATTCTTTCCTGCCCATGCTCTCCGGGGCTCCCGCTCCGGAAGACTGGCGTCACCGGATTTTCTACGAGTATTACTGGGAATATGACTACCCGCAGACACCGACTACCTTCGGAGTCAGGACGGACCGCTACAAATACATCCATTACCACGGGGTTTGGGACACCAACGAGTTGTACGATCTGCTCGAAGATCCCCACGAGACGAGGAACCTGATCGGAGAGCCTGAATATCAGGATCTTGCAAAGCAGTTGGATTCGGATTTGTTCGACTGGCTTGAAGAAAGCGGAGGGATGACTATCCCGCTTAAGAGGAATGACCGCAAGCACAGCGACTGGCGGAACGGCAGAGTATTTTGATTTAAACGCTTATGAGGAAAAAATATATGGTTCTGGCGATCGGAGCGGCGACATATTGCATCTCCGCGGCCGGTGAGGAAAAGGATAAGAGACCTAATGTCATAATAATATATTCAGACGACCAGGGAGCCGCCGACCTGGGTTGCTATGGTTCGGAGGACATATATTCTCCGAACATAGATGCCTTGGCCGCGACAGGGGTCAGGTTCACTCAATTCTACGGAGCGCCAGTCAGTTCGGCCTCCAGAGCCAACCTCCTGACCGGCCAGTTCTGTCACAGGGCTGGCTTAAGTGCCAATGCCGGATACCATGGTTTCCCCCAAGAGAAAGAGACCCTTGCCCAGAGGATGCGTGATGGAGGCTACAAGACAGCGTTGATCGGGAAATGGCACCTCGGAGAAGCTCCTGACGCGATTCCCACGGCAAGAGGATTCGACTATTTCTGGGGCTTCCTGGGCGGTTGCATAGACAACTACTCACATTTCTACTATTGGGGAGGCCCGAACCGCCATGACCTTTGGGAGAATGACCAGGAGATCTATCGGCCTGGCATGTTCTTCATCGAAGAGAGCCTAGCCCAATTGAAGTCTTATGTCAGACAGAACGAATGCGGGGATCCGTTTTTCCTGTTCTGGGGCATCAATATTCCGCATTACCCGCTCCAACCCAAGGAGAAATGGCTGGAGTACTATTCCGGCCTTACGGATCCGCGAAGGATGTACGCCGCTTTCGTGTCCACCATGGACGAGTATATCGGCCAACTGGTCACCTTCCTGAAATCAGAAGGGCTTTACGAGGACACGGTCATAATATTCCAATCCGACAACGGCCATAGCACCGAGGACAGAACCTTCGGAGGCGGGGGCTCGGCCGGCATCTACCGGGGAGGGAAATTCTCCTGCTTCGAGGGAGGCATCAGGGTGCCGTCAATCATCAGTTATCCCAAACGCCTCCCACAAGGAGAAGAACGGAACCAATTGACTATGAACATCGACTGGTTTCCGACGCTCGTAGATCTCTGTGGAATTGACCCAGAGGGTATGGATGTGGACGGCCGCAGCCTTATGCCCGTGATCATGTCTTCCTCAGCCCCTGACCCGCACAGCATCCTCCATTTCGACTTCCTTGAGCAGTGGGCTGTCCATAAAGGAGACTGGAAACTGATTTACAAGGCGGTAGAGATCCTTCCGAACAACTATCGGAAGGAGATTGAGGACGAGTTTTTTCTGGCGAACATCAAGGATAACCCGTCCGAGACCGTCAAGAATGCCAAGTCCCACCCCAAGATGGTCGAGGAACTGAAAAAGGAACGAGAAGCATTTGTAAGAAAATGAGGATCACTTACATATTAACCATAATCCTGCTAGAGGTCTGCTGCCTCACTCCAGCAATTGGGCGAGAAGACGGACTGACAAAATATGTGAACACTTTCCAGGGGACCCTCAACACTGAGGAGTTCTCCCACGGCAGGCTGTCCCCCGTAACTGTCCTTCCCCACCGGACGGCGGCTTGGACCCCTTCCGGGTTCTCCTATGCGGAAGGCCGGGTCACCGGCCTGTCCTGCCTGGGTCTCTCATTCCTTCCCGAAGGTGACGGTGGCTTTGACGCCAAGGCATCCGAGGGTCATCCGGAATATCTGAAGATCAGGATGTCAAGCGGAGTCCTGATGGAAGCCACACCTGTCTCCACCGGAGGAATCGCCGTGTTTTCTTTCGCCAAAAAGGCTCCGGCGACGCTTCGCCTGCAAGTTGGCCGGGAAGGACTTGTCAGCCTCGACCCAGGAAACAAGTCCGCCAACGGTTTCATCGTGAATCATTCTCCTCATCACCTTGTGAAAGACACTGTCTGGTTCAAATTGGTTTTCGACCAGCCTTTCCAGGCAGACGAAGGCTCGACCCTGACTTTCAAGAACGGAAGCAAAGTCTCTGTCAAAGCCTCATTCTCAAAGATTAACCAGTCGCAGGCCAACCTCAATTTAGGAAGGGATCTCGAAGGAAAGACATTCGCCCAATGCGTCACCTCCGCAAAAGTGGAATGGGATAAAGCGCTTGGGAGAATAGTTGTCGAGGGGGGTACTCTCGAGCAGCGCCGTACCTTTTACTCATGCCTTTTCAGGACGATGCTCAGGCCAGCCATCGACTATGAGTATGACGGTTCGGGGAAGCCCGTGTTCCGCTTCAACGGAGACCTTCATGAGGGCAAATACCACACGAACCCCAATCTCTGGGACGCGTACCGATGCCTTTACGCCTTATCCAACATAATCGACAACCGCTTCCAGGAGGAATACCTGCCCTCGCTGGTCAAGACCCAAGACTTGCTCGGCTGGTGGCCGAACGGACATGTGATGATCGGGAACCACGCCATATCAGTGCTTTGCGATGCCTGGGCAAAAGGGATCAGGTGCTTTGATCCGGAGGATGCCCTCGCAAGATACCTCCACGAGGTGACCCGGTCCAAGTTGGAGACAGACATCAATGCCGCCTACAACGCCGACCATCTCAGGGGCTTCGGACGGATGGGTTTCGAGGACTACTTCTCCATCGGTTATATTCCTTATCCACAGGACACCGACAGGGTCATGGAGACCACCTCGAAAACCATCGAATACTGTTACGACGACTTCTGCGCCTGGAAACTCGCCCGTATGACGGGAAACAAGTCCTACGAGGAGTTCTTCCTGAGACACATCCACAATTACCGCAATGTGTTCGATCCTTCCGATCAGTTCTTCAAAGGTAGGGACCGGACCGGTCGGTTCGACGAGGATTTCAACCCATTCGAATGGGGAGGACCTTTTGTCGAGGGAAATGCCTGGCAATGGCGCTTCGCCGTCCAGCAGGACGCCAAAGGGATGATTGACCTCATGGGCGGAGAGAGGAGGTTTTTGGATAATCTGGATTCACTGTTTGCCGCACCGGGCGATTCCGCCTTGTCCGGGGGATACGGGTACAGGATCCATGAGATCAATGAGGCTGTCGCCGGAGGTCAAGGACAATATGCCCAGGCGAATGAGCCCTGTTTCCATGTCATACATCTTTACACCCATGCCGGGCAACCGTGGAAAGCCCAGAAGCTTCTGAGGGATTCTATGGAGCGACTCTTCTCTTCGGGACCTGATGGTTTTCCTGGTGATGAGGACGGAGGCGCGATGTCAGCCTGGTATGTTTTCAACGCGATGGGGTTCTATCCTGTGACTCCTGGTGTACCCCAATATGTGATCGGCAGCCCTCTGTTCGACTCCATCACCATCAACCTCGAGAGTGGGAAGACTTTCAGGATCGAGGCCATGGGCAACGGGGAGGGTGCCTGTTACATCTCCGAAGCTGTCCTTAACGGGGAGAGAGTGACCCGTAGTTGGCTAACCCATGAAGAGTTGATGAGGGGAGGCCGGCTTGGGTTCCGGATGTCCAAGGTGCCGGATCTGAGCCGGGGAACCTCCCCAGAAGACCGGCCGTACTCGATGAGCGACGACAAATAAACAACGACTTATGATCAAGAAATATCTCGCCACATTGCTTTTGGCGGCTTCTCTCACAATCTCCTCGGAAGCCGCCGTAAGGCTTCCAGCCATCCTGGGTGACAATATGGTCCTCCAGCAACAGTCGACCGCCAAGTTCTGGGGCTGGGCCTCGCCAGGAGCCACTGTCCGGATCAGGACATCCTGGGGAGAGAACGGCTTGACCAAGGCCGGTGCCGACGGAAGCTGGCTCGTAAAGGTCAGAACCCCGGAAGCCTCCTTCGAGAAACGGAGCGTCACCATCTCCGATGGTCAGTCTTTGACGCTGGAAAACATCCTGATCGGAGAGGTCTGGCTTTGCTCCGGACAGTCGAACATGGAGATCCCGGTCCAGGGCGGGCGCGACTGCCCGATAGAGAACTCCCAGAGGATCATGGTGGAGAGCGCCCGCTACCCTGATATCCGCCTGTTCTCCGTCAAGATCGACGGCTCACTCCATCCAAAAGAGGATGTCACGGGTAGTTGGAAGCAAGCCTCCCCAGAGGCGGTTAAGACCTTCAGCGCCGTTGGCTATCTTTTCGGGAGAAACTTGCGCCAGGCCCTTGATGTGCCGATCGGTATCATCAACGCAAGTTGCGGAGGCACCTGGATCGAGGCATGGTTCCCAGCTGAACTCCAGAAGGAGTTCGGGGATTATGACCCCGCTTCCACCCCTGTCAAAGAGGGGCAGAGCGGGATGGACACCATGGAGATTCTGTACAACGGAATGATCTATCCGTTAAGGAATTACGACATAAAGGGCTTCTGCTGGTACCAAGGCTGCACCAATGAGGGCAGAAGCAAGTGGTACGCTTTGAAACAGGCTGCCCTGATCCGGCATTGGAGAGACCTCTGGGGAGGGAATAGCAAGCCTTTCTACTATGTAGAGATAGCCCCTCACGAGAACGGGGAAGAGAATATCAACGGGGCGCTCGTCCGCGAGCAGCAGGCCAAGGTGATGGATCTTGTGGAGAATACCGGCATGGTTTGCACCAATGACCTGATCTATGACTATGAGAGGTGGAATGTCCACCCGAGCAGGAAAGAACCTGTCGCCGAAAGGCTCGCCTGGTGGGCCCTGAGCAAAGATTACGGCTACGGAGACGCTGTCAAGGTCATCGGTCCGAGATTCAAGTCCATGGAACTTCTGGATGGCGGTGTGCTGAAAGTCAGCTTCATCGGAGGTGAATATGGTTTCATCATCGACGGCCCTATCGAAGGATTCGAGGTGGCCGGCGCTGACGGGGTGTTCAAGAAAGCCCATGCCGAGAGACGTAGGCCGGACCCTACAGTTTTGTATATATCAGCTTATGATGTAGGAAAACCATTATATTTGCGATATAACTTCAAAAACTGCGCTCCGGGTCATCTCTGGGATGCTTTCGGGCAGCCCGTGATTCCGTTCCGCACAGACACATTCGATTATTAATCAAATAGATAGAGTTATGAGAAACATTTCAATCGCACTCGCTTTATTCCTGTTTCTGCCTCTCGCCGCCCCGGCGAAGGTGACGCTTCCTCCCGTGTTCACAGACAACATGGTTCTCCAGCAGCAGTCCAAGGTGACTATCTGGGGTACCGCCTCTCCCGGGAAGAAGGTCACGGTCACCACGTCCTGGAACGGCCGGACAGTACAGACTACGGCCTCCAAGGCGGACGGTTCCTGGAGCGTCGTTTTCGAGACACCTTCCTATGGAGGCCCTTACGAGATCTCGGTCGCGGACAGCCGGAAACCCCTGGTTTTGAAGAATATACTGATCGGGGATGTCTGGATCTGCTCCGGCCAGTCCAACATGGAGATGAAGATTGGAGACAAGGTGACCGGGATGGACGAGACTCTTGCCCGGGCGAAGGACTATCCCAACATCAGGATCCTTCACATCCAGAACACCACGGCGACTCTGCCGTCCGAGGTGGTCCCGGTTCGGCACGGCGGGTGGCAAACTTGTGATTCACAGACACTTCCGGACTTCTCGGCGGCAGCCTACTACTTCGGACGGGAGCTGAACGAGAATCTCGACATACCGATCGGGCTGATCGAGACCTGCTGGGGAGGGACCCTGGCCGAGGCTTGGACGAGCGGGGAGTCGCTCAGGAAGATGCCGTATTTCGCCGCGAGGGTAGAAGAGGCAGCGTCGCTCCCTGCCACCACAGAGGCACGTGTCGAGAAATTCCACAATGACATCGACCGCTGGCGGGAAGAGGTGAAAGCCTTTGATCCGGCGTTTTCAGACGGCGGCCAGTTCTGGGGATCAATTGATTACCAGGATTCTGACTGGGCGGAGATTGAATCGCCCGGTTTTGTCCAGGACTCCGGACTGCCCAATTTCAGCGGCTATCTTTGGATGAGGAAAACCGTGGACATCCCCGCCTCATGGGCCGGGAAAGAGCTGTCCCTCGACCTCGCGATGATCGACGACAACGACTTCACCTACTTCAACGGGACCGAGGTCGGACACATCGAAGGCTGCCTTGCCCACAGGCACTACACCGTCCCCGCCGACTTGGTGAAGGCCGGGAAAGCGGTCATAGCCGTCAGGGTCATGGACACCGGAGGGAAAGGTGGAATATGGGGAGACAAGGACAGGATGTTCCTCTCATTGTCTGAGAATGAGAGGATTCCCCTCGCCGGAACCTGGAAATACAAAGTGGCGATGAGACTCTCGGACGCTCCTGATCTTCCAGTCAACACAGCCACAGAAGCGAATTTCCCCACCTTCCTTTACAACGCCATGATCTATCCCCTGCTGAGGGTTCCAATCAAAGGGGCCATCTGGTACCAGGGCGAGGCGAACACATCCCGTTCCCTCCAGTACCAGACTCTCCTGCCGCTGATGATCCAGGACTGGCGGAAAGGCTGGGGAACAGATTTCCCCTTCTACATAGCCCAACTGGCCAATTACCAGGCTGTCCAGACTGGTCCTGAGGAGTCCGACTGGGCGGAGTTGAGGGAGGCCCAACTTTTCACCACCAGGCTTGAGAACACCGGGATGGCCGTCCTGATCGACATCGGAGAGGCCGATGACATCCATCCCAAGAACAAGGCCGAGGTCGGACGCAGGCTCGCGCTCAACGCCCTCGCCCTGACCTACGGCAAGGACATTTCTTACAGCGGCCCAGTTTATTCCTCATACAGGATCGAGGGACGGACGGTGCGCCTTAGTTTCGACCACACCGACGGAGGACTCAAGATACCTTCCGGGGCGGCCTTGGAAGGCTTCTACCTCGCCGGGGCAGACCACAAGTTCCACAAAGCCACGGCGGTCATAGAGGGAGACACCGTGGTCGTGTCAAGCCCTGAGGTAGAGTTTCCCTCCTCTGTCAGGTACGGCTGGGCGAACAACCCTGTATGCAACCTTTACAACGGGGCCGGGCTGCCGGCGTCCCCCTTCCGGACCGACTCCTGGAGAGCGGATGATTAATAATTGATCATGAGACGGTCAGTCATTCTGTTGCTATCAATCCTGACCCTCTTCTCCCCCGTTCTCGGAGCAGAAGAGAAGGAAGTCAGTTTCGGAACCGCCGAAGGATTGTCCAACGGCTCCGTCACCTGCCTGTTTCAGGATTCGTCCCAGATGCTCTGGATAGGCACCTGGGACGGGCTCAACATGTTTGACGGTCACCGTTTCAAAACTTGGAAATTCGATCCGGGCAATCCCCAGACTCTGTCCAATAACATCATCAGGAATATTGTGGAGGAGAAGAAAGGGATCATCTGGATCGCCACCGACCACGGTATCAACAGGATGGATGTGGGGGGTGGCACTGTCAGCCGTTTCTATCCGGGGTTCGAGGACAGGATGCCCAGCGTGGAGGAGAGTTTCGATGTGGCTGTGAGCGATGACGGGACTGTCTTCTGCTCCTCCCTGGGATGGGGTCTGTCGTGGTTCGATCCGCAAAGTCAACGGCTTGTGTCCCTGAATATCCCCCAGTTCAACACCTCCGTAATCAAGAGAATCTTCAGGTGGGATGAATCGAGGATGCTGCTCCAAACCTCTGACAAGAAGCTCTATGTGGCCGCTTTCCGCCACGAGGGAGAGGCGATGACAATGGAGTCGGCAGCTATTCTTGAGCAATCTCCAGAAGCGGTGTCAGTCAGCCAGTCGAGGGATGGACTGGTCATCGTGGCTCCCGGCAATGAGATATGGTGCAAGCGGAAAGAATCTTCCTCGCCAGTCCGAGTCGGAACACTTGATCCTGGCGACGAGGTCATGGCCTCAAGCGTCTCTGACCAGGGGAAGGTCTATGTGGCCCTCAATCACTCAGGAATCTGGTCCTCAAAGGGAGAAGCCGGGGGATTCGCCAAAGAGAGGATGGCCGAGAGCGCCGGAATCCTCTCGATGTATCTCGGTTCCCAGGACATTCTCTGGATAGGAAGCGACGGGAAAGGTGTCATTGAGTGCTTCGACAGCGGACTCGCCTTCAACAAGACCACCGCTGAAGAGATATTCCCTATGAGGGCCAGTCCGGTGAGGGCGTTCTGGGAGAGCGACGACGGGACCCTGTTCATAGGGAGCAAAGGAAGCGGGATCGCCGAATGTCATCCCGGTGGCTCATTCTCCTGGATCGGAACCGCCCAGGGCCTTTCCGACAATGCCGTGTACTGCATATCTCCAGGACTGTATGACGGACATATCCTGATCGGAAGTGACGGGGAGGGAATGGACTTGTATTTCCCCGCCCGGAAAAAAGTCGTGCCGTTAAAGCCCGCTCCCGGAACTAATTGGCGGTTCGTCTATTCGATATATCCAGATCCGGAAAGGGACTGCGTCTGGATCGGGACCAACGGTTACGGCCTTGTGAAAGTCCGCTACGAGACATCCGGGACAAAGGTCAGGCTCATCGGGCAGCAGGTGTTCTCGAACGACAGGGAAGATCCCGCCTCGCTGAGCAGCAATATCATATTCTCCATCGCTCCCGCTTCAGACGGCCGCATCTGGGTCGGGACCAGGGGAGGTGGACTCAACCTTTTCGATCCGGGAACTGGAAAGAGCCGCAGATTCATGTCGGGAGAGTACCCGCTGGTCAACAACGACATCCTGTTCCTTTACATGGATCCTGACTCCACCTTGTGGATTGGCACAAGTTACGGGCTCAGTTACTTGAAAGAATCAGAAGTGGAATCCGGTGGATTCCACTCGTTCACAGAAGCCGACGGCCTGGCCAACAACACCATCCACGGGATTCTGAGCGACGACATCGGAAGGATCTGGCTCTCGACCACAAGGGGCATCTCCATGTTCGATCCCTCCGATGAGTCTTTCGTCAACTTCTTCAACTACGAGGAACTGCAGAGCGACGAGTTCTCAGACGGGGCTTGTTTCAAAAGCCGGGACGGCTTCCTTTATTTCGGCGGTGTCGGAGGATACAACCGCTTCCGCCAGGAAGACATCCACATCCGGGACTACCGCCCCGATGTGATATTCAGCGAGTTGTCCATCAAGCAGCGCCAGGTGGAACCATTTGACCCGGATGGGGGTGTCACCCTGCGCCATGACGAGAACTTCTTCTCAATCAATTATTTCGCCCTGGATTTTATCAGGGGCGGGAATTGCGAATATGCCTACCTTCTCGAAGGGTTTGACGACCGCTGGAATTTCGGAGGCACTTACGGTACGGCCTCATTCACAAATGTTCCAGCCGGAAAATACACCCTGATGGTCAAATGCACGAACGGAGACAAAGTCTGGAATGACACCGTGTACACACTCCCTATCCGGGTGCGTCACCATTGGGCGGCGACCCCATGGGCTTTTGTCATCTATTTCATCCTGATTGCCCTGCTAGCCGCCGCGGCTCTAAGGATGGCGGCTGAAAGGCTTAAGCAAAGGGACCTTCTCCTTATGGAATCGATGAAGAACCGTCAGCAGAAGGAGACCTACGAGGCCAAACTGGACTTTTTCACCAGCATCTCCCATGAGTTCAGCACCCCCCTGACCCTGATATACGGCTCTGGGGAATATCTCCAGGAGAATTTCACCCTGTCCCCGGAGATCCGCCGGCATCTCGGCATCATCCGCAACAACGCCGCCCGTATGCGGAAACTGGTCGGCGACATAATTGATTTCCGGAAAGTAGACACAGGCAAATATGTCCTGCGTCCGGGAAAAGTCAACCTCGACTCGTTCATTTCCCAGGTGGCTGACAATTTTGTGGCCCTGGCTGACGGGGACAGGATCAAGTTCACGATAAATGTGCCTCCTTCCGGGGACGAGGTAGTGACCGACAGGGACGCTTTGGAGATCATACTCTACAACCTGCTTTCCAACGCTTTCAAATACACTCCCGCCGATGGGTTCATCCAGTTGGATTATATTCCCGGAACAGACACTGATGTGGTCAAGGTGACCAATTCGGGCAAGGGAATCAAACCGGAGGATCTCACGAAGGTGTTCAATCGGTACGAGATTCTCGGAAAGCTGGAAAAACAGATGAAAAAAGGTAAGATCCAGCGCAACGGTATTGGTCTTGCCCTGGCCAAAAGTCTGGCCGGGGCGCTGTCTGGAGACATCACTGTCGAGAGCGAGCCCGAGAAGTCGACCACTTTCACTTTGATTTTGCCGAGAGTCCTGACTGAAGACAGTGTCCTGGAAGATTCCGCCTCCGGCCAGACTCTCCGATTCTCAGAGATTGATATCCAGGAGAGCGTCCCCGAGACAAATACGCGCGAGGCTCCAGATTCCGAATTGCCCGACAGCCACTTCATACTGATCGTCGACGATGAGAGACAGATCTGTGACCTGGTGTCCGAGATCCTGACCAAAGCGGGTTGGAAGGTCATGTCAGCGAGTGACGGCCAGGAAGCGGTGGAGATTCTGAAGAATTCACGTCCAGACCTGATCATCAGCGATATAGTGATGCCTCGGATGGACGGTCTGGAACTGATAAAGTACCTCAAAGGCAATGAGGTTACCCGCCAGATCCCGTTCGTCTTCCTGACTTTCAAGGACGACATTGGCTTCAATATCCAAGGGCGGGACATCGGAGCGGACGCGTATCTCCTGAAGCCGTTCCATCCGAGACTGCTCGTGTCCGTAGTGAAACAGATCCTCACCAGCCGCGCGTCCCTGAAGGACTATTACGGGTCGGTGGTGTCCTCAAAGGACATGTTCGAAGGAATAACCATGGACGCTTCCGACAAAGAGTTCCTGGTGAGTCTCACAAAATGGATCGAGGCTAATATCGAAGAGTCGGACATGTCCTTCGAGGAGTTATACTCACTGATGGGCATGAGCAGGTCGAATGTCTACAGGAAACTCCAGCGACTTACCGGAATGAGTCCCTCCCAGTTCATCAACTCGGTCAAGATCCACCACGCCGCCCACCTCCTGCGATCCACCAACAAGACAGTCCAGGAGATAATGTACGAGTCAGGATACAACCATAAATCCCATTTCTACAAGGAGTTCAGCAAGATCTACGGCATGACTCCGAGAGAGATGAGGGCAGAATCGAAGAAAACTTAATACAGCCTCAGAATATGTCCCGTTATCTCAACGAAATCAAACACTTCCGGTCTTATCCCCACAACATGCCGGTTCTCCTGCTGACGAATATGCTCTACGCTTTCGTCCTGCCGGTGGTGGAGTTGTTCGTCGGCACTTACATCCTGCGCAATTCCACGGAACTGTCCTTTGTGGTAGGGTACCAGCTGGCCGTCTACACGGGAATCCCGCTCACCTTCCTGATCAACGGCTTCCTGATGAGGAAGATCAAGATGAAGTACCTCTATTCGTTCGGAATGATCTTGAGCGGAGTGTCGATGGCGGTCATGATGTCCCTGAAGACTCTCAGCCTCGGAGGGATCGTGCTGGCCGGGCTGATCATGGGCATCTCATACGGATTCTTCTGGGCCAACCGCGATTTCCTGGCTCTCAGCAGCACCGAGAACAGCAACAGGAACTATTACTATGGCCTCGAGAGCTTCTTCAACACTTTCGCGAGCGTGGTGGTCCCGTTCTCGATCGGCGCCTTCCTCGGCTCGTCGGCCGACAACGGGTGGTTCTCAGGCAACCTCAACACAGCCTACCGGATTGTCACCGTGGCGGTGTTCATCGTCACGATAGCCGCATCTTTTACCATATGCCATGGCCGGTTTGAGAATCCCGCCAGCGAGCGGTTCATCTTCGCCAGGTACGACAGGCTGTGGAACAAGATGATGGGACTCGCCGGCCTGAAGGGCATCGCCCAGGGTTACATCGTGACAGCGCCTTCGATGCTGATCATGACCCTGGTCGGCAACGAGACCACCTTGGGAACCCTCCAATCGGCCGGGGCGATCGTCTCGGCGATAATCCTCTATCTGCTCGGACGGCTGACCCTTCCGAGACACAGGATCCACATTTTCGCATCCGGCCTCATCCTCTTCGCGTTTGGCGGACTGATGAACGCGGTGCTGTTCTCCGCTGCCGGAGCCATCATATTCATCATGTGCCTTGTGTTCGCTCGCCCGCTGCTGGACATGGGCTACTTCCCTATCCAGATGAGGGTGATCGACCATGTCAGCAAGAAGGAACACCGGAACTCCTACTCATACATATTCATCCACGAGACCGGACTCTACCTTGGACGATTCTTCGGCTGCGGCCTGTTCATCCTGTTCGCCTTCCTGGTGAGCGACGAGTTCGCGCTGCGGTATGTCCTGCTGATAATCGGAGCGCTGCAGCTCCTGTCCATCCGGATAACAAAGGACCTGGAGAAGGCCCTTGACTCCGAGGCGTCCGCCGCCACTCAGTCTTCAGGTTCCGAGACGGAGTAAGGAGCCGCGGCCTTGGTGGTGCCCCGCCCGTAAGCGGGCTCGGGTCCCATGACAAGCCTCAGTTCCCCGCCGGAGACAATATCGTGGTATCTTATATAGTTGGCGTCCAGCGGCTTCCCGTTAAGAGTGGCCGTCTGGATGTACACATTGACAGGAGAATTGCCCTCCGCCACTATCCGGAATTTCTTCCCGTCCTCCAGAGTGATCACGGCATCCCTGAACACAGGGCTGCCAAGGACATACTGGTCCGTTCCGGGTGTTACCGAATAAATACCGAGGGCGCTGAGGACATACCAGGAGGACATTCCGCCCTGATCCTCGTCGCCGGGATAACCCTGGGGGCCGCTGTTGTAGAGGCGGCTCATTATCTGCCGGACCCAGTACTGGGTTTTCCAAGGCTGGCCGGCATAGCAATACAGGTACGGCATGTGCTGGATGGGCTGGTTGCCGTGGGCGTACTGCCCCATCCCGGCGGCGACCATCTCGGCCATCTCATGGATGACACCGCCATAAGTGCCGGTTTTCAAGGACGGCTCCGTGGTGAACACGGCGTAAAGCTTGTCGGTGAAGTTCTTGTCGCCCCCGAAAAGGTTGATCAGCCCCTGTATGTCCTGGAAGACCGACCAAGTGTAGTGCCAGGCGTCTCCCTCCACATAAGCTCCGCCCCACTCCTCGGGGTCGAACGGCTCCGTCCAGTTCCCCTCCTTGTCGCGTCCCCGCATGAAGCCGGTCTGGGGGTCGAACACATTACGGTAATTGAACATGGAGTTACCGAATATCCTTGAATAGAACCCGTTACCGACGCTCTCGGCAAGCTTCCAGGCGCAGAAATCATCGTAGGCGTACTCAAGAGTCATGGCGGTTGCCCCGTTGCCGCCTCTGTGTGAGACATAACCAAGAGTCCAGTAGTCCTCCCATCCGCCCCGGCCGTTGGCTCCGGCCCAAGGGCCTTTGTTCATGGCCTCGTGGGCATACGCTTTCAAGGCCCGCTGGGGATCGAAAGACCGTATTCCTTTCGCCCATGCGTCGGCGAGCAGCGAGATGGCATGGTTGCCCACCATCCCGCCGGTCTCTCCCGGAGCAGACCACTGAGGAAGCCACCCGCATTGCTCCTGGGCGTCAAGCAAGGCGTTCATGTACCGTCCCTGCATCGTAGGATGCACGATGTCCGACAGAGGAAACTGGGAACGGAACGTGTCCCAGAAACCGTTGTCAGTGAACATGTAACCCTCGTGGACCTTCCCGTCGTAAGGGCTGTAATAATATGGGTTTCCCTCCTTGTCAATCTCATAGAACTCCCTTGAGAAAAGGTTGGCGCGGAAAAGACAGCTATAGAAAGTCCTGACCTCCTCCTCGGTGCCTCCGCCCACGTCGACCCTGCCAAAAAGGTCGTTCCAGACCCTCTGCCCTTCCGCGGCGACATCCTCAAGCCTACGGAACTTGCCCAACTCTCTCTCAAGAGTGATCTCTGCCTGCTCCGGGCTGATGTACGAGGACGAGATCCTGGCGTTGACCTTGGCTCCAGGCTTGAAGCGGACATACGCCCCGAATCCCTTGCCCTCTCCATCGGTCTTGTCCGGGAATATACCGCCATCCTCATTCTCCCATGTACCATATTCAAGGAACGGCTGGTCGAAACGGATGATGAAATGGCACCGGAAAGACTCCTTGTCGGAGATGAACCTGACGTTGTTGACCCAGCCGGTGATCTCCTTTTTGGACGGATCTATGTGGATCTCACTGAGATCGTTGTAGCCGTCCAGCAGCAGATAGGCGGGGTCTTTTTTCGGGAAAGAGAACCTGAAAAAGCCGCATCTGGGGGTCGGGGCGATCTCGGTGGTGATCCCGTTGTCGAGAGTGACCTTGTAGTAATGAGGCCTGGCCGTCTCGTTATCGTGACTGAAAGAGGCTCCCCTGTCCTTGAGCCCGGTGACAAGCCGACCGGTCTCGGGCATCAGGAGGAACACCGCGTAATCCTGCATCCACGGGCTGCACTGGTGGGTCTGCCCGAACCCCCTGATCTCCTTGTGGGGCCAGCTGTACTTCCACCCGTCATAGCGATCTCCGGTCTGGGGGGACCAGAGGTGCTGGGCGAAAGGCATTCCGGTGGCGGGATAGGTGTTCCCGTGGCTGAAAGCGAAATCAGAGTCAGTACCTATACGGGTGTCCACAAACCCCGTGTAATCCTTCCGCGCCGCGACGAGCGACACGCAGGCGGACATTAGAACAAAAATGGCGAGAAAAGTTCGTTTCATACTTAAAATCCTATGGGTCAACTATTTATCTTATAAGCTTATCTCGGCTACAACAGGATAGTGGTCGGAATACCTCAACCTGGGGATCCTGTTGGAGACCGCTTTGAAGTGACTGGGATAGAGGATATAGTCTATGCGGATGAAAGGCCATAAGGCTGAATATGTGGCACCGAATCCCTTCCCGGCCTCCACGAAAGAGTCCTTCCGTCCTTTCATCAGACGATGATAGGTGTAAGACATCGGGTTGTCATTGAAGTCCCCGGTGACGACAGCCTCGACCGGACACCCTTCAATGTCAGCCATGACCTGCTCCACCTGCTCACGGCGCAGGGCTATCGACCTCTTCATTTTCTCCTCAGTGGCCCTGACCATCGTCGTGTCGCGCTTCCCGAAGGACCTGGCGAGACTGGCAAGGGAGATATTATAGCTTTCAAAGTGGCAGTTATAGACCCTGATGGTCGATCCCTGCCGCACTTTCAGGTCGGTGTAAATAGCCTGGTTGGCGCTTTTCTCAAACTGGAGATGTCCTTTCCCGGCGATAGGGAACCGGCTTAAGGTGATATTCCCGTAAGCCCCTCCGGAATTGATGAACATGAAATAACAGGCCTGATAGTCAGGGAAATGGTCCCGGACGAACTTTGCCACATCAAATTCCCCGGAGATGTCGACTTCCTGAAGACAGAGAATGTCCGCATCGGCTGACTTTATGAACCGGACCACGGAATCCATAACGGCCGCCTTGCTTTCCGTGGCCTTAGACCCAGGCTTCCGCCCCATCTGGAAGCGTCCCACATTATAGGACACTATCTTGATTGTATCGTCCTGGGCCTCAACGCCTCCGGAAGAAAACTGGAGATACCTGCCGATAAACACAAGCGAAGGGAGCAAGGCCAGAAGCGGGATCAGGGCGGCCCTGGACCTGCGGCGGATCGCCCAGTAGAGAAACAGCAAGTTCAAAATGGCTATGGGGACAAAGAGGAGACCCAGAGCGGTCATGTACCAGGCCTTGGCGGGGTTGACTACCATCGAGGCGTACGACAGGAATAACAAAACCGCGGCGAGAAGTGTCAACAAACCCGCCAAGGACTCTGTCAAACAGCCCGATCGCCTTGCCCCCCTGCTCATCTCACCCAGAGTTTACCGCTCTTCTTCCAGTAATAGAGCAGGAGGAATCCGAACAAGGCTCCTCCCAGGTGCGCGAAATGGGCGACTCCATCCATAGTGCCTGTGATTCCCGTGAAAAGCTCGATGCCGATGAATATCAACACGAACCACTTGGCCTTCAAGGTAACAGGCGGGAAAACAAGCGTCCAGAGCGCGTTGGGGTAGATCATGGCATACCCGATCTGCACTCCGTAGATCGCTCCTGAAGCGCCGAGAGTCGGGGTCCTGAGGATGTCGGCATAAGCCTGGCTCATTTGGGCGCCGTCAGCGAGAAGAGCCCTGACCTGGATATCCTGGACAAGAAAGTGGACAACCAACGCCCCAAGCCCGGAGACGAAATAGAACAAGAGGTATTTCCTCGTTCCGATGGCCCTCTCCAAAGCGGATCCGAACATCAACAAGCACCACATGTTGACGAAAAGGTGCCAGAAACTGCCGTGCATGAACATGTAGGTCACAGGCTGCCAAAACCTGAAGAAAGGAGACTTCGGATAGAACACGGAGAATGTCGCCACCATGAAGTTCTGGTTGACAAGGGACGCTATGTACATCAACACATTGATCAGAAACAGGTTCCTGGTAACATCCGGGATATTCCCGAGCAATCTGGAAAAGAAACCGCCAGAAGGGTTGTCGCCGTAGCCGTAGTATTGTGCCATGTTTTTTATGTTCAGAAAAGTTTGTCTATCTGCGGAGTGGTCATAATGGCCATGGTTTTCTTTCCGGAGATGGTCAGTTCCGGATTGGCGCTCGAGAGCAGGGAGTCAAGCAAGGCCCGGGCCTCCATCGGGGATGAGAGCTCGCCGCGGGTCGATGCCCCGAGCAGCGCTATCTTCTCAGCCATCGACGATTCCATGACTCCCGGAAGGGAGACACTGTCGTCAGACAGTATAAGGATAAGGTCCTGGATCATGGTCTCCACCTTGCCGGACTCTCCCGAGAATCCCTCCGGCACACCATTCACCACTATGGTGTCCGTACCGAACGGAGAAATGTCAAAACCGAGCGACGAGAGCAAAGGAGCCTTGGAGTCAAGCAAAAGCCTGTTCTCCGCCCCGACCTCGACTTTCACGGGGAACATGTTGACCTGAGTGACATGGGCCTGCTTTGTGAGAGCCGCGATCGCCCTGTCGTAAAGCACTCTCTCCCATGCCCTCCTGATGTTCACCACCATCATCCCGTCTCTCGCGGGAGCGACTATATAGCGTCCGCCCAAGATGAGGGTCTGGGTGATCGGCAATGACTTGTCCTCGAACAACTTCCCATAGTCTTCCCTCCTGTCGACCAGCCTGCCAGGCTCAAAACCGCGGACACGCGGCATGGGCTCGAAGGGGTCGTAACCCGGATCCACCTGGACCCGCGGAGCGACATCCGGTTTGTAATCGGTGAAATGGCTCCCGAGAACAGGCATGTCATTGGCTTCCGGGTTGGAGAAATCGATGTCTCCGGCGAAAGAGTTCTTCCCGAGGGTCTCCTTGACGGCGGCGTAAACGACCTGGAACACCAGGGAGTCGTCCTCGAACTTCACCTCGGATTTCGCGGGGCTTATATTGACATCGACCGAGCCGGGATTCGTCTCCAGGTAGATGAAATAAGAAGGGGTGACACCTTCAGGGATCAGTCCCTCGTACGCCCTCATCACGGCCTTGTGGAGATAAGGGCTGCGGAAATAACGTCCGTTGACAAAGAAGAACTGGTTGCCGAGAGTCTTGCGGGCCGTGTCGGGCCTGCCGGCAAACCCCCGAAGACTCACCATCGAGGTGTCCGCCGCCAGATCCACCAAGTCACCCGCCACCGAGGTGCCAAGCAAGTCCATAATCCTGTACTTCAACGACTTCGCCGGACGGAGGACAAAAATGTCCTTCCCGTTGTGCGACAATGAGAATCCGGTGCCAGGCCGTGTCAGCGCCACTTTGGTGAACTCCTCGGTAATATGTTTCAACTCAACATTGTCAGACTTGAGGAACTTCCTTCTCGCCGGGATATTGTAGAAAAGGTTCCTCACGGCGATATTGGTCCCTACCGGAGCGGAGACCTCCGAAGTGGAGACATGCCTCGACCCGGCCATCTCCACCTGGCAGCCGGTCTCGCTTCCGGCCGTCCTCGTCCTCAATGTCACCTCAGCGACAGCGGCGATTGAGGCCAGCGCCTCTCCCCGGAACCCGTAGGTCATTATCTCCTGCAGGTCCTCCGCGGTCGCGATCTTTGAGGTGGCGTGACGCTCGAAACAAAGGACAGCGTCGTCAGGGGTCATGCCTGATCCGTCATCGGTCACCTGGATCAAAGTCCTGCCGGAGTCTCCGATCACCACGTTGACCTGACTCGCTCCGGCATCTATGGAGTTCTCCATCAATTCCTTGACCACGGAGGCCGGTCTTTGGACCACTTCCCCCGCGGCGATCATGTTGGCTATGTTACCCGGCAGGATCCTAAGCTCCATAACTACAACAGGAAGAAAAACTTGCAGAAATAGATAAGCACCACGGCGAGCAGGATCAGGCCCACGATGCCGATGATCTTCTGGACGGCGGAGGCGGCGTCGCTCCGGCGGGCATAGTTGCCGTCGCGCCAGGCCCCGCGGATGTAGGAGCCGGCCTTATACTCACCGCTCTCCTTCCCCTTGGCCTTTTCAGCGTCAAGACTGCCGTCGACTTTGCCGAACACCTGGCGGCGCTCCTCTTCGTCCTTGTCGTAGTATATCGGCCTGTAGTTGAACTTCCTGTGCTCTTGCTGGCCGGGAAAAGTGAAAAAGCCCATGTCGAATGTTTGTATCGTAAAAAACAAATATAATTATTTTTCTTAAATTAGCGATTCACAATAATCACTGACAAACCACCATGAATCTCAAAGCCGTCACCTTCGCCGCCGTCCTGGCCTCGATCCCCGCGCTGTTCCCCGCATGCTCCTCCCCTGTCTCCCCGGAAGACAATCTCACCAGATACGTAGATGTCAAGATCGGATCCGGTGGCCACGGCCACGTGTTCGTGGGAGCCAGCGTGCCCTTCGGGGCGGTCCAGCTCGGCCCCACCAGCATCCCGCAGAGTTGGGACTGGTGCTCCGGCTACCACGACAGCGACTCGACCGTGATCGGATTCTCCCACACCCATTTGAGCGGGACCGGCATCGGGGATCTCTTTGACATCACACTGATGCCTGTCACAAGTGATGTGACTTACGCCCGTGGAGTGGAGACAGACCAGGCCTCAGGTCTATGGTCATACGCCGACAGGACCAAGGAAGTCGCCAGGCCAGGGTACTACAGCGTGCCACTTACCCGCTACGGGATCACGGCCGAGATGACCTCGACATGCAGGGTCGGCCTCAGCCGCTACACTTTCCCGGCCTCTGACGACGCTGCCGTCGTCATCGACCTCCAGAACGGCGGGTGCTGGGACTCGGCATACGACACAGGAATAGAAGTGATTGACAGCAAGACTATTAAGGGTCGCCGGTTCTCCCATGGCTGGGCAAAGGACCAGAAGATATTCTTCTACGCCGTCTTCGACAAGCCTTTCGAGTCGCTTGACATTATCCCGGCCAAGGAAACAGGGGAAGGGGAAGTCGTGTTCGGAAGGGCCTGCTTCAAAACAGCGGCCGGCGAGCAGGTGATGGTGAAGGTGGCCATATCCCCGGTCAGCGAGGAGAAC
>JAFVED010000002.1 GCA_017478125.1 Bacteroidales bacterium | reverse complement strand
CTCCGGGAGCAACTTTTCCAGATCGGCCACCGGAAGAAGGCCTACGCTTTCCAGCATGTAGATGTGGGCGATGGTGCCCAAGATTACATAAGCCGCCAGCTGAAGGTCCAGCTCGCGGTCCTGTCCTACCGTGAAGGCGTCTATCCGCGCGTCTTCATCGTATCCCTTATCCCAAAGTTTGTTTGCCATATTAAACTAAACAATAGTCAATCCGTCAAGTAATCTAACATAAGTGGTCACACCGGAGGTGATTTCATCGAGGGCGATGTACTCGTCCGGGCCGTGTGAACGGGCGGAATCACCGGGACCGACCTTCAGCGTCGGGAAGGAACAGAGCGCCTGGTTGCTCGTCGTGGGAGAGCCGAAAGGCCGGAGTCCCAGGGAGAGCCCACGCTGAACCGCCGGATGATCCACAGAAAGATGCGAGCTGCCGATCCTCGTGGAGCGTTCCTTTACCCCGCAAGAGACCGAGCCCTTTATCAGTTCCAGCAACTCCGGGTTGGAATACATCCCGTTGGGACGCACATCGACCACGAACCGGCACTCGTCCGGCACCACATTGTGCTGGGTTCCGGCCGAGATCATCGTCACGCTCATCTTGACCGGGCCGAGATATTCAGAGACCCTCGGAAACCTGTATGTCCGGAACCAATTTATGTCTTCAAAAGCCTTGTAGATAGAGTTGACCCCCTCTTCCCTGGCCGCGTGGCCGCTCATCCCATGGGCTGTGCAGTCGAGCACCATCAAGCCTTTCTCCGCCACCGCCATATCCATCCCGGTCGGTTCCCCGATCACTCCGAAATCCACCTTCCCGATCTCAGGAAGAAGAAGATCCATCCCGCCTTTGCCGCTCACCTCCTCTTCCGCGGTGGCGGAGAAGACCAGACGATAGGGCTGTGGCCTGGATGACAGGACCGAATATGCCGCCAGAAGCGCCACGAGCGAGCCACCGTCGTCGTTGCTGCCGAGCCCGTAGAGACGGTCTCCGATGATCTCAGGAGCGAAAGGGTCACGTGTGTAGCCGTGGTTGGGCCTCACAGTGTCTATGTGGGCGTTCAGCAATACGGTCGGCTTCCCGGAAGGAGCCTCCGATTCCATCCAGAGATTACAGCCAACCCGATGGATGCCCTCGAATCCATTGTCTTTCAGCCAGTTCTCGAGAAAATCACAGACCGCGGCCTCCTCCCTGCTGAAAGAAGGGATGCGGATCAGGTCTTGGAGAAGGACTATGTATTCATCCAGATTCTTCACTTCGCTCAGAATGACAGTCGGTTAGTCGTCAGTCTCAGGGTCGGCGAGGATTGTTGTGCCGCCTGAGAGATCCGACGGGGAGGTAATGACAACCTTCGAGACACCGGAGTTGATCGCGTCGAACGCGTTCTGGAGCTTCGGTATCATCCCGGCGGTGATAGTCCCGTCTGCGACCATAGGATCGAAATCGGCCTTGGCGATCGTCCTGATCAGGCTTGAGGGATCCTCCACATTCCCCAGCACCCCGGGGATAGAGGAGCAGAAAGTCAAGGTGACTGAATATTTGTCAGCCAGCGCGACAGCCACCGAGGAGGCGATGGTGTCGGCGTTGGTGTTGAGCATCGTCCCTTCCTTGTCGTGGGTAAGAGGAGCCAGGACCGGCACCGCCCCTGCCTCGATAAGAGATGTCAATGCATTGACATTGACGTATCTCACATCGCCCACATAGCCGAAATTAACCAACTCGACCGGCCGCTTGACACTCATTATCACATTCATGTCAGCGCCAGTCAGCCCCAGGGCGTTCACTCCCAGGGCCTGGAGCCGGGCCACTATGTTCTTGTTCACGAGGCCGCCGTACACCATGGTCACAACCTTCAGCATCTCGGCGCTCGTGATCCTGCGGCCATCGATCATCTGGGTCTCTACCCCGAGTTTCCCCGCCATCTCGGTGGCTATTTTACCTCCGCCATGAACAAGTATCTTTTTGCCTTTGAGACTGGAGAAAGACATCAGCAATCCCGCGAGCGAGCCCTCGTCCTCGACGACGGCACCACCGACTTTAATGATATTCAGGCTCTCTTTGATCATCTCAAATCCTCCAACATTCTTTTCATCACCACCTGGGCGGACACAACCCTGTTAGCCGCTTCCGGAATAACGATGCTCCGGGGCGAGTCAATCACCTCGTCGGAGACTATCATGTTGCGTCTCACTGGCAGACAATGCATGAAATAAGCATTGTCCGTCACGGCCATGTGGCGGGCGTCGACCACCCAGTCCATATCCTTGTTGAGGATCTTGCCGTAGTCTTCCGGACGCGAAACGCCCGGACAGCTCCAGTTCTTGGCATAGACGAAATCCGCTCCCTCAAGGGCCTTCATCTGGTCGTACTCCACCACCACGTCACCGACGAACTTCGGGTCCAGTTCGTAGCCTTCCGGGTGGGTGATCACGAAATCCACGTCGGCCGCATTCATCCACTCGGCGAAGGAGTTCGGCACAGCCTGAGGGAGAGCTCTCGGATGAGGAGCCCAAGTCATGACGACCTTAGGGCGGGGCTTGGTCTTGTATTCCTCGATCGTGATCAGGTCGGCGAAGGCCTGGCAGGGATGGACCGTCGCCGATTCAAGGCTGATGACAGGCTTTCCGGAATATTCAATAAACTGGCTCAGAATGGTTTCCGCATAGTCAAAATCCCTGTCTTGAAGACCGGCGAAAGAACGCACCCCGATCAGGTCGCAGTAGCTTCCGATCACGGGGATCGCCTCGCGGAGATGCTCGCTCTTGTCTCCGTCCATCACCACGCCGAGCTGGGTCTCAAGCTTCCAGCTGTCGGCGCCGACATTCAAGACGATGGGGTTCATCCCGAGGTTGAGGGCGGCTTTCTGGCTCGAGAGGCGGGTCCTGAGGCTGCTGTTGAAGAATATCAGGATTATGGTCTTGTCCCTTCCGAGCTCTTTCCAGGCGAAGGGGGTGGCTTTGACCTGGCGGGCTTCCTCAAGGGCCTTGCCGAGGTCACCTATGTCGCTTACGTGAAAAAATGATCTCATAGAACTTCCTCCAATGCATTTATGAATATGTCAACGTCCTCTTTCGTCAGCACCAACGGTGCCAGCAGGCGGATCATGTTCTTCCCGGACACCCCGGTGAATATGTGTTTTTCAAACAGCAGTTTCCGCCTTATTTCCCCCACCGGCCCGTCGAACTCAACCCCGATCATAAGCCCGCGTCCTCTCACCTCCTTGATCGCCAAAGTTTGCCCGTTGACATTCGCCGAAGGTGTCTTCGGCGGCTCGACCGCCTGAAGGCGAAACTTGAGGTAATCGCCGACGGCGAGGGCGTTGGAGACGAGATCCTCGTCCTTGATGATGTCGGCGACGGCGATCGCGGCGGCCATGGCCAGATGGTTGCCGCCGAAAGTTGTTCCGAGCATGCCTTTGACCGCCTCGAACTCCGGCGAGATCAGCACGCCGCCGATCGGGAACCCGCCAGCCATGCCCTTCGCCATGGAAATAATGTCCGGCTTGATCCCGGCCCACTGATGGGCGAAGAACTTTCCTGTACGGCCGTAACCGCTCTGCACCTCATCCAGGATCAGGACCACACCCGCGTCCTTAGTCAACTTCCTGAGTTCCCGCAAGAATCCGTCATCGGGAATCTTGATTCCGCCGACACCCTGGATTCCCTCGATTATGACCCCGGCCACATCGCCCCTGGAGATCTCGGCCTTGACAGCCTCAAGGTCATTCAGTGAAACGAACGTGACCTTGTGGCCACAGTTGAACGGAGCCCTGATCTTGGGATTGTCAGTCACAGCCACAGCCCCTGAAGTGCGGCCATGGAAAGCGCCCCTGAACGCGACGATCCGGTCTTTGCCGGTGTGGAAAGAGGCCAGTTTCAACGCGTTCTCATTGGCCTCGGCTCCCGAGTTGCAGAGGAACAGGGAATATTCCGGATAGCCCGACAGTTCCCCGACCTTCTCCGCAAGCTCCTCCTGGAGAGGGTTGCGGACACTGTTCGAATAAAAGCCCAGCTTGCCAAGTTGCTCAGTGACAGCCTGGACATACCTCGGATGGCAATGCCCCACGGAGATGACGGCATGGCCCCCATAAAGGTCAAGGTACTCAGTCCCCTGGTCGTCCCAAACTCTGGTGCCTTTCGCGTTGACCGGCGTCACATCGAATAGTGAATATACATCAAATAGTTTCATGGGCCGTGATTTGTAAATATCTTATTTTCAACTTTTTATCCACATGCCATCCCATCAAAAAGGAGGGATGGGTCTCGCTTAATCACCTTATTGACAATCAGTTGTAAATCACGCGTACTCTAAAAACGGTTAGCCTTAAGGTGAAGTCCTGTGTCCTCGGGAAGTCCGAAGATCAGGTTCATGTTCTGGACAGCCTGTCCGGACGCTCCCTTGATGAGATTATCTATCACACTGATAACGTGGAGTTTCCGCCCGTGTTTACACACATTAAGCACGCATTTGTTCGTGTTCACGACCATCTTCATGTCCGGGTTTGATTCAATAACATGAACAAACGGCTCGTTCTTGTAATAATCTTTGTAGACATCTACCGCAGCTTCCTCAGGAAGATCGCAGTCGAAATACACCGACGCGAGGATACCCCGCGCGAAGTCTCCCCTGACCGGCACGAAATTGATCTCTCCCCCGAAACTCGGAGCGAGGGTCCCCAGAGTCTCCCCTATCTCACCTAAATGCTGGTGGGTGAACGCCTTGTAGACAGAGAGATTGTCGTTTCTGCAGCTGAAATGGGTCGTGGCTGAGGGAGCCTGGCCGGCTCCGGTCGAGCCGGTTATTCCGGTGACGTGGATTTCCGGCAGGAGATCTGCCTTTGCCATGGGCAGCAGGGCGAGCTGGATGGCCGTGGCGAAGCACCCGGGGTTGGCGATGTGCTTCGCGCCTTTAATCTTTTCACGGAAGGCTTCCGGGAGGCCGTAGACAAAGTCTTCGGCGTCAGCCTTGAGGCGGAAGTCATTGCTCAGGTCAATTATGGCACCCTGGTAGGATGAGGGCAGGGAATGGACGAAGTCCTTCGACTTCCCGTGTCCCGAGCACACGAACAGCACCTCTGTACCACCGAGAGTGCCCTCGCTCGTGAATACAGAAGATATGAATCGGAGGTCCGTCTCGCCGAGGAGGTCGGAGTGGGCGGACCAGAGAGGTTCTCCGGCATGGCTGGCGCTCTGGGCAAAGACCACCTCGGCGTTGGGGTGGTTCACGAGGATCCGCAGCAACTCACCGGCAGTGTAGCCGGCAGCACCGATGATCCCGACCTTTATCTTACCATCGGCAGTCATCTACAGTTCCTTTTCAAGTTTTTCCCCTTCGTCCTTATGCGCGGTGTAGTACACCCGCAGAGGCGTCGAGCTGACTTTGATGAAGCCCTTCGCGTCCTCGCTGGTCCAGCCTTTCTGCATCTCACCGTATTCCACGAACTTGGTCTTCACGAGGTCACAAGGCGAGTCGACACCGACCGTAGAGAACGACCAAGGCCGCAACTCCATCGTGACCTTGCCGGTAACATTGCGCTGGCTGCTCTCAAGCATAGCCTCGATGTCTCTCATGACCGGCTCAAGGTACTGGCTCTCATGCAGGAACATGCCGTACCAGTTCGCGACCTGATCCTTCCAGTACTGCTGCCACTTGCTGAGCGTGAACTTCTCCAGGAACTTGTGCGCGGCCATGATCAGCATCGGGGCGGCAGCCTCGAACCCGACACGGCCCTTTATTCCTATGATGGTGTCGCCCACATGCATGTCACGTCCGATACCGTACGGGGCGGCGATGGATTCCTCCTTCTGGATGGCAGCCACCTTGTCGGAGAACCGCTCCCCATTGACGGAGACGATCTCGCCCTTGTCGAAGCCGATCTCGATAATCTCGGATCCATCCTTGGCGACCTGCTTGAGGTACGCGCTCTCAGGGAGGCCCTGCTTAGAATCCAATATCTCCCCTCCGCAGATTGAGGTGCCCCATAGACCCACGTTGTAGGAATATTTAAGTTTCTTGAAATCAGCCTTGAACCCATGCTCATTGAGATAATCGACCTCAAACTGGCGGGTCAGGGCCATGTCTCGGGTCAGGGTTATGATCTCGACCCCGGGAGCCATCACGAGGAAGGTCATGTCAAAACGCACCTGGTCGTTGCCGGCCCCGGTCGAGCCATGGGCTATCGCGTCCGCGCCGATCTCCTTGGCGTAGCGGGCTATGGCCATGGCCTGGAATATCCGCTCAGAAGAGACCGAGACCGGGTAAGTCCCGTTCCTCAAGACATTTCCGAAAACCATGTACTTGAGGCTCTTGTCGTAATATTCTCTCGTCACGTCAAGCGTGACATACTCTTTGGCGCCAAGCTCATAGGCTCGTTTCTCATTGTCTTTCAGCTGCTCAGGGCTGAAACCTCCAGTGTCGGCGCAAGCCGCGTAAACCTCATAACCTTTCTCTTTCGCGAGGTACATGACCGTGAACGAGGTGTCCAGGCCGCCGCTGTAAGCGACCACTACTTTCTTCTTTGCCATATTTGTCAATCGTTTGTGTCTTCTTCCTTATCAAGGGCCGCGATCCTGTCCAGGACATCCTGTGGAATCTTGGCCGGCAGATGCTCCTCGGGATCGTAGAGCATACCCGTGCAGATGCAATATTTCCTGTCGGTCCTCTTCAGCACATCGACATTGACGCAGCCCTCACAGCCCTTCCAGAAGGCCTCGTCGCTGGTCAGGTCCGCGAACGTGACCGGCTTGTAACCGAGCTTAGTGTTCATCGCCATCACGGCCGCCCCGCTCGTGAGGCTGAATATCTTGGCGTTGGGCCAACGTGTCCTGGCCAGGGAGAAGGTCATGTCCTTGATTTTCTTGGCTATCCCGAGTCCCCTGTATTCAGGGCGCACGATGAGTCCCGAGGTGGTCACATAACGTTTATGCTCCCAGGTCTCGATATAGCTGAACCCGGCAAAATCATCTCCATGAAGGGCGATCACCGCCTTGGCTTCCCCGATTTTCCGGGATATGTAGTCCGGCTTTCTGCGAGCTATCCCCGTTCCCCGCACCTTGGCGGCTTCCTCTATGGCCGTCAATATCCTCTCAACATAGACCAGGTGCCTCTCAGAGGCGACCTCTATCGTTATGTCTTCCAAATTCATCTGCCTTACAATTATAAATCTGCTCAATTCAATCGTTTAGATTCCAGTCCGGAGAACAGTCTCCCCAAAGATCCAAGGATATCCTCCCTCGACGCTCCGTCCCGGATAGCCAGCATGACGGTGTCGTCCCCCGCTATCGTGCCGGCCACCTCCGGCAACGACCCCGCATCGATCAGGGCCGCTATCATATTGGCATGACCGGGCATCGTTTTCAACACGGCGAGCGAGCCGGCGAACTCAAGGCTTGACACGCTCCCGAATGACTCCGGAAACTTCCTCCCGGAAGGTCGCGAGGCCGCTCCAGGCAAACTGTAATAATAACCGTCGCCATCGTGCAGCTTGGTGATGCCGAGGTCGCGGATGTCCCTCGACAGCGTGGCCTGAGCCACCTCAATCCCCCTTTTCTCAAGGATCAAGGCCAGCTCCTCCTGGCTGGAGATCTTCCCGCCGGAGATTACCTCCCTGATGATTTTGTGTCTTTCGGGTCTGCTTTTCACTTTTGATAAATATTCAAATTCGACGCAAATATATGCATAAATTTTCAATTAATATTCATTTTGCGCATTATTTTTCAGTGTTCCGTTTTTGTATTAAATTTGTCAAGGAAACACCCGACCCAATGACAGAAAAAATCATCATTCTTGATTTCGGTTCCCAGGTCACCCAACTCATCGGGAGACGCCTGCGAGAGCTGAATGTTTATTGCGAGATTTACCCGTTCAACAAAGTCCCTTCCCTCGGAGGCGATGTCAAGGGAGTGATCCTCTCCGGCAGTCCCTGCTCGGTAAGGGATTCCAACGCGCCCCAGATCGACCTGGGAGACATCAAAGGACGCTTTCCCCTGCTCGGAATATGCTATGGGGCCCAATACCTCGCCCACAAATTCGGAGGCAAGGTCGAAGGCTCTCTCGCAAGGGAGTACGGCAGGGCTATTCTGGACATCACAGATCCGGAATCGCCTCTCTTTGAAGGAATTCCGCTCCGATCACAAGTCTGGATGTCGCATGGGGACACGATCTCCGCGCTCCCGGAGGGGGCGAAGGTCATCGCCTCCACAGAGAATGTGGCCAACGCTGCCTATGCCTTTGATGATGAGCCGACCTATGCGGTGCAGTTCCATCCGGAAGTGTTCCACACCACTGAAGGCTCCAAGATCCTCGGGAATTTCGCCTTCGGGATATGCGGATGCGCCGGCGACTGGACTCCGGACTCTTTCATCGAGACCACTGTGGAGGCGCTCAGGGCCCAGATCGGTGACGACAAGGTGATCCTCGGACTCAGCGGAGGGGTCGACTCGACTGTCGCGGGCGTGCTGCTCAACAAGGCGATCGGCCACAACCTCACCTGCATATTCGTCAACAACGGTCTGCTGAGGAAAAACGAATATGAGGATGTGCTGGCATCCTACAGGGACATGAACCTCAATGTGATCGGCGCCGACGCCTCGGAGGACTTCCTGCGGGAGCTGTCAGGTGTCACAGAACCGGAGGCGAAACGCAAGATAATCGGCCGCCTGTTCGTCGAGACTTTCGACAAATACGCCCGCCGGATCGAGGGAGCCCGCTGGCTGGCCCAGGGGACGATCTACCCGGATGTGATCGAATCCGCCGGGATTGAGGGGATAGCCTCGAAGATCAAGTCGCACCACAATGTCGGCGGGCTGCCTGAGAAGATGAATCTCAAGATCGTCGAGCCACTGCGGATGTTGTTCAAGGATGAGGTCCGCAGGGTTGGTCGGGCTCTCGGGATCAAGGAGGAGCTTGTGGGACGACATCCCTTCCCTGGTCCCTCGCTGGCTATCAGGATAATAGGTGACATCACCAGGGAGAAGCTGGATGTGCTGCGGGAAGCCGACGACATATTCATAAGAGGTCTCCGCTCGTACGACTGCTCGTCCCTCCACCTCCCCTCTGCCTCTGACCCGAGAATCGAGGCGTGTAACCTTAACGACGCCATCTGGCAGGCCGGGGTCATCCTCCTGCCGGTCAAGAGCGTCGGAGTGATGGGCGACGAGAGGACATACGAGAATCCGGTCGCCCTGAGGGCAGTCGTCTCCACTGACGCCATGACCGCCGACTGGTTCCACTTCCCGTACGATTTCCTCGCGCAGGTCAGCAACGACATCATCAACAAGGTCAAGGGGGTCAACCGGGTGGTCTACGACATCTCTTCCAAACCACCGGCAACGATCGAGTGGGAATAAGCTATTTCAGGAAACGGTCGGCGAAGCTGATGAAACGCTCCCAGTCGTAGAGGCGCACATTGTGCTCGCCCCTGCGGATATGGTGTCCCATCCTGCCGGCAACCACCGGCCGCTCTATTTCCGGCACGGTCATGTCCGTTATTCCCTCATAACCAAACAGGCGATATACGGAAGCCGCCCCAACAAGGCTGAAATACTCTCCGACCGGATCAGCCCAGTCGTCCTCGCTGGCACTGGAGACGTAGACTGGCCTCGGGGCGATCATGGCCACAAGCTCATGCTGATCCCACGGCATTATCTCCTCCCTGCCCCCAAAGGCGGCATAGTTGGAACAGAACCAGTGCGGGAAAGACCTGTTGATGACCTCAACAGTCTCTCCGGATTTCCTCCTGGCGATAGCGGCGCCGGAACAACCTGAGTCATTGGCTATCACAAGGGCGAATCTCTGATCGGCAGCCCCGGCCCAAAGAGCGGTCTTGCCAAGTCTGGAATGGCCAAGGACAGCCACCTTCTTGGAATCGATCTCCTTCTGCGTCTCAAGGAAGTCCAGGCAACGTGAAAGCCCCCAGGCCCACGCGGATATGGATCCCCATGACTCGCCGTCCCTGGGATTGTCTCCGTCCATCAGCTGGTGAACCCCGTTGTGGAAACCATCGTGGAAGTCCGGATCGACATCGTGATAACAGAAAGTGGCGACAGCGTAACCCCTCCTGAGGATATACTCATACTCCCAACGATGCCCGTTGGTGTTTCTCGGCTCGACCTGGAAACCGGGAGCGAAAGTCGCTACCTTGTCGGGAGCCGGCAGCAGGACAGCGGGATCGCTCGTCGTGGCATGGTTGCCCTTGAAATTAGCCCCCAAAAAAGCCGGGACCGGCCCTTTCCGGTCATTTGGAATGTACATCAGGAGAGTCAGGTAATACTTCTCATCCTTGTCAAAACTGATCTTGACCTGCCTACGGGTAGCCAGGCCGCCGAAAGCCTCGGAACTTTCCTCCAGGACAGCAGAATGGAGATCCGGAGCTTGTCCGGGCTCCCTTCCGAACATCTGGGAACGAAGCATCTCCATCAGTTCAGGCCGGCGTTTCTTTATCCATTGGCGCCTGGTCCTCACAATCCGGCCGTCCTCCATCTTGAGCGGATCCGGAAGCTCGTAAGGATCAGCGGGTTGAGCCTTAGCGACAAAGGGAGATAACGACAACGCCACAAAGGCTATTACTCTCAGAGATTTTCTCATTATAAGCGAATGATTATCCGTATCCCCAAGCGATTGACGGTCATAACGAAAAACGGACGACACCCATCACCCTGTGGTTCGTGACCCAATGGAGGTTCTCCCTTGGAATAGCGTAATTGTCCAGCTGATTGTTATTTCCATACTCAACTGAGGAGTAGTTGTATTCTACGGCCACTGTCAGTTTACCGGCACTGTAGGCAAGCGTCGGTGTAGCCCGAACCATCTGCGAGATACCTTTGTCCCCGAAAGACGAGTAATAGACATCGGACTCGCGGCTGTAGCCATTCGTGTCGACAGAAAGATTATGCGCGGAACCCAGAGTTCTCATGTAGCCGCCCATGCACATGAAACGCAATGATCTTCCGACAGAGAAAGACAGGAAGGATACAGTGGAGCGGAGAGGAGTGTACTTGTACTCATAAATGTCCCGCCAGTCATACATGGCATAGCCACCCATCAGAGAAAGATGGTCTCCGCCTTGGGCAAACACCGATTTGGCGTTTATCTTGAAAATACCTTTCTCAAACTGGAGATACACGAAAGGGCTAATCATGTTCAGCCTGTCTTTGACCTTTGTCCCTATGTCATACCAATCGACAATGACATAATTCCTGGTGGTGGTCCGCCACCTGGGTTTCAAGGACAGGAAATCCGCGCCCGCCTTGGCGGTGAAATGCCTGCCCGTGAACGAGATACCCCCATACAGCTCGGGTATCAGGCCATATTTGACATAGTTCTCAGACTCTCCTTGAGGGCCTGTCGGCAGGAATTGCGTCGGATATAAAGCTCCCGCGGTGTAGTGGAACTTGCCAGCGAAGGCATAATCCAACATAAGCTGTGGACTCCAGTTGAAAGGAGTGAAAGGAGCCCCTGTCTCGACATTGACACAATACGGCAGATCCTCAGCCATCGGATGCCAGCTTTGGCCGACCCTGAAAGAAAACTTGCTTTCCATGTAGCCGAGTTTGTCCCAGTAGATGTCGACAAAAGCGTGACGCAGCCTCAAAGAAGCCGTAGAACCGTTCATCAGGTAAAAATCTGTCTCCACCTTTCCATCCACCTTCATGGAGCCGTATCTGTACCCTGTCATATTGACTCCAAGACGGGTGGTGATGGCATAAGACTTCAGAGACATGTTATCGTTGACATCCTGTTTCTCCAGGTTGATCTTATAGTCCAGAGGACGGAAATAGAACAGGTCCTCCGAGTCGGCATCAGAGTCCCTGGTGTCAAAGATAGCGGCGGTACGGAAAAAGCCGTATGGCTCAAACCGGCCATTATGACTGGCCACCCGCTCCTGGGCCATGACCATATCACTGGCCCAGGAAGCCAAAGCGGCTGTAAATAACAAAATAGCGGACTTTTTCATAGTCTATAGGATAGGATATCAGAACGAGTACTTAAAGAGAGCCTGGACACGATGGTTGGTGATCCAGTGGAGGTTGTCTTCAGCCAGACCCCAGTTGCCCAGACACTTCACTCCGCCGACGGTCTTGTAGTCGCCATACTGGATGCTGGTGAGCTCATACTCAAGTCCGACGGAGAACTTGCCGATGTTGTGGATGACAGTAGGGGTGACTCTCCACATAGCGTTCATGTTCGAGAAACTGTTCTTGCTGAAATAGAGATTAGAGGCGGGGGCATATCCATCCTTGAAGCCATGGAGCTGCTCAATGGTACCGAAGTTCTTGACAAAACCACCGAAGAGAATCGCCTGGGTCTTCTTCCCATACATCAGACTCACCCAAGTGGAGGAGTTCTGGGTCGGCGTGTACCTGTAGCTTCCGTCATCCTTGACTTCGCATATTCCGTAGCCGCCATTGAGATTCATGTGCTCACCGGCCTGGGCGAAGATTGTCTTGGCCTTGGCAGAGAACAGGCCGCTCTTGTATTGGAGGTAAAGGAACGGGGAGACTGTCGTGATACGGTCGCTGACCTTCTTTTTGCCGTCATTCCAACGTGGCTTGATGGAGAGCAGGTCGCCTCCTACCCTTGCCGTGAAACCACCGGTTTTGAGGGTGAGTCCCAGGTAGGCTTCGGGAGTCATGCCGTACTTGATATAGTTGGCCGAGGCTCCGTCCGGTCCGGCGGATGTGTACTGCATCTGCCAGAGGGCAGCCGCGGTCAAAGAGAGCGAGTTGGACAGGCTGAGGTCAAACTTGACAAGAGGGGTACGGGAGAACGGCCCGAACGGGGCTCCCGTGTTCAACGAGAAAACATCCGGCATGTCGGCGGCCATCGGATGCCACGCCTGGCCCGCCGTCACGAGCCAGTCACCCTTGCCGATGGAGGCATAGGCTTGACGGAGACGAAGCTGGGCCGTGCCGGTAACACCGGAGACTCCCGCATAGAAATCTCCCTCGATCTTTCCTGTCACCTTGAAACCATCATACTCATAGCCAAGTATGTCAAGTCCGAGGCGAGTCGTGAGGGCAGCGAAACGGAATGAGGGTTGGGCATTGAGATCCACCTCGTCCACAATATTCTGATCTTTAGGCACATAGTAAAAGAAGTCCTCTGTCAGGGCGATACTCTCACGAGTGTCAAAGGCGAAGTAATTACGGACAAATCCGTAAAGTTTAAGGTTGGCGGGCTTCTCCTGCGCCAAACTGGACACACACAGGACGAGAGCCGTTATGGCCACGATTGCTTTTCTCATCAAAATATAAATTTAAGTTAAACTATCACAGGCTCAAAGGACCGCCATCATCAAGCGAAAGGGAAAATAGTTGTGAGCCAGAAATATCCGAGGACAAAACCAACGACACCTATAATTATGCCCACTTTGGCCATATCTTTGGTCTCGACAAGTCCAGTAGAGGCCGCGATGGCGTTCGGAGGAGTGGAAATCGGGAAGCACATGGCTATCGAGGCGCAAACCGCGATGAACGAGATCATGGCCTTGGTGCCGCCAAGCGACAGGAACTGGGCGTTGTTGACGGCTGCCGGATCGGCCATACCCTGGGCGATAACGATCAAGATAGGGATCAAGAGGGCCGCAGTGGCCGAATTGCTGATGAAGTTGGAAAGGAAATAGCAGACAAGGCCCGCGACCACAAGCACAAGGACAACCGGCATAGTTCCGAACGGGATCGACTCGATCAGCACTTTAGCCAGGCCGGTCTCCTGCAGGCATGTTCCGAGAGCGAAACCTCCAGCCACCAGCCAGAGAACGCTCCAGTTGATCTCCTTGATGTCTTCCTTGGTGAAAATGCCGGTGCAGGTCAGCACACCCAGAGGGATCAGGGCGACGACATTGGAATTGATCTTCGTGAACTGCTCGGTAGCCCAGAGGACGATCGTCCCGAGAAAAGTGATCCAGACAGTGTAGTATCTCCAATCTTTCTCCTTGTTGTTCTTCGGGATCTCAAGCTTCACCTCCTTGCTCTTGAAAGGGAAGAATATCTGGAGAAGAACCCAGGCGAACAAGATCATGATGATCACGAAGGGAACCATCCTTCCCATCCACTGGCCAAAAGACACCTCCGCGCCAGCCTCGGACAGGAATTTGACAGCCGTGGCGTTGGGAGGGGTACCGATAGGTGTGCCAATACCTCCGATGTTGGCCGCGATAGGGATAGCCAGAGCGAGGCCGACCTTACCCTTGTCGTCTTTAGGGAGAACCGACAGCACAGGAGCCAGGAAAGCCAGCATCATCGCGGCGGTCGCCGTGTTGCTCATGAACATCGAGAAAACCGAGATCACGATGAGGAAACCCAGCAGGACCATTTTGGGCCTTGTGCCGAAGGGGGCAAGAAGGACCCTCGCGAGAGTCACATCCAGACCATACTTCTCAGCCATGATGGCAAGCACGAAACCGCCCAGGAACAACATGACGACAGGATCCGCGAACGCGGCCATGATGTTCTTGTAACTCACGAGCTGACCGGCCTGCGGGGTGCAGAAGAAACCGATACCCTTGTTCGAGACAGTCAGGAGGGCTATCACGATCAGCAGGACAGAAGTCGTCCAGTTAGGGATGATCTCGAACATCCACATCAGGGCGGCGAAGGCGAACAAGGCTATGACGCGCTGCTGGCTGAGTGTAAGGGCATCAATACCATAGAAGGAAGTCGGTACACACCAGAGGAAAAGCGTGACCAGGAGGACAATCGGAAGAAGAACACAATACTTCAAATTGAATTTCTTCTTCCCAGCTGTTTCAGTTGTTGTTTCAGCCATTTTAAAATATGTTTATTCAATATAATATCCTTGCTTATAACCTGCAAAGATAAACATTATTGAATAAAAAACAGGCAAATCGGGTATCCGATCCGCCTGTTTCAATCACAAAAAACCTTACACTATATCACGCCTTGCTCAAGCATCGCCTCAGCGACTTTCATGAAACCGGCGATATTGGCTCCCTTGACATAGTCCACAGTGCCGTCAGGGCGTGTTCCATACTTGACGCACTGCTCGTGGATGCTGCGCATGATCCAGTGAAGCTTGTCATCGACCTCCTGGGCAGACCAGCTGATGTGGGCGGCGTTCTGGGTCATCTCAAGACCGGAAGTGGCGACACCACCGGCGTTGACAGCCTTACCGGGAGCGAAGAGGATCCCATTGTTCTGGAAATAGTGGATAGCGCCAGGCTGGCATCCCATATTGGAGACCTCGCAGCAGCACCAGCAACCATTGGCGACGAGTTCCTTGGCGTCATCCTCGCTGAGCTCATTCTGGAAAGCGCAAGGAAGAGCGATGTCGACAGGGACGCTCCACGCCTTCTTGCCGGCGGTGAAGAACGCTTTGTCGGGGAACTTGACCGCCATATCCTCGACCTTGTTGCGGTTGGAGGCGCGCATGTCGAGCATATAATCGATCATCTCGGAAGTGATTCCCTCAGGAATATGGCAGACACCGTCGGGGCCGGAGATGGCGACAACCTTTGCTCCGAGCTCGCGGGCTTTGGTGGCGGCGCCCCACGCGACATTACCGAAGCCAGAGAGGGCGACCTTCTTTCCGACTATATCCTTGCCAGCCTTCTCAAGAAGATGCTGGGTAAAGTAGAGAGCGCCGAAACCGGTTGCCTCGGGACGGAGGATGGAACCTCCCCATGTGGCGCCTTTGCCTGTGAGGACACCGGTATGGTACTCACGGGCGAGTTTCTGGTACATTCCATTCAGGAAACCGATCTCACGGCCACCGACACCCACATCACCGGCGGGAATATCCTGGTCGGGACCGATGCAGCGCCAGAGCTCAAGCATGAAAGCCTGGCAGAAACGCATGATCTCGGCATTGGATTTGCCCACGGGGTCGAAATCTGAGCCGCCCTTCGCTCCACCCATAGGAAGGGTGGTCAGAGCGTTCTTGAAAGTCTGCTCGAAACCAAGGAACTTGAGCATTGAGGGAGTGACGGCCTTATGGAAACGGAGACCTCCCTTGTAAGGCCCGATAGCGCTGTTGAACTGGACACGGTAGCCGAGATTAGTCTGGACTTCACCGTTATCGTCGATCCAAGTCACCCTGAAAGTGAAAATCCTGTCTGGCTCCACAAGCCTCTCGACTATCTTAGCCTTCTCGAACTCAGGATGCTGGTTGTATACTTCCTCGATGGACTCAAGAACCTCCTGTACCGCCTGGAGATACTCTTTCTCTGTAGGGTACTTGGCCTGGAGACGGGCCATGATCTCTGTGGTTTTCATTATTAGTTATTACAAAAAATCAGATATAACGCTGTTGTGGTTGCAAATGTAAAGAAATTATAGGTAAAAACACAATAAATCCAAATAAAAAAGACAGGCTCACCGCCTGTCTCAAAAACCAAATATGTGTCAGTCTACTGCTGTTGGGCCTGAAGCTCAGCCTGGAGAGTCTCAAGAGTCCTGCCGGCGGGGATATTCAGCTCTTTCCTCGCGTCCGGAGTGAGATCCTTGCACTGGGACTTGTCGACATAGAGATACTGGCTGGCCTCGAAAACCATGGTATAACCTCCGGCCTTGGCCAGTTTCTCGACAGTCTCCATAGCCTTCTTCTGGATGGGCTCCATGAGCTGCTGGTTCTGCTGCTGAAGCTCCATCTGGATGGACTGCTGGAACTCCTGGATCCTGTTCTGGATCTCACCAAGCTCTTTCTCCTTGCTCTCCTTGATAGCGGGAGTCCAAGTGGACTGCTTCTGCTGATACTCGGAGAACTTGGCATTGGCCTCGTCAACCATGCTCTGATAGGTGTCGCTAGCCTCTTTCTGGGCCGCCTGCATCTGAGTCCTGGCCGCGTCAGCCTCGGGCATCAGCATCACAAGCTCATTGAAATCGACATAGGCGAACTTCACCTGGGCAGAAGCCGTGAGGGTGAGAAAAGCCATAGCGGCAAACAAAACGATTTTTTTCATATCAAATTCAAATTTATCAGTTTGCGGTAAAAAGGGTTTGCAAAGATTGTGCAAATTTAAAAATAAAAATGAATATCAGAACTGTTGTCCTATCATGAAGTGGAACTGACTCCTCTCACTCTTAGTGGGATTGTCGAATCCGTAGCCCCAATCAACACCCAAAAGACCGATCATAGGGAGGAAGACCCTGACACCGATCCCGGCGGATCTCTTGATCTGGAAAGGATTGAAACTCTTTATGTCAGACCAGCAATTACCGCCCTCAAGGAAAAGCAGGGCGAAAATGGTTGACTGGGGTTGCAGGATCACCGGATAACGGGCCTCGACCGTGAACTTGTCATAGACATTACCGGCGTAGTAGCCGTTGGTGTTGTAAGGAGTAGCCTCCCAAGGGGTAAGGGAATAGTTCTCATATCCCCTCAGAGGGATAATATCCGAGCCGTAAGTGTCATATCCGGACATTCCGTCTCCACCGACCCGGAAACCCTCGAACGGGGAATAGCCCCAATTGCGGTTGTAGTAGCCAAGATAACCGAACTGCGCCCTGCCCATGAAGACCAGGTCTCCCAGGACTTTAGTATAGGTCTCAGCGCTGAACTTCCACTTGTGGTACTCGATCCACTTGTACCGGTCGGCCGAACTCCAGTTGTCATAGTTGATATCCTTGTAGCTTGAGACTTTGGTCGGATTGCCGGCCGCGTCAAGAGACGCGAGGTCTTTCTTCCTGAACAATGAATACGGCGGCGTCAGCTGCAGACTGGCCGAGAAGACAGAGCCTCGCCTGGGGTAGATCTGCTGGTCAGTCGATGTCCTCGTCAGGCTGGCGGTGTAGCTCAAGTTGTGTGAGGTACCGTCATTGAACATGAAATAGCCGTTCAGCCAGTTCTTCAAGTCATACACCTGCCAGCTCAAGCCATTGTAAAGCACGAAATAGTCATCCGGCCACTTGAGTCGGGTACCGATGCCACCCGCGAAACCGTAGATCTGCATGACCTTGTCGTTGCTGAGCAATCCGATGGCCAGATACGAGTCTGTCTGGCGGGTGTAATATGCCTGCAGGTTCAGCGATGTGGGCTTCTTTTGGGTCAACCACGGCTCAGTGAAACTGAAAATAAGTGAGGTATAATAAGTTCCGTTGGTCTGGAACCTCAAGGAGAGGTTCTGCGCGTCTCCAAGAGGAACGGGACGCCACGCGTTCTTGTCGAACATACGCCTGGTAGAGAAGTTGTTGAAACTCACTCCGACAGTGGCGACGAACGTGTTCATTCCCCATCCTCCCGAAAGCTCCAGCTGACTGGATGGCTTCTCGGTCACGTTGTAGACCAGGTCGACCGTGTTGTTGAGCTGGTTAGGCACGATCGAGTAGCCTTCCCCGCTGGAAATGGCCTCGGGATCGAACTGTCCCAGAGACGCTATCTCCCTGATTGACCTCTCGAAATTGGTCTGGCTGAACAGATACCCGGGCTTGGTGTAAATTTGCCTGCGGACAACTTTCTCGCTGGTCAAGTCGTTGCCGTTGATGATGATGTTATTCAAGGTAGCCTGCTTCCCCTCAGTCACCCGCATCTCGACATCCACAGAGTCCCCCTCGATGTTGAGCTCGACAGGTGTTACCTCAAAAAAGAGATAACCCTCGTCACGGTACAGCTTTGACACGTCATAATCTGACTGCTTGCCACCGCCGTGGAGCCTCTTGTCCATCGTGACCATATCGTAAGGGTCCCCTTTGCTGATCTGGAGAATGGCATTGAGCTGATCGGCCGAGTGGACCGAGTTGCCTGTCCAGGTGACGTTCCTGAAATAGTATCGCTTCCCCTGATCGAACTTGAAATCGATGCCGAGACGATCCGGCTCGACATAGTAGATGGAATCCTTGAGACTGCGCGCGTCCCTGTAGCCAGCCTCATTGAACTTACTGATGAGGTTCTGCTTGTCATTGGGATATTCCTTCTCATTGAACTTCTTACTATTGAAGAAGTTATAAATCTTCTTGGCCTTTGTCTTCTTCATCGCTCTCGCGAGCTTGAAGTCGGAGACACCCTCGTTGCCCTCGAAATTGATGTCCCGGATCCTGATCTTCTCGCCCCTGTCGACGGCGAAATTGACCCTGATGGCGTTCTTGATGATGGTGTCCTTCTGGGTCTGGACATCCACCTCGCAATTGAGGAAGCCTTTGTCGGCGTAATATCTTTTGATGATACCTACCGAAGTGGAGGCGACATAATCCGAGAACTCCCCGCCCCTGCGGAGATGCAGTCTCTCCTCAAGGTCTTTCTGCTCAGACTTGCGCACCCCGGAATACAACCACCTTGAGACCCTGGGCCTCTCCTTTATGACGATCTTGAACCAGGCCGAATCGCCTGTGGCATTGACCCTGTCTATCTCAAGGGACACATCCTCGAAATACCTCTGAGCCCATAGCCTGGATATGACAGAAGACAGGTCATCGCTTGGGACTGTGACCTTCATACCTTCCTGAAGTCCAGTCAGAGAGATGATCTGCTGATCGCCGAAATGGGTGTTCCCCTCAACCGAGATCCCTCCGATGACAAAGCTTTGGGGATGGTCGTAGTCAACCTCCACGGATCCACCTCCCGGTTCTTGAGCGAAAGCCGCCACACTGACAAGCGGGAGGAGCAGGACAGACAAAAGACGATATATTTTCATCAAAACCGGATTCATATAAACAAGTTCGCGAATATACGGCGATTATTTGACTTTTCCATACCTGCGGTCTCTCTTTGAGAACTCTTCCAACGCGGAACGAAACTCATCCTTACGGAAATCCGGCCATAGAGTGTCCACGAAAAGGAACTCCGAATAAGCGGCCTGCCACAGCAGATAGTTGCTTATCCGGCTCTCCCCGGAAGTGCGGATGATAAGATCGGGATCGGGAATGCCGGCCGTCACCAGCCTGGAGGCCAACTCCTGGGGACCTGCCTTCTCAAGACCGGAAGGATCGGACATATAGTCGCGAGCGAGGGACTTGGCCGCCTGGAGTATGTCCCACTTTCCGCTGTAGCTTAGGAATATGACCAAATCAAGGACCGGCTCCTCACCAGCGGGGGGAATGGAGGACGCCTCCGCCAAGCGGACAGCCTCCGCCAGAGCCGGATCCAGGCGACTGAAGTCACCCAAGACCCTGAGTCGCACACCCTGCTTGATCAAGGTGCCGAGTTCCTGGTCTATTGCCTTGAATATCATATTCATGAGGGTATCGACCTCATCAGCGGGCCGCCCCCAGTTCTCCTGTGAGAAAGCGAATAGGGAAAGATAGCGCACACCACACTCGATGGCGGCCTCGACACAAGCCCTGACGCTCCCGACGCCGTTTGAGTGACCGTACACCCTTTCCCTGCCCCTGAGTTTCGCCCACCTGCCGTTTCCATCCATAATGATGGAGACGTGGGTAGGGACATTCTTCTCTTTTGTGTTTTCTTTAAATTCCTCCATTTCTGATGTCTTCACCCCAAAACAACTTCGTTGTCAGGGCCTTTATGAAACTTGATCTCTCAAGCCTCACCCTTTTCAGCGAAAATTGTGCCACCTTCACCTCCAGGGCAGAGTCGGAGGAAAGGCGGACATTCCTGTTATCCATAGACATCGCCACGGTCTTGTCGCGGGATCTCATCGAGATGGAAACGACGGTCGAGTCCGGCACCACGAGAGGGCGCACATTCAAGTTATGGGGAGCTATAGGAGCTATTATTATCACCTTGGACGCAGGGACACAGATCGGGCCGCCGACACTGAGGGAATACGCTGTCGAGCCTGAGCTCGTCGACACGAGAAGACCGTCTGCCCAATAAGTTGGCAGCGGGTTACCGTCCAGGCTGACATCGACCCCGAGAATGGAAGCCCCGCCCCGAAGGACAGAGATCTCATTGAGGGTGTAAGGCCAGAAAGAGGAATCGGCGTCCACCATATCACCCTCGACTTTAGTCTCGAGAAGAGCCCTGTCCTCTAAAGTGTAGGAACCGGACAGGAGAGCCTCGCAAGCCTCTTCCGGGCTGTATTCCGACAGAAAGCCGACACGTCCCATATTGACCCCGAGCACCGGGATGCCTGAAGCTCCCACGCGTTTGGAGGCGGAGAGGAATGTCCCGTCACCTCCGACGCTCAGGACGAGATCTGTCCCCGGGGCAATATCCCCCGCGGAACGGATCCGGTACAACCCGGACGCCGCGGAAGCCAAACGCTCCGACATCGCCGCGAACCTCGGGCTTGCCAAGGCGGAATCATCCCTGGAATAAACCGCTATCCTCATTCAAAAACCTTTAAACGCATCCAAAGTTCAAATTTAACACATTTCTGATAAAATCTGAACATAAAATCATTACTTTCGCGGTATGACGAAGTTAAGTGTCAATATCAACAAGATAGCCACCATACGCAACGCGAGGGGTGGCAATATGCCCGATGTGGAGAAGGCCGCCAGGGACTGCGAGGCTTTCGGGGCCGAGGGTATCACAGTCCACCCGAGGCCGGACGAGAGACATATCAGATACTCTGATGTCAGGATCATACGACCGGGCGTGAAGACAGAGTTCAACATTGAGGGCAACCCGATCCGGAGTTTCACGGATCTTGTGCTGGATGTCGTACCCGATCAGGTGACCCTGGTTCCGGACGCCCACGACGCCATCACGTCCAACCAGGGATGGGACACTCTCGCCAACAAGGATTTCCTCCAGGATCTCTGCGGGAGATTCAAGGAAAAAGGCATACGCGTGTCCATATTCATCGATCCCGATCCGGCCATGGCCGAAGGAGCGAAAGCCTGCGGCTGCGACAGGGTCGAGCTCTACACCGCATCGTACGCGGAGCTTTTCCCGAAGGATCCCCAGGAGGCAGTGAGACCGTTCCTTGAGACGGCCCTGAAAGTCAGGGAACTCGGGCTTGGACTCAATGCCGGCCATGACCTCAACCTTGAGAACCTCGGGTTCTTCATCAAGACCATCCCTTGGGTCCAGGAGGTATCTATCGGCCACGCGATCATCTGCGACGCGCTTTACATGGGCTTGGAGAGAACAATCCGGGCTTATCTTGCGGAGATTAAAAAAAATAACTAATTTTGTAGTCTGGAAAATCATTAAAGTCATATAATAAAATGAAACAAACACCACTGATCCTAAGCATAATAGCCCTCGTGGCTGTTGCTGCTCTCGGCATTATCCAGCTGACCTCTGACGGCAGCGGCAAGAAAAAGGTCTCAACAGGAGAGACCGTAGAGACGACCGCGAAGGAAGGCGCCATCGTCTGGTATGACCTCGACAGGGTAATAAACGAGTACGACATGGCCAACGATCTTCGTTCCGTCGTGGAGACCAAGATGCAGAGCATCCAGGAAGAGATCAACCGCAGGGGCAACAAACTACAGAGCGACGCCAACAAGTTCCAGTCCGACCTCAACAAGGGTCTGCTGGTCCGCTCGGTAGCCGAGCAGAGAGGCCAGCAGCTCCAGAAGCAGCAGGAAAGTTTCAACACCTACGCCTCCCAGAAGGAGCAGGAGATGGCCGAGGAGCAGCAGGTCATGATGAACCAGATCGCCGATGCCATCAAGACCTTCATCGACAAATTCAACGAGGAGCACAAATACGCGATGATCATCTCCACCCAGGGCAACATCCTTCCCGCCCCGGTTGTTTGCGGTGATCCCGACCTCGATATCACAGACGCCCTTCTCCAAGGACTTAACAGCGAGTACGTGAAGAATAAGGGCAAGGGAGAAGAAACGAACAAGGCCGAGTAACTTGAGGATCGCTCTCCTATCCTGCTTTTACCCTTTCAGGGGAGGGATTTCCCAGTTCAACGCGAGCCTGTACTTGGAGCTGGGAAAGGACAACACGGTCAAAGCGTTTAATTTCAAGAGGCAATACCCGGATTTCCTCTTCCCCGGAAAGACACAATACGTCACAAAGGATGATGACGCCGTACCCATCGAGAGCGAGTCTCTGTTGGATACGGCGAATCCTTTCACCTATGTCAAGACATACAAGGCGATACGCGACTGGAACCCGGACATGGTCATTATCAGTTACTGGATGTCATGGTTCGCGCCTTCACTTGGTTGGATTGCCAGAAGGTTG
>JAFVED010000162.1 GCA_017478125.1 Bacteroidales bacterium | reverse complement strand
GCTTCTCGCCCAATGCGTATCCATGAACTGCAACATGCTTCTGAACATAGGTCCACAGGCCGACGGGGAACTTCCCGCCGCCGCTCTCGAGCGCCTGAGAGGCATGGGCGAATGGATGAAGGCCAACAGCGAGTCGGTCAAGGGCTGCGGTCCCGGCCCCATAGAGGAGCAGGACTGGGGTGTGAGCACGGCACCGATCGGAAACGGCAAAGTGTTCTACCTCCACCTTTTCAAATCGCCGGGAGCCGTGATCGAGATTCCCGTGGCCAAAAAGGCTAAAGTCGCGAGTGTCACCGCCCTTTCCGGCGGCTCAAGAATCGGCACAAGAAAAGTCGGCGAAAAGCTCTTCATCACCGTTCCCGGTGAGCTTCCCGCCGACTCCGACTATGTCATCAAAGTGATTCTTAAGTAGTTCCTTTAGACTCCCCCGAAGGCGCTGTAGCCTCCGTCGACAGGGATCACGACCCCCGTCACGAAAGAGGAAATGTCGCTAAGGAGATACAGCATCGTACCTACCAGATCCTCCGGCTCACCGAACTTGTGGGTCGGAGTGTTCGCTATTATCTTCTCACCCCTTGGCTTCAGGGCTCCGGTAGTCTCATCGGTGAGCAGGAAGCGGTTCTGGTCGGTGAGGAAGAATCCCGGGGCGATGGCGTTGCAGCGGATCCCCATACGGGCCACATGGACAGCGTACCACTGGGTGAAATTGTTGATCGCGCCCTTCGCTGCCGAATACGCCGGGATCTTCGTCAAAGGACGGATCGAGTTCATCGAGGAGATGTTCAGCACATTGCCTTTGCCAGACTCGAGCATATCCCTCGTGAACACCATCGTGGCGAGGAGAGTCCCTTTGAAATTGAGGTCGAACACCTGGTCGAAACCGGAGAGGTCCAGTCCGTAGAATGTGTCAGCCAGATCATCGGAGGGATCCATCTGCTCGACCTTGCTGGTGGCTTTAGGAGAGTTGCCCCCCGCGCAGTTGACAAGGATGTCCACCTTGCCGAGTTTCTCGTGGATCAGCTCCAGGGCAGCCTCAAGGGCGGCCTTGTCAAGGGTGCTGGCTGATATTCCCAGGCACTTGACACCAAACTCCTTGGCGATGGCCTCCCCTTTAGCGGGGTTATCGGCCGAGCGGCTGATCACGGCGAGATTGACCCCGGCCTCGGCAAGGCCTCTCGTCAGGGCGGTACCGAGAACTCCGAACCCGCCGGTGATGACGCAGACACGTCCTCTCAAATCATCAAATGAATATTTCATGTCTATACTGTATAAGTTCCTGATACTGTGTCGCCTCCATGGCCAGTCCAGTTGGTGTGGAAGAACTCTCCGCGGGGACGGTCGGTACGCTCATAGGTATGGGCTCCGAAATAGTCCCTCTGGGCCTGCAGCATATTGGCCGGCAGCCTCTCGGAGCGATAGCCGTCGTAATACTCAAGGGCAGCTGACATACAAGGGGCCGGGACGCCGTTCATGACAGCCTGTCCGACTACATTCCTCCAGCCGCGCTGAGCCTCGGAGAGCTTCTCCTTGAAATACGGGTCGAGCAGGATATTCGCCAGCTCCGGATTCTTGTCGAACGCCTCTTTGATCTTTCCGAGGAACACGCTCCTGATGATGCACCCGCCTCTCCAAAGAAGGGCGATACCTCCAAAGTTGAGATTCCAGCCATACTCCTTCGCGGCCGCCCTCATGAGCGAGTATCCCTGGGCGTATGAGACCACCTTCGAGGCGAAGAGAGCCCGGCGCAGATCGTCCAGGAAGGCCTTCCTGTCGCCGCTGAAACGCTCCGGGCGAGGCCCGTCGAGAATCTTTGAGGCCTCGACCCTCTCCTCTTTCATGGCGGACAGGCAGCGGGCATAGACAGACTCACTGATAAGGGTGAGAGGCT
>JAFVED010000161.1 GCA_017478125.1 Bacteroidales bacterium | reverse complement strand
TCGCGCGTGAGGCTGTCTATTTTTTTATATGGAGGGATGTGAGAGAAGCGGTCGCGGCCCGGACGCCGCGACCGCTTCGTGTCGGTGAACAGTTTTTTAGGTCAGTAAACTGAATAATCTTTTCTTATGGTCGAGTGTGAATGTCTGTCTTTTGCTGCCCGCAAGATGAGGATAATTCTCGTTTTTTGATTGAGTAGTTTTACTCAATTTACTCAAGTTGTTTTTGGCGATTGTCCATTAATTGGGCGTATAGCTTGATTTTTCCTATTTTTACGGAAATTAATTACTCATGTTGAAAGTAAGTAAATACTCTCTGGCGGTTCTGACGCTTCTTCCGCTTTTCTTGTGTCCTTCATGTGGAGATAAGACAGACACAAGGCAAAGCCGTCAAGTCTTGGATATGCTTGACGAGGCGGAGAGGCTGACATCGCTGTCCCGCTATGACGAGGCGGCCGACTTGGCCTTTGAGGCTTTGAAGGCTTCTGAGAGCGGGGCCGCGGACCGGACCTTGCAAGCCAAGTCCCATCTTACTCTCTCCAAGCTTTTCCTTCAGGCGAGCCGGGACTCCTTGTCTTGGGAACATGCTTGCCTGGTGGAGGACATGGCGGTCGGCGAGCGTGAGGACTCTCTGCGGGCCGCGGCTCTTCTGGTGAAAGGCAAAATCTGCTCATATTCCAATCTCAAAGCCGATGACAACAGGGACGATGAGGGAATCGGTTATCTCGAGAAAGCCCTTTCCATCGCTGAGCCGAGGGGGTGGAAAGGAATATCGGCAGAGGCTTGTTATTTCTTGTGTGAGCTTTATGTCAACAAGAACCGTTGGAACGATGTCCTTGACCCGGATTCCTACCGTAAGGCGGGAGAGTGGTTGCTCAAGGCTGAGGAGTTGGATGGGGGGAGGGTCTCTGCCAGGTCTTTGTCCACCAGGATGCGTTATCTTCGTCAAGGGAATAATACCCGCGATGCCATCGACTATTGCCTCCGCTTTCTTGATGAGTCTTCTGAGACAGATTACCTGAAGCGTTACCAGGGATATGACCATTTGACGGTATTGTACCTGAGAGAGAAAAACTTCCAGGCAGCGACAGAGGCTCATCAGAATTTCGTGTACTACGCGCAGATGTACATGCGTCAGAAGGGGGATGACATCATGCAGGATTTGCAGGTGAAGTATCAGACCGAGTTGAAGGACAGGAAGATAAAGTCGAGGTCGACGCTTGCTCTCCTGTTCGGGTTGTTCCTGCTTTTCTCATTGGCCGCTATCGTCCAGTTCATAAGGCTCAACAGGCAGATCTCCAGAAAGAACAAGAGTATAGAGGCCATAGCGAGGAGCCGGGAGATGCTGTTCGCGGTCATCGCCAAGGACTTGTATGATCCCGCGTTGGGTGCCATAAAGGACAGCCAGACACTCGATTTTATCCGTAAATGGCCCACCATGAGCGAGGACGAGATCCGGAACCGCTGCGCGAGCCTGTCGGAAGGTGACGCGCCGATGGATCCTTCGGTCGTTAAATACATCTCGGATTTGATGATCTCCAAAAAGAAATCGCTGGGCACCAAGGGTTTGAGTGCCAGGGAATTGGAGATTATAACACTTAGCAAGGAAGGCCTGTCCGACAAACAGATCGCGGAGAAGCTGTTCTTGTCTGTGCGGACTGTGAGTAATCACAAGTACCGTATCTACAGCAAGCTGGAGGTCTAGGGGCAATTCTGAGATGCTCGTGAAAGCCGAGGATCTCGGATTGTGACCCGTCATTCCCCGGAGATGATCCTCGCGTCCTCTGCCTTGTCTATTCCGGCTTTCCTTGCCAGCGCCTCTCTCCTCTCCCTGATCTCCTCTTTGTGGCGTATCACCCAGTTCTCGGCGAAGATACACGCGCACGCGGCCCCGAAGTAGATGATAGTCTGGAGTATCATTGCCCTCATCTGGGTACCGGCGGCGGAGATGTCCCCTCCCGCTGTGCTGAGGTTGATATATCCCTGGACTCCGAAAGTGGAAGGGAATATGTATGAGAAGACTTTCCAGAAACCAGGGAAGGCGACCGTAGGCCATGAACATCCTGTCAAGAACAGGCAGATGGGCGACATCGCGAGGAACAGGAGGAACACGGACTCCCTTCTGGTTATCAAGGTGCTCCACGTCATGCTGAAGAAGACACAGTCGGTGATGAAGAAGATCAGCATCGCGAGGATGTCTCCGAACTGCCCCCTCTGGGGAATTCCGAAGATGGCCGGAACGATGAAGGCTATGTACATCCCGATGCCGAGGTACAGAAGCCAGTAGGCTCCACCCCTTCCGAGGACGACCCGCACCATCCCGTGGCCTTCGAGCTTGTCAGGCAGGGAGGCGAAGCTGTGATTCCTCTCCCTCTGGGTGCCTACCAGCAGGGACATCCCGTAGAAAAGAGTCTGCTGTATGATGATCATCAGGATGGCCGAAATCAGGAAGAAACTGTAGTTGAAAGCCCTGTTGTAGGGGTTGTTGTCCTCGTAGCCAAGGGGTTTCACGACCTGCGAAGCTTCCTGTTCAGTCATTCCCGCCAATGAGTATCTTTCCATCTGGATCTGCCCAATCTCGTGAAGCATCACGAAGTTGGTGGCCATCAGGGCGTTTTTGTAGTAGAGGAAACTGCTCATGTCGGCGTAGACAGACAGTTTCGCCGTCTCCATCCTGGCCAGTTTCTCTCCGAAATCCCTCGGGAAGTAAACTATCCCGCGGACTTTGCGCTCCCGCATGAGCTTTTCCGCCTCGGCCATATTCACGCATCTTGCCACGACTTCCACTTCCCTTGTGGCGTCGATTTCCCTGATGAAGCGGCGGCTGTCAGGGCATGCCGCGTCATCCACCACAGCTATCGGAGTATCGGAGAGCACTCCGTTGAGGTAAACGACATTGTAGAGGAGGGGGTACGCCAGTCCGGCCACTAAGAAGATCAGCAGGACGCCTCCATCGGAGAAAATCTGCCTGAGTTCATGGCAGAAGATTTCCCACCAGTCCTTGAGCCAAGTCTTTATGAATCTTTGTCCCATGTACGTCATTCTTTAGGGTAGTTCTGATGGATGTAGGCGTTTTTGAGCCTTATGAGGCCGGTGAGAGGAACGAAGAGGAAGACCAGCATCCAGATCACTTCCTTCCACCATCCCGCGAAACCGGCTCCGAAGACTACTTCCTGCACGTGGAAAAGGTAGTAGTGCCTCAGCGGGAAGGCCGCGGCGAGACCCTGGATGTAGGGAGGCATGGCTTCCAGCGGCAGGGTGAATCCCGACAGGGAGAGCCCGAGGACGCTGTACAAGGCGCCGATGCTGAGGGCGAGTCTCGGAACTGGGAGCATCTCCAGGATGAATATCGCCACAGCCTCACTCGAGATGACCAGCAGGAACATCGCTATGAACATGTTGAATATGCTCCCGGCCAACGGGAAATGAAGCCAGTGGTACAACAGCATTATGATCACGAATCCGATGGCCGCGAAGACCAGGGTCCAGACCAGGAGCTTCCCTGCCAAAGCGGTGACTATCGAATGGCCGGAAGTGTTCATCAGGTGCCTTGAGGTGCCGAACTTGAGCTCGGCGCCCAGTGAATATATGAGCACCAGGATGATTATCATCTCGAGAGTTCCCGGAAGGAGGACTCCGCTCAAGTAGTAGTTGTAGTTGGTCGTGACGTTCCCGATCTGGTGGGTGTCGATGTCGATAGGGCGGATCATGCCCATTATCCGCGCGTCGTTGTAGCCCCTCGCCCTAAGGACTTGTCTCTGGACCGCGCCGTTGGTCAGGTTGACCATTGTCAGCAGATCCTTCCAGGCCAAAGCTCCGTTCACGAAATACAATCCGTTGACGTAGAACGTGATCTTCGGCTGCCGGCTGGCCTGGATGTCCTCGTTCATGCCCTCGGGGATGACGCAGACAGCGGCGATTTTTCCGCTGGTCATATCCTCTCTGGCCGCCGCGTAGGAGTCGTAGTGGACTACCTTGCCGAGCTGGGTGGCGTCAAGCTGCTGGCAGAAGTTCCTGGAGGTGGAGGAGTAATCCTCGTCCACGATCCCTATCGGGATATTGTCCGGAAGTCCTTTGTCCAGGAAGGTCAGGTAGAAGATGGCGCAGAAAGCGATCACACCGATCGAACCCATGAAATAAAGAGGACGGTTCCTGATTATCCTGAGCTCGCGGCGGGCGACCGAAAGTATCCTTTGCCAGTTGTTCATTATTTTGACAATCTTTTATTTCTGTTTGACGATCGCGGACATTCCGGGGCGGATTTTCTCAACCGGGGTGTCAGGAACGGCCCTTACCTCGAAGGTCTTGGCGTCGTACATGCCGGTCTCTTTGGTGGCCTTCCATGTGGCGTAGGACTCCCTGACAGCGATGTAGTTGACTGTGGCGGTGATCTCCTTGCCATCGAGGGCGGGGATGATCACTGTCACCTTGTCCCCCTCAGTCATGCCATGGAGGTAGTCCTCCCGGACATTGAAGGTGAACCAGATGTCGTCAGTGTCGGTCACGCTGGCCACGGGTGAACCTTGTCCGACAAGTTCCCCGACTTTTGGGAAGGTGGCGGAGATGATTCCGTTGGCGGGGGAAGTCAGGTAGAGCTCGCCGAGGTATGACTCGACTTCCTGGACAGCGCCTGAAGCCTGATCCACAAGAGCCTGGGCGGCTGCCTTGTCCTCCCTTCTGGCACCGTTGACGGCCATGTCGTACTGGCTCTTGGCGGCTTTCGTCTGGGCCACCGCGGCGTCATATTTGGCCTTGGTCTCATCGTATTTCTGCGCGGTGACCACCTTCTGGTCGTAAAGCCTCTCGACCCTGTCCAGCGATTTCCTCATCACATCTTCCTGGACTATGGCCTGCTGCCAGAGCTGGTAGGCTCCCTGGACCTGCTCCGAACGCGCTCCATGGCGGGCTTTGTCGCTTTGGGCCGTGGCGGCGTTTTTCGCGGCGTTCGCCTGGATGAGTTTCGCCCTCACCTCGGGAGAGTCGATGAAGGCTATTGTGTCGCCTTTATGGACCCTCTGCCCTTCTTTGACATACAATTCCTCGATCCTGCCCGGAACTTTGCCGGACACCCTGTACTCGCTCGCCTCAGCCTCGCCCTGGATCACCAATGGTTTTGGTTTGGATACAAAATAGCCGATTATGGCTATCACCAGGATTATGGCGATCAGGGCGATTATCCCTATCACGAGGTTGTAGCTTTTCTTTTGCTTTTCCATAATATTGATTCTTTGTTATTTCCTTATGGTATCCCCCTGTGGTTACCTTCCGCCTTGTCTATGTTGGAGGCGAGCATCTGGAGCTCTATCCCGGCGTCGATGTATTCCGAATGGGCTTGGAGCCAGGCGGTCTGGGCGGCCATAGCTGTGTTGGCTGTGATTACCCCCTCGTTGAACCCGATGGTCGCGGTGCGGAGATTCTCCTCCGCGCTCGAGAGGTTGCTCTCCGCCATGCCGAGTTTCTCGACAGCCTCGATCTCCTGCTTGCGCAGCTGGGTCACCTGGAGGTTTATCAGCTCCTTGGCGTCCTCGAGCCTGCTCCGGTACAAGGTGGCTTCCGCCTTGGCCTTTCGGGTCTTGTTGAGGGCCTCGAAGCCGTGGAAAATGGGCACATTGACCACTACACCCACTCCCCAGTATCCGTTCCACTGCTTCTCGAAACCATTCTTCAGGCTCGGGTTGGACACCATGTAGCCTCCCATGGCGGCGACTTTCGGGAGCATGTCAGCCCTGGCCACCGCGACTTTGCCGTCGTAGATCCTTGACGCGAGCTCGAGACTCCTGGTCTCAGGCCTGTCTTCGAAGATCTCCTCCATGCTTTTCCCCGATCCGATTCTCGCGGCCGGGATCCTTTCGAGTCCCTCGTCAGCGAGGGCTATCCCAGAGTCGAGCGGAAGGCCTATCCTCTTGCAAAGCAGCATTTTGGCAAGAGTAAGCCCGTTCTCGGATTTTGTTTTGAGCATGTCAGCCTCGTTCGCTTTTACCTTGATCTGGAGAGCGTCGGACTCTGTGGATACACCCTCTCTCACGGCGATCTCGGCGTCTCGCTCCATGTTGTGGAGGAGTTCGGCGTATGCCTCGGCCAGATCCTTTTTCGCCGCGATGGAGACTATCTGCCAGTAGGCCTGATCCACTTCGACGATCGCCTGCTGGTAGCGCTGGTCGTACCTGGCTTCCGCCAATTGTTCCGCCAATTTGGCAATCTTGTAGGCGGCCACTATCTTTCCCCCCATCACTATGGGCTGCTGTACGGTCACCGCTCCGACCAGGATGTTCTCGAGGTCGGGATGCAGGGCGTCATCTATGTCTTGACCTATGGCGTTGATCACGGCCGACAGGTCCGTCGCTTGGAGTTTTCCGATCAAGGCCTGGAGGAGGGGATCCTGCATCAGCTGCATGTATCTCATCGCGCCGGCCGGATCCGTGGCGGCCAATTTCTGGATGTAAGCTGTCAGGTCCGACATCACTTGCTGCTGGTATTGCTGGGACATCCCGTGGATTGTCGTCCCCATGTTTGTCAGCGTGGCCGATGTGGCGTCGCTTATGATCGAGATGTCGTTCGGGTTGTACAGGTAAGCTCCGGTGGCGGAGACATTCGGGAGATAGTTGGCCCTGGCTATCTTCCTGTCGTAGCCGGCCATCTCCAAGCTTGTCTTGGCCTGCTCCAGCTCTTTGTCGCTTTGGACTGCCATCTCGCGGCATTCTTCCAGCGACAAAAGTCGCTGGGCCATGGCTCCGACGCAAGAGATTGAGGTTGCGGCCAGGATTGTGATCAATAACTTTTTCATATATCCTAATATTCTGTTTTCTTGAATACAGTGTCGGCTGATGCTGCAAAGAAGTTGCCAAACGGCTAAAAAAGATATTAAAAATGGTGTTTTTTATTGTCAAAAGGTCTAATATATTCCGTTTTTGCGACATCTTATGTGGGATTTGTGTTAATTCGCGTACATGAGAGAGATTTTACAGAACATCGGTTTGGCTGAGATTAAGCGGGTTCTGCCTTCGGGAGAAGATATACATCTCGGAGATGACTTCTTTATCATCGACATCCGGGATGCCAGTGACCAGGAATTCCTGCGATACCCTTTCCGGACGGACGCGTTTCTGGCTATCTTCTGCGAGAAAGGCGGGTTTGACCTCGAGATCAATCTCATGAAGTACCATATTGAGGACAGTTCCTTGACTGTGTGTATACCCGGAAACATACTGAAAATCGAGCCGGCGCCGGGCTCGGATTCTATCCTTCCTGGCCGTTTCGTCGCTTTCGCGGTGTCAAGGAGATTCATATCAGACCTCAAGTTTGACTTCACAAGGCTGTTCGATTCCAGGTTGAAGTTCTTCTACAATCCTCGCATCAGGTTAGGACGGAAGGAGTTGTATTTCTGTTCCCATTATTTCCATCTCATCAAAGAGGTCATAGGTTCCGATATCCAAGGAAAAAACGAGGCTTTGGAGCCGTTGGTGGAGTCTCTCCTGTATGTTTTGTCCGGGATGATCATGAGTAACCCGCAAAGGGACGGGGAGGGGTTGAGGACCCCTCAGACGAGGCTCAATATGCTTTTTGAGAAATTCATGTCCCTTGTGTCCGAGTTCCACACCTCCGAGCGGGGCATGGCTTTTTATTCCGAGCGCCTCGGGTTGACCCCAAAGTATCTGTCGCGGCTCATTAAGCAGGTCAGCGGACGCTCGGCTCCCGAGTGGATCGACTCTTTCGTCATCCAGGAGGCCAAGAGTATGCTCAAGTACACTAATGACAGTATCAAGGAGATCGTTTATAAGCTGAACTTTGTCAACGCTTCTGTCTTCTATAAGTTTTTCAAGGCGCAGACAGGAATGACGCCCAGCGCTTATAGGAATGGGTAATTTGTTTAAAATTTTAAGAAAAAACGATGCTTATTTTATATGATTTTAATAAAAATCGTTTTAAAAATTTAACAAAAATAATTTGCGAATTGAGATTTTCTTGATATATTTGCCACCAGACAGACAAAAGTTCTTTTTGTTGTCTATTTGTTAAGTTCGTTTTATATACAACTGGCCGGTGCTTTGGGGAAAGCGCCGGCCTTTTTTATCCAAAGAATTATTCCCATAAGGCTCAAGATTCGTGTTTTTTTCGTAGATTTGTATAATGCGCCGCTGATGGACACACAAACTAACAACATAAATCAATCACACATGGAAAAGAAAAACACTAACATGGTGGCTATCGTGACGATGTGCTTCATCTTCGCGATGATCTCTTTCGTCACCAACATGGCCGCCCCGTTCGGCAACATTTGGGGCAACCAGTATCCTTGGTCCAAGATGGCAGGTAACCTGATGAATTTCGCGGCATACCTCTTCATGGGTATTCCCGCTGGTAAGATGCTCCTCAAAATCGGTTACAAGAACACGACCTTGGTCGCTCTCGCCACCGGTTTCATCGGCATCGTGATCCAGTGGGTTTCCAGCAAGCTTGGCGGAAGCGGCTCGGCCATCTATGTCTACCTGCTCGGAGCGTTTGTCTGCGGTTTCTGCGTCTGCATGCTCAACACCGTCGTCAACCCTATGCTCAACATCCTCGGTGGCGGTGGCAACAAGGGCAACCAGTATATCCAGATCGGAGGAACCCTGAACTCCCTGACCGGAACCCTCACCCCTCTGCTTGTCGGCGCCCTCATCGGTACAGTGACTTCCAGCACCTCCATGTCTGATGTGGCTCCTCTGCTCTTCATCGCCATGGGTGTCTTCGCCGTCGCTTTCGTGATCATTTCCATGGTGAAGATCCCTGAGCCCGCCAAGGAGCGCAACGCCACAGTCTATGAGCACAGCGCGTGGAATTTCCGCCACTTCGTGCTCGGCGCCGTCGCGATCTTCTTCTATGTCGGAATCGAGATCGGAATCCCTTCGCAGGTCAACTTCTTCCTCGCTGACGCGTCCTCCAAGGGCGCCGGCATCACTGTCAATGGAGCCGCTATCGGAGGCGCTATCGCCGCTATCTACTGGCTGCTCATGATGGTCGGCCGTATGTGCAGCACATTCATCTCCGGCAAGGTCAGCACCAGGACCCAGATGATCGCCGTCTGCACGGTCGCAATTGCCCTTGTGCTCATAGCTATCTTCATCCCCAAGACCGTCACCATCAAGATGCCCGGCTACAGCGCCGCCGACGGTTTCGCCATGTTCCAGGTTCCTTTGAGCTGCTTGCTTCTCGTCCTCTGCGGTCTTTGCACCTCTGTCATGTGGGGCGCCATCTTCAACCTCGCCGTCGAGGGTCTCGGCAAATATACCGAGGCCGCTTCCGGAATATTCATGATGCTCGTCGTCGGTGGAGGTATCATGCCGTTCATCCAGGAGCTCATCGCCAAGAGTCCCGCCGGCTACATGAACAGCTACTGGCTCGTGATCGCCATGCTTTGCTACCTCCTTTACTATGCCCTCGTCGGCTGTAAGAATGTCAATAAGGACATCCCTGTAGACTAAACAAGAATATCATGCCCGGCTTGTTGACCGGGCATCTTTTTAACAATTATAAATATGGAGAATTTTGACCAGAACCTTGTTATAGGTGTTGATGTGGGCGGCCAGACGTCCAAGTGCGGTATTGTGGACACCCGCGGCACGGTGGTGGCGCAGACTGTCATCAGGACTGATACCCACGATACTGTGGAGCCCTATATAGCCGAATTGGCGGAGGCCTTGAAGAAGCTCATCACGGAGGTGGGAGCCGAGGGCAAGATCCGCGGTATCGGAGTCGGAGCCCCTAACGCCAACTACTACACCGGAGATATCGAGAACGCCGTCAACCTCTCATGGGGACGCGCGGGATCGATCCACTTCGCGGCCCTCTTGAAGGCGGCCATGGGCGGGATTCCTGTCACACTGACAAATGACGCCAACGCCGCGGCCATGGGTGAGATGACCTATGGGGCTGCCAGGGGAATGAGGAATTTCATCATGATCACCCTGGGTACCGGAGTAGGTAGCGGTATAGTCATCAACGGTGAGATGGTCTACGGCCATGATGGTTTCGCCGGAGAGCTCGGTCACACGACTCTTGTGCGGAACAACGGCCGTCTTTGCAACTGCGGCAAGAACGGGTGTCTTGAGGCTTACTGCTCGGCCATCGGTATCGCCAGGACAGCGCGCGAGTGGCTTGACATGACGGATGAGCCTTCCCTGTTGAGGAAACTTGACAAGATCTCCGCCAAGGACATCTACGAGGCGGCGAAAGAGGGTGACAAACTGGCCCTCAGGCTTTTCGACTACACAGGCACTATGCTCGGCATGGCTTTCGCTGACTTTATCGAGTTCTCCTCTCCTGAAGCCATTGTCCTGTTCGGCGGTATGGCAAAGAGCAAGGAGTTCCTCACCGAACCCATCGAGAGGGCTATGAACGCCAATGTCCTTCCCCTGTGGAGGGGTAAGGTCAAGTTGGTCTACTCGGCTCTCAAGGAATCCGACGCTGCCATCCTCGGAGCTTCCGCTCTCGCCTGGTAGGCTAGCGTATGCTTTTCAATCGTAACCTACGTTCTTTACTGGACATTCTTCCGGAAGAACGTAGGTTATCTGAATATCTTTCTCCTGGTTGACCGCTTCTCCGCGGCGTTCGGCTTCCTTTCCGGCAGGGGTTCTAAAGGGTATAGAACCTCTTCGCGATCAAGTGCTTGAGTCTTCCCTCCGATAAAGGATGTTGTCCTATCACAGGACATCCTTGAGGTAAGGGCCTGTCACCGAGTCCGGATCGCCGGCCAGTTCCTCGGGGGTTCCCTGGGCGACAATACGTCCTCCTCCCTGCCCGCCGTCAGGACCGAGGTCGAAGATGTAGTCCACGCTTTTGAGTATGTCCAGGTTGTGCTCGATGACGATCACAGTGTTGCCTTGGTCCACGATCTCCTGGAGAACCTGCAGCAGGACTTTTATGTCCTCGAAATGCAGCCCTGTCGTGGGCTCGTCAAGGATGTAGAGGGTGTTGCCTGTGGCTTTGCGGAAAAGCTCGGCGGCGAGTTTCATCCTCTGGCTCTCGCCCCCGAGAGAGTCACGGCGCTTTGTCCGAGGTGGACATATCCCAGTCCCACGTCCACCAGCGCTTTCAGCTTCCTGGCTATGGAGGGGATTGGTTTGAAGAACTCGTAAGCCTCGCTTATCGGCATCTCGAGTACGTCATTGATATTCTTGCCCTTGTAGTGGACGGCAAGGGTGTCTTCCTTGTATCTGCGTCCCCTGCATTCGTCGCAGACCACATTCACTGACGGCAGGAAGTTCATCTCGATGACCTTGATTCCGGCCCCGTTGCAGGCCTCGCAGCGGCCTCCGGGCACATTGAAGGAGAACCTGCCGGCCTTGAACCCCCTGACTTTTGCGTCCGGGGTGTTCTCAAACAGGTTGCGTATGTCACCCATCACCCCGGTGAATGTCGCGGGATTGGATCTCGGTGAGCGCCCGATCGGGCTCTGGTCAATCTCGATCAGTTTGTCGATATTCTTGATGCCTTCTATGGAGCCATAGGGAAGCGGGCGGAGTTTCGCCCTGTGGATCTTGTTCTTGAGGATCGGCATCAGCGTCTCGTTGATGAGAGATGATTTGCCGCTTCCGCTGACTCCGGCCACTCCTATAAGGCAGCCCAGCGGGAAGGTCACATCGACATTCTTGAGGTTGTTGCCCCGGGCTCCGGAGAGTCTCAAGGTCAACCCGTTCCCTTTCCTTCTCGATCGCGGGACCTCGATTTGTCTCCGTCCTTGAAGATAATCAAGGGTGAGAGAATCTCCGAATACGCAATGGGTCGCGGTGGCTTTGTCAACAGAAGATGGTATCTTTCCTTTTTCGGGGGAATATTCCAGCAAAGCTTTCAACGGGGCGTTCAGGCATATCCTGCCTCCTTTCTCTCCGGCGCCCGGCCCGACGTCGACCAACCAGTCGGAACTCATCATGGTCTCAAGATCGTGTTCCACGACCATGACCGAGTTGCCCTCGTCCCTTAGCTCTTTCAAAGACGCGATCAATTTACGGTTGTCCCTTTGGCGGAGGCCGATGGAAGGCTCGTCGAGAATATACAGCACCCCGACCAGCTTCGATCCGATCTGGGTGGCGAGCCGGATCCTCTGGCTCTCCCCTCCGGAGAGCGAGCCGGTGGGCCTGTCGAGGGAAAGATAGTCCAACCCCACATCCAGCATGAACCTGACCCGGTCGTCGAG
>JAFVED010000160.1 GCA_017478125.1 Bacteroidales bacterium | reverse complement strand
CGTACGCTGGCTTGAAAGCCTCGAGGTACCAGGAGCAATAGTCATCCCAGAAAAGCTTGTAGATCGACATCAGGGCATCCGAGATCCTGAACTTCGAATAGTAGTCCTCGACCTGGGCTACCGTCTGATTGAGTTTATTATCGAACCATTTTACAGACAACGCGTTGACCGGACTCTGTTCAAGCGATTCATCAACTGTCCACCCCTGCACGAGGCGGAATGAGTTCCAGATCTTGTTGCAGAAATTACGCCCCTGCTCGACCTGACTCTCATCATAGAAGATGTCGTTCCCGGCCGATGAGCAGAGGAGCATTCCTATCCTCACGGCATCCGCCCCGTATTTCTTTATGAGCTCGAGCGGATCCGGAGAGTTGCCGAGGGTCTTGCTCATCTTCCTTCCGAGCTTGTCGCGCACTATCCCTGTGAAGTAGACATTGCGGAAAGGAATATCGTTCATGAACTCCCCTCCCGCCATGATCATCCTCGCGACCCAGAAGAAGATGATGTCCGGCCCTGTAACCAGGTCACTGGTAGGATAATAGTAGGCCAGATACTTGTTGGGCTCATGAGCGGGATGGCCGGGACGCTCAGGATCAAAGACAGAGATGGGCCAGAGCCAGCTGGAGAACCAGGTGTCAAGGACATCCTCGTCCTGGCGGAGAGCGTCCATGGTGAGGGTCGGATCAATCTTCCTGGCAGCCTCAAGAGCCTTCTCCGGAGTCTCCTCCACAACAATCTGACCATCAGGCAGATAATAGGCAGGAATACGTTGCCCCCACCAAAGCTGCCTGGATATGCACCAGTCGTGGACATTCTCCATCCAGTGACGGTACGTGTTGCGGTACTTGTCCGGTATGAACTTTATCTTTCCAGACTCGACACTGTCCAGGGCCATGGCGGCCAGGTCCTCCATCTTGAGGAACCACTGGGCAGAGAGCTTCGGCTCGATCACGGCGTCGGTCCTCTCGGAATAACCGACCGGGGACACATATTCCTCGACCTTCTCAAGGTTCCCGGCCTCCTCAAGCATGCCCACGATCTTCTTCCTGGCGGCGAAACGGTCCTCACCCACAAGGATGACGGCATCCCCAGTCAGGCGGCCGTGATCATCGATGATATTGATTATCGGGAGATTATGGCGCAAGCCGATCTCATAGTCATGGGCGTCGTGGGCGGGAGTCACCTTCAAGCAGCCGGTACCGAAATCCATCTCGACATAGCTGTCCTCGATGACGGGGATCTCCATGCCGATCAGGGGGATGATCACCTTCTTGCCCCTCAGCCAATGATAACGCTCGTCAGCGGGGTTGACACAGATCGCCGAGTCGGCCATAATGGTCTCGGGACGGGTCGTGGCGATGACAAGATACTCTCCCGTCGGGTTCCCGTTGCCGTCGGAGATATAATAGCGCAGATGATAGAAGTGGCTCTTGGTATCCCGGTGGATGACCTCGTCGTCGCTGATCGCGGTGAGGGCCACAGGATCCCAATTGACCATCCTCACTCCCCTGTATATCAATCCTTTATTGTAGAAATAGCAGAACGTGGAGATCACCGCGTCCGAGAGCTCAGGCTCCATGGTGAACCTCGTGCGGTCCCAGTCACATGACGCCCCGAGTTTCTTCAGCTGCTGAAGGATGATCCCCCCATGCTCCTCTTTCCATTCCCAGGCATATTTGAGAAACTCCTCGCGGGTGAGATCCTCTTTCGAGATCCCCTTCTCCTTCAACCTGGCGACGACCTTGCTCTCCGTGGCTATGGAGGCATGGTCGGTCCCCGGAACCAAGCAAGCGTTCTTGCCGTCCATCCTGGCCTTGCGGATCAGCACGTCATTCAAGGTATTGTTGAGCACGTGGCCCATATGGAGAATACCTGTCACATTCGGCGGAGGTATAACTATCGTGTACGGCTCCTTATCATTCGGCTCCGAATGGAAACACCTGTGTTCCAGCCACCAGGAGTACCATTTGTCCTCCACTTCAGCGGGGTTGTACTTCGCGGACAGCTCTTTCTTCTCGCTCATGTCTTTCTTTATTCTTATATACTTTAATCCAGAATCACAAATATAACACATTTTTCACTAATTTTGCCTTACCAAAAAGAAAGACTATCATGGAAGACAAGAAGGAAATAAGCCTTGAGATCAAGCCCGAGATCGCCAAGGGCACGTACTCGAACCTCGCGATCATCACCCACTCCCACAGCGAGTTCATCATCGATTTCGCCACTATGCTGCCCGGCCTTCCCAAGCCGGACATCGGGAACAGGATCGTCATGACGCCGGAGCACGCCAAGAGACTCTTGAACGCCCTCATGGACAATGTCACGAAGTACGAGAGCCAGTTCGGCCTGATCTCCCTGGGAGGACAGCCCCAGCAAGGCAACACTTTCAATCTCGGAGACCTCCCACAGTTCGGCCCCGGAGGAGCCAAATCCTGAAATGACTGATCTGAAGGACATTAAAGGCTTCGCTTTCGACATAGATGGCGTGATGACTGACGGCGGCATTCTCGCCGATCTGGAAGGCCAGCTCTACAGGACCTATGACGCCAAGGATGGATTCGCTGTGAGAATGGCCTCTATGAACGGCTACCCTTTAGCCGTCATCACAGGAGCCCGTTCCCAGAGTGTCCGGGCGCGGTTCTCAGGGAACGGCATCCCTCCTGAGGATGTTTATCTCGGCTCCAGGGACAAAATCAGTGATTTCGACGATTTCTGCCGCCGCCATTCCCTCGATCGCTCGGAAGTCATGTATTTCGGAGATGACATCCCCGACGTTCCGGTACTGCTCGCCGCTGGCATCGGGGTCGCGCCCTCCGACGCGGTGGATGAGGCGAAAGAGGCCGCTGACATTGTCTCTGACAGACCGGGAGGCAAATGTTGCGTGCGAAGGCACATTGAGCAGGTCATGAAGGCCCAGGGACGCTGGAACTTCGATGTCCGGGTCTACAAACAACGCTTTTAGGAATATGGATCTCCACGGAAAAAGGATCATCCTCGCGTCCAACTCCCCAAGAAGGAAAGAGCTTCTCGCCGCCCTCGACATCTGTTTCACCGTCGACACGGGCACTTCCTTCATTGAATCGTACTCCCCTGACACACCCCATCACAAGGTGCCTGAACTGATGTCCTTGGGGAAATCCCTGGGATTCCACCGGGATCTGGATCCGGACGAGATACTCGTCACATCCGACACAATGGTCCTTTGCGGAAAAGAGATCCTGGGAAAGCCTGCCGACAGGGCGGACGCTGTCCGCATGCTCAAGCTTCTGTCGGGGCGCGAGCACCAGGTCATCACTGCTGTCACCATAAGGGACACAAAGAGGGAGAAGACCTTCTCCGTCACTTCAAATGTTTTCTTCAAACAACTGTCGGACAGCGAGATAGATTATTACATCGACACTTATAAACCCTTCGATAAAGCCGGAGCCTACGGGATCCAGGAATGGATAGGATACGTCGGGATAACAGGTATTGAAGGGTCGTTCTACAACGTCATGGGATTCCCCACACAAAGGTTCTACGAGGAGCTGCGGGATTTCCTATAGCACAAGCCTCCTTCCTATATGGAGGATCGTCCGCCTTGTGATGTTATTTTTCTCGCAGAGCGAGTCGACTGTCGTGCCGTTCATTTTGGCGATCTTCGACAAAGTGTCACCAGCCTTCACAATGTAGACTCTTTCTGTTTGCCCGCCGGCAACCTCGACAACATCGGCGCTCTCGGAGGTCTTGGAGACCTCGCTCCTGGTCTCCGAGGCCTTCGCGGTCTGTCGGCCCGCCGGCTGTTTATACTCAATGACTTTGAGGGTTCTCCTGCCAGGCAGGCTCTTATAAGCGTCGGACATTCCAGCGTCGGTGATCTGGACAGTCGTGTCGAGCGTACGGACTGAATCGGCGAGGGAATGCCTTGAGAACCACTCGTATGGCTCGCTCATATAAAACACCCTGCCCAGCCTGGAATGACTCGCTCCCTTTATCAGGTCAAAGCGAAGCAAATCAGTCGGGCCTGAGGCCTTCATCGCGGCAACGACCTTCTCGGACTCCTTGTGAGACACAGCTGAATCGGATGTGCCATGGATGATCCAGAGCGGGACTCTGTTCAGGCCTGAATAGTCCTTTATCGTGCCACCCCCGCACATGGCTATCGCGGCCGCCACCTTGTCAGGATATGTACCTACGAAATCAATGGTGCCATATCCTCCCATGCTCATCCCGAACACATAGATCCTATTCGTGTCGACGGGATAGTGCTTCTCAGTCCAGTCCAGCACCTTCATCACCTTGGAGGGAGACCATCCTCCCCGCGCCTGCGGCGCCAGCACCAAGGCATCGATCTTCCTGCCGAATTTAAGGGCCTCAAGCGGCCCGTAATCCCGGACCCGCTCCAGGTTGTTCCCACTCAAACTCTTACCGTGCAGGAAAAGCACCAGCGGAAGCCTGGCGTCACTATCTTTAGCCAGCTCTTGCGGCTTGTAAACCCAGAAATCATAGGCCCCCTTGACCACGCCATGATGGGAAATAAGCTGGGAATGAACTGATTGAGGCAGAAACAGCGACAGTAACGACAATATGACTATGTATCTCTTCATAGTGAGGCGAGGGAATCACTCCACGGACTTTTCTTCCTCCTTCGGGAGGTTGATGGTGCGGAATCGTTTCTGGCGGCGTTCCCAACGCTCACGGGCGAACTGCTGCATATCGGTGGCCGTGTCGTTCTCGTCAATGATCTCGAGCCCAAGGATGGTCTCGATGATGTCCTCCAAAGTCACAATCCCCTCGAAACAACCATACTCATCGATGATGAGGGCGATCTGCTCGCGCTTCCTGAGGAGCTCCTCCCATATCTTGCTCAGCGAGTCCTCCTCGTTGAAGAAAGAGACTGGGCGCTTAAGCTCCTTGAGCCTCTTGTCAAACTCATCGTCCGCGAGACCCTCCAGGGCGTCTGACAGAAGGATATAGCCGGTGATATATTCCGGCGAGTCACCGTAAAGCGGGATCCTTGAGAAATGGAGATACTGGTCGTTCTTGTAGAAGTTCTTGAGCATCATATTCTCCTGGGCCGTGACAGCCACGATCCTCGGAGTCATCGCCTCGTAAGCGGGGACATTGTCCAGCTTCATTATGTTCTGTATCACCTTGTTCTCGTCAGAATCGATGACGCCTTCCTCCATCCCGATATTGGCCATGGCGGTCACCTCCTCACGGCTCACCGAAGTCTCCTCCTCATCCTTCGCGAGAGACCTGGCGATCAGGCTGACCAGAAGGACAAGGGGATACATGAGGACTATCAAAAACGAGATACACCTCGTCGCGAAGCCCATAAGGTGCTTCCAGTATGAGGTCCCGAT
>JAFVED010000159.1 GCA_017478125.1 Bacteroidales bacterium | reverse complement strand
CTGACCGCATATCCCGGACAGAAAATCGCCTTCGTCGGAGGAACCGGAGCAGGCAAGACCACCATCACCAACCTCATCAACAGCTTTTACGAGATACAGGAAGGCACAATCACCTACGATGGTTTCGATGTCAGGGATATTGACAAAGACTCCCTGCGTCGGAGCCTTGGGATAGTCCTTCAGGAGACTCGCCTTTTCTCTGCCTCAGTGCTGGACAACATCCGCTACGGTCGTCTGGACGCCATGGACGAGGAGTGCAAGGAGGCTGCCAGACTGGTGTACGCCGACTCGTTTATCCGGCGCCTTCCTCGAGGCTACGACACCATTCTCGCAGCCGACGGAGGCAACCTCTCGCAGGGGGAGAGGCAGTTGCTGGCGATCGCCAGGGCCGCGGTGGCGAATCCGCCTGTGCTGATCCTCGATGAGGCGACCTCATCGATCGACACCCGCACGGAGAAACTCATCCAGAGAGGGATGGACTCCCTTATGAACGGCAGGACCACCTTCGTGATCGCCCACAGGCTCTCGACCGTCCAGAACGCCAACTACATTATGGTTATGGACAAGGGCCGTATCATTGAGAGGGGACGCCACGATGAGCTGCTCGCCTTGAGGGGCAAGTATTACGAGCTATATACAGGTAATCAGATCACGTCCTGATGTCTCACTCTTTCAGTTGTTCTTGAAAAATCCTTATTTGTGGCTATTTGCCAGCATAGGATTTTCGCGTATCTTCGCACATTCAAATAAAACGGACATGACATTATTCAAAAAACCTTGGAAACTGGCCGATGGATTCCTGTTCGGCGGTGCCCTTATCCTGGCTGGCTTTATTGTCCAGATAGCGGCCGGGCCGGTAGACTGGGGGTTGGTGAGTTCCCCGGTCAACCTGATACTCTTATCAGCCCTTCTGGCGGTTTTGGCCGTCGCTTTTGTCAACCGCGGGAAGTCGGGTTTCCTTGCTTGGCTTGGCTCTTCTTCGGCCGCTGTCCCGGCTATTTCCTGCACCCTGCTCCTGACCATAGTCATGGGGCTGACCGCGCAGATTCCCGAGCGGGGATGGCTCGGAAGCATGACGACATTCTGGCCATTCGTTCTCTGCTATGTCTGGTTGACTGTCGTAGTCGGCCTGGTAGCCCTGAACCATATGCCGCTGCTCGGCAAGACGTGGCGCGTGGTCCCTTCCGTCCTTCTGCATCTCGGCTTTTTCGTGACCCTCGTCTGCGCGGCTCTCGGCAGCGCCGACAAGAAGGATCTGGAGATGACCATACATGAGGGGGAAACGGAGACTTTGGCTGTAGCTGATGATGGAACATCTTATGACACAGGTCTTTCCGTCCGTCTCAACGACTTCACGATGGAGACCTATCCCAGCGGTATGCCCAAACGATTCGCCTCCGATGTTCTCGTCAGGGACAAATCCGGGAAAGAGACCGCGGCCGTCATCGAGGTCAACAAGCCCCTCGAAGTTGGCGGCTGGAAGATGTATCAGTATGGCTATGACGAGGAAGCCGGGACCGAGAGCACGGTCAGCGTCCTCGAGCTGGTCAAGGATCCCTGGCTGCCCTTTGTCTATGCGGGTATTTTCATGATGCTCGCCGGAGCTTTCTGTCTGTTGGTCACTGGTTTTAAAAGGGAGGTTTGGAAATGAGTTGGGACGTGTTCATCTGGTTCGCCGCGGCCGCGGTGATTTTCTGGGTTATAGGCTCCGTCCAGGCCTGGATAGGTAAAAGATCTTATGCGATAATCAATTACGGTATAGGGTTAGCGGTGTTCTTCGCCTTTATCCTGGCGATGTGGATCTCGCTGGAGCGTCCGCCGCTCCGCACGATGGGGGAGACCCGCCTTTGGTACTCATTTTTCCTCGCTGTAGCCGGGATGATCGTCTATTGCCGTTGGAAATACAAGTGGATCCCCACATTCAGCACCGTGATGGCCCTGGTATTCATTATCGTCAATCTGCTGAAGCCGGAGATCCACAGCAAGACCCTTATGCCGGCTCTCCAGAGTCCTTGGTTCGCGCCGCACGTGATCGTCTATATGTTCTCATACGGGATGCTTGGCGCCGCCACGATCATGGCCATCTACATCCTCATATTCAGGAAAGGGAACACCTCCGACCAAGATATGGAGACAACTGACAACCTGGTCACCACGGGGCTCTCGTTCCTAACTTTCGGTATGTTGTTCGGAGCGTTGTGGGCACAGGTCGCATGGGGAACTTACTGGGCTTGGGATCCGAAGGAGACTTGGGCGGCGATCACATGGATGGTCTATCTCCTCTATCTCCATTTCCGCCTGGCGCGTCCGGACGACAAAGAGACCGCGATGTGGATCCTCATCCTCGCCTTCATCTGCCTCCAGATCTGCTGGTGGGGAATTAACTACCTACCCTCGGCCCACGCCACTTCGGTCCACGTTTATTAACGGGTCTTGTCGTTGGAAACTTATTGGTCTTCTGGCCGGTCGGACCAGTCGTGGTTGACATCGTAGCCGTGCGAGCGGATCGCCTGCCCTGAGCCGACATACTCGTTCTCGGCCGCCGCCTTGAGGACCCTCATCCTTGTCTTCTTGAAAAGCCAGAAGCAGAACGCGATGAGTGCCAGCGTGATAAGCAGTGAGAGAGCCTCGTTGAGCTCGCTGAAGAAGCATAGGGTGTCATAGACCCCGTGGAGGATCACAGGGTAGAGCCACATCTTGACGGCCGCTCCCTGATATTCCTTCCCCCTGAAGTGGTTTTGGGAGTAGTAATATCCCATCGTGACAGCGAACGCGAAATGACCGGGGACGGCGAAAAGCGCCCTCGTGAAGGCCACATCGACCCAGCTTGCCCCGGCACTGACCACATAGATGATGTTTTCGAGAGCCGCGAAACCGAGACCGACTGTCGTGGCATACACGATTCCGTCGTACCTCTCGTCAAATTCCGGGCAGTTACGCAGCAAAAGCCAGAGCATCAAAAGTTTGGCGGTCTCTTCAGGGATGGCGGCACCAAAGAAGGCTATCCTGACCGCCTCTCCGAATGAGGCTGGCTCGGTCGTGTAAAAGCCCATATTCAGGAGCGGTCCAGAGATGAGCGTTGAGGCCAGAGCTGCCAGGCCTCCGTAGCAGAAGCCCTTGAAAATGAGCCTTGTCGGCTCCGGTTCCGTGTCCTTGTTGTAGACGTACCATAAAAGGATAAGGGCCGGTGCGATGGCGGCGAAAAGGAGCATTGACATATTACTTGGATCTAAAATATTCGTTAATCGCCTTTGCGGCCTTTCTTCCGGCCCCCATGGCCAGGATCACTGTAGCGGCTCCGGTCACCGCGTCACCTCCCGCGAATATCCCCTCGCGGGTGGTACGGCCTTCCTCATCGGCTACTAGTCCGCCCCTACGGGTCGCCTCGAGACCTTTTGTTGTGTTGACAATCAGAGGGTTGGGCGCTGTACCAAGAGCCATGATGACAGTCTCGGCCGGGATCTCAAACTCGGATCCGGGGATAGGGACAGGGGAGCGTCGTCCGCTTTGGTCCGGCTCTCCCAGTTCCATTCTGATACATTTGATGGCCTTGACCCAGCCCTTCTCGTCTCCGATTATCTCGACCGGATTAGTAAGCATCTGGAAATCAATGCCTTCCTCCTTAGCATGGTGGACTTCCTCTTTTCTGGCCGGCAGCTCGACCTCCGTCCTGCGGTAGATGATGGATGTCTCGGCGCCTAACCTCAGGGCTGTCCTTGCGGCGTCCATGGCGACGTTGCCCCCTCCGACGACGCGGCATTTCGCTCCGGCATGGATCGGGGTGAGGTAGTCGTCGCGGAAAGCTTTCATCAAGTTGTTGCGGGTCAGGAACTCATTGGCGGAGAACACTCCGTTGAGGTTCTCGCCGGGGATGCCCATGAACTTGGGCAAACCGGCTCCGGTGCCGACGAAAATGGCCTCGAAACCTTCGTCATCCATGAGGCTGTCGATGGTGACTGTGCGACCTACTATAACATCTGTCTCTATCTTGACTCCCAACGCCTTAACCGCATTTATCTCACGCTTTAGTACAGTATCTTTTGGAAGCCTGAATTCCGGGATCCCGTACTCCAGGACACCTCCTGCCTTGTGTAGCGCCTCGAAGATCGTGACATCGTAGCCCCACTTGGCGAGATCCGACGCGCACGCCAAGCCAGCAGGTCCGGATCCTATGACCGCGACCTTACGCTTCGGCCCGTCGGAGGCTATGTCCCCTGAAGGACGTGCCACCCGCGGCACGGAAGCGGGGGGACCGCCGGCGCAGCCGGTGGTGGGGTCGGCGCAGCCGACTCCTGAAGGGGACATAGCCTCCGATGGCTGCCCATCAGCGAAACAGTGGTCGGCGACGAAGCGCTCAAGCTTGCCGATAGCCACGCTCTCGCCCTTGACACCGAGGACGCAGCTGCCCTCGCACTGAGTCTCCTGCGGGCAAACTCGCCCGCACACTGCCGGCAGAGAGGAATCCTCCGCGATCACGGCCGCGGCTCCAGTGATGTCACCATCCTTGACCTTCGCTATAAATTCAGGTATCTTTATCGCTACTGGTCAAGCTGTTACGCAAAGAGGATTCTTGCAGTGGTGGCACATTGAGGCTTCATCCATCGCCTCCTCCATATTATACCCCAGTCTAACCTCTTCAAAATTATGGT
>JAFVED010000158.1 GCA_017478125.1 Bacteroidales bacterium | reverse complement strand
CGGGGCGCAGCTGCTGATGGCGTCAAGTTTCTCCGGGATTCTGGCCACGGCGATAATCCCATGCCTGTATTATCCACTCGCCCTCCTTGTGATTGCCTCTCTGGCGATACTTCTCCGTTTCCCGAAGAAATACTCATAGGACAAACCACTAACACAATAACGCTTTGAAAAAGACACCGAGAGTTGGGCTTCTGCCCCGAATCATCATCGCGATAGTCCTGGGCATCGTCTCCGGCCTGTTCCTGCCGAGGCCAATCGTCCGGGTTTTCGTCACATTCAACGGAATATTCAGCAACCTGCTCCAGTTCCTGATCCCGCTGATCATCATCGGCCTCGTCACTCCGGCCATCTCAGACATCGGCAAAGGAGCGGGGAAGCTGCTGTTGATCACTGTGTTGATGGCCTACTGCGACACGGTGTTCTCGGGACTGCTCTCCTACGGGACCAGCGTCGCCGTCTTCCCCTCCCTCATCGGAGGCTCAAGCGCCGGCAGCGTCTCGGAGTTCGAGAACATGGAGCCATATTTCTCAATCCAGATCCCGCCGATGGTCGACGTGATGGCGGCCCTGGTGTTCGCTTTCACCCTCGGCCTGGGCATGGCCTTTTTCGGCTCGCCGCATCTCAAAAAGATCGCGGATGAGTTCAAAGACATAATTGTCAAGACAATAGAGGTGGTCATCATTCCCCTTCTGCCTATCTACATCTTCGGCATATTCCTCAGCATGACCCACACCGGCCAGGCCATTCAGGTGGTCAAGGTCTTCATCTCCATCATCGGAGTAATATTCCTGCTGCACGTCTTCCTGCTTGTTCTTCAGTACTGCCTGGCTGGAGGGATAGTCAAAAGGAACCCCTTCAAACTGCTCGGCAAGATGATGCCCGCCTACTTCACGGCACTTGGCACCTCATCCTCCGCCGCGACGATCCCGGTCACCCTGGAATGCGCGAAGAAGAATGGCGTCAGCGACGAGATCGCCGGATTCGCCATTCCCTTGTGCGCCACGATACACCTCTCGGGAAGCTGTCTCAAGATCACCGCTTGCGCCGTGGCGCTGATGATGATGCAGGGCATGCCGTTCGATTTCTGGATGTTCCTGGGATTCATCATGATGCTCGGTGTCATGATGGTGGCCGCGCCGGGAGTCCCTGGAGGAGCGATACTGGCCGCCCTCGGAGTGCTGGCGGCCATGCTTGGTTTCGGTGAGCAGGAGCAGGCGTTGATGATCGCCCTCTACATCACCATGGATAATTTCGGCACCGCTTGCAATGTCACCGGTGACGGCGCTATCGCCTTGGTGATTGACAAGCTGTTCAGAAAGAATTAGTTCTCACCTCCGAAGTCATCACCTCCGAAGCCTCTTCTGCCGGGACCTCCAGGGCCTCCGGGGCCGCGTCCCTCAGGGCGCCTTTGCTGGCTTTCCTTCCAGGTCTGGAATTGATCATCAGTGAGGATCTCTTTCAGCTCAGCCTCGTATGCCTCGCGGGCAGCCCTGGCCTCCTCGAAAGCCTTCTTCTGATCCTCGGTCAGTTGCGGGCGCTCTCCCCTGGGCCTCTCACCGCGAGGTGGACGACCCATTCCGGGGCCAGGTCTTCCGGGACCGCCAGGGCCGCCGGACATCACGTTTGGATATTTCTGGTTAAGCTCAAGAACTTTGGCGCTCTGGGTCTCGTCTAGTCCGAGCTGCTGGGTCATGCGCTCAGTACGCATCTTGATCATCGTGGCCTCATCGGGTCTCTCGCCCCGCTGCCTCCGGCCGTTTTCCTGGGCATAGGCTCCAAGCGAGAGAGCCAGCGCCGCGGCCGCTAAAAACAATGCTTTTTTCATAATGCTTTGCTGTTAAAGAATAACTCCTGATAACTGTTAGACAAATAACAAGACCCAGGGATTAACCCCGGGTCAGGGTTTATATATTACTGGAAATCAATCCTGTAGTTAGGGGTGGAGATCGCGGGGACCGCATCATGGAGTTTGACTGACTTTTTCATGGCCGCAAGTATCAAATGGTTTGTCTCGACAAAAGCAAAACCCTCGCCAATAAGGAGGACTCATTCCCATAACTCGATGAAACAGCGTGATTTATCGACGAAAAGGCGATCCGGTTTGACTTTGCAACCAAGTTGCGGCGGCATTACGCGACCTTTGTTCCCGGAAAGAGATAAAAGCAAACGATATGGAAAAAGAGAACAAAGAGAGACTGGTGAAGATCATCACGGCGGCGCTCCTGCTTGTGGTGGCGGCCATAGTCAGCAAGACAGCTCATTTGAAAATGTGGCAGGAACTGCTTATATTCCTGGTACCATACCTTATCGTCGGAGGTGAGACCCTGATGGAGGCTGGAGAGAAACTCATCCACGGTGAGCTACTTGACGAAGACTTCCTGATGAGCGTCGCGACGCTCGGAGCCCTTTGCATAGGCTTCCTCCCAGGGGCTGAGAGCCAGTTCCCGGAGGCTGTGTTCGTCATGCTGTTCTTCCAAGTCGGGGAACTGTTCGAGGATATGGCCGAAGACCGCAGCCGCGAGTCAATCACAAAACTGATGGACATCCGGCCGGACACGGCAAATGTAGAGAGGAACCGGATAGTCACCGTGGTAAACCCGCAAGAGATCGCTGTGGGAGAGACTATTGTCGTGAGACCGGGCGAGAAGGTCCCGCTCGATGGCATAATCATAGAGGGCTCGACAAGCCTCGACACTGTAGCGCTCACAGGCGAGAGTGTCCCAAGAGGAGCCACCGCTGGAGACAATATCCTCTCTGGCTGTGTCAACCTCACAGGTGTCATAAAGGCGAGAGTGACGAGACTTTTCGGCGAATCCACCGCCTCGAAGATTCTGGATCTGGTCGAGAACGCCACCGACAGCAAATCCAAGAGCGAGAGTTTCATCACCCGTTTCGCGAAGGTGTACACCCCGATAGTTGTGGTGGCCGCCCTGCTGCTGGCCTTCCTCCCTCCCCTCCTCTCAGGGGATTTCGGAGGGCAGTTCGCCAAATGGCTCTACAGGGCCCTGACCTTCCTGATCGTCTCTTGCCCTTGCGCCCTGGTGATCTCAATTCCCCTGGCCTTCTTCGCCGGGATCGGCGGAGCGTCCAGAAAAGGCATATTGGTTAAAGGAGCCAACTATCTTGAGACAATGGCCAAGCTCGGCACTGTGGTTTTCGACAAGACCGGCACACTGACTGAAGGGGTTTTCGAGGTAACTGCCGTGCATCCGGAAAAGATTGACGGAAAAGAACTTCTGCATCTTGCGGCCCACGTCGAGAGATATTCCACACACCCGGTGGCGGTCTCGCTGAGAAACGCTTACCCTGACGAGTCGGATGATTGCTCGGTGGAGCAGATCGAGGAGATCGCCGGGAAGGGAGCCAAGGCGATTGTCAACGGGAAGACAGTCTATGTCGGGAACAGCAAGCTGATGGGCTCGATAGGGACCCAATGGAAGGAATGTGAGAGGAAAGGCACGGTAGTCCATGTCTGCCTGGACGGGGAATATGTCGGCCATATAGTGGTCTCCGACAGGGTCAAGGAAGACGCAGCTGAAGCCGTGGCTTCTCTCAAGAGGAGCGGTGTCTCGAAAACAGTCATGCTGACAGGCGACAAGGAGGATGTGGCCGCCTCAGTCGCTTCCGAGGTAGGGGTTGATGAGTTCAAGGCTGGACTTCTTCCCGCTGACAAAGTCGCTGAGGTTGAGCGGCTTCTCGAAGGCCGGGCGAAAGGTGAAGGACTCGCTTTCGTCGGAGATGGCATCAACGACGCTCCTGTCCTGGCCAGGGCGGATGTCGGCATAGCCATGGGAGCTCTCGGCTCAGACGCCGCCATAGAGGCCGCTGACGTGGTCATAATGGATGACAAGCCCTCCAGGCTCGCCGAGGGGATGCGGGTGGCCGGCAGGACCCTCGGTATCGCCAGGCAGAACACCGTGTTCTCAATCTCGGTGAAGGTGCTGGTACTGCTTCTCGCTATGGCAGGGCTGGCCGCGATGTGGATGGCCGTACTGGCCGACGTGGGAGTGATGGTCCTCGCGGTCCTGAACTCAACCCGCGCCCTGAAAGCCTGACAGCACGTCTTATTTCTTTGACTATTAGAATGTTATGCGAACGAATAGCCAGAGCACTCCGGACATATCCCTTTGACAAGATAGTTGGACGTGTGTCCGTCGTATCCTTTTGGAAGTTCTACGGACGGAATGTGGATATTCTCCAGGCAGAACGTCCTGTGGCACCGCTCGCAATAAAAGTGGACGTGGGTGTCCTCATCATGGTCGTGGTCGTGGCTAAGGCACAGCTCATACCGGGTTCCCGCCTCATCCTCAATGACATGGACAAGATGCCTGTCTCTGAAAAGAGCGAGGGTCCTGAAGATCCCGGATTTGTCAATTGAGCCGATCTTGTCCTCCAACTCCATCATGCTGAGTGGACGCCCTTCCTCTTCGAGAGCCTCGGCCACCAGTATCCTGTTGGCGGTGACTTTGACCCCGTGTTCCTCCAGAAGATTTGTCAATTCCGCTTTAGACATGACGCGAACATGACATCACTTCTTGTCAATGGCCTGGCCGATGAAGTAGCAGCAGGCGGCGACGAGCATGCCGTTGATCGATGGAATCCCCCATTTAACAAGGTTGGCGACGACAGCGCCGAGGACAACACCGACGACAGCGGCCCAGTTGACCTGACGCTTGGGGGCATCGGTCTCCTGATAGGCTTTCCTGTTTGAGAAATAACTACAGATCAAGATGATGCCGACAGGAGGCAGGGTGCAGTTGAGGACGTTGAGCCAGCCGCAGAAGTTCCAGTAGAGCCAGACGGCAGTGAGGGTGCCGATGACACCGCCAACGAGAACCATAGCTTTCTTCGAGGCTCCGAAAATGTTCGAGAGGCCAAGGCCTGAGGTGTAGAGGGCGTTGTCGTTGGTTGTCCAGATGTTCAGCCCCAGGACAAGGATGGCGATGTAGAACAGGTTGAGGTTGAGCATGACCTCGAAGATGTCGTTGCCGCCGACATAGATGCTTGAGACCGCTCCGAAGAAGAACATCAGCGAGTTGCCGATAAAGAAGGCGATAACAGTCACTATGAGGCCGATCTTAGGGGTCTTGGCGAAACGGGCGAAGTTAGGGGTCGCCGTGCCTCCTGAGACGAAGCTTCCGATGACCAGGCCGGCCCCGGCGATGATTCCGAGGTCCTTCGTGCCCTTGGCGAACTGCGCGGCGAGAGTGGCGTCACCGCGCTGTACGGCGAGGATCATGGCTATCGTGCCGAGGATGGCGACGAGCGGGACGGCGATGTAGCTGATGATAGTGAGGCTCTTGATGCCATAGTAGGCGCTGGCAGTCATCAGGACGCCGGCTATCAAAACAAGCAAATAACCCTGCCAGGGCATCGAGTCCGGTGTCACCTCAAGACCCATGATCTCCTTGGCGACAGGGATGGCGAACATCGCCAGGCCGACTCCGAACCAGCCGATCTGGGTGAAAGAGATCATCGCGCTGGGAAGGTAACTTCCCTTCTCGCCGAAGCTCCTGCGGGCGAGCATGTCAAGGGTGAGACCGCTTTCGGCGCCTATCCATCCGAGAGCGCCGGTGTAAGCGCCCAAGATGAGACCACCAAGCAGGAGAGCCCAGATGAAACCGGAGAGATCCAGTCCGGCGGCCAGGTTCTGGCCAGCCCACATGGATGCGGAGAAGAAGGTGAAGCCAAGCATCACCATAAACATGCTTAGGGTGCTCTTGCGACCCGCCGCGTCGACCCTTTTGTTCGTGTAGTCGATGTCGGCCTTTTGGTTCTGTTTACTCATATCCTTTCAGGGTTTGTTTGATCTGTTCAAGACGTTTCGTGGCCACTTCCTTCAGGGTGAGGGCCTTGGCCTTGGCGAGGAAGACCCTCTCGTCGCTGTAGAGAACGCTCTGGTCCCCAAGCTCCGTGAAATGGGTCACCTTCAGCCAGTCCTCATAAGAGATCGGAGCCTCATATCCTATGCGCTCATGGGTGAGAGTCATGATGTCGACCTTTGGGGAGGCCTCAAGGACCTCGTCCCAGTAGGCGATGACCTCCTTATAATGGTCGGGGATCTCGTAGCGCCTGGCCCCGCCGTCGTAGATTATGCACTTCTCGTATAGGGAGTACCCGTGCGCCACCACATATTCCCGGAACTCCGGGCTGATGATTCCCCCACCCCAGTAGAAGTCAATGTCCGGAACCTGGAACCCGAGGCAGCCACGGTCCTGGTAGACATTGAATATGCCCTCATAGAAAAAGCAAGTGAATCCCTCGAAGGACGGGGAAAAGTTTCTCACCTTGGGAGCCAGCTCTTCCATGAAGTCGATCGCGTTGGAGCCGCCGATCGTGAAGAACACTATCCGCTTGAAAGATCCGCCATGGTCATGGAACCAATTGATAACGTGATCCATGCACATCCCGAGAGTAGCCCCGGAGGCGATGATGTCGCCGACGATCAGGACGCAGTCCTTGCAGGTGCGGACCTTCTGGTAACGCACGTCCAGCCCCTTGATCACATCGTCCTCGATAATCCGCTCGCAAGAAAGGAAATCCATGTTCAGGACCCTGAATCCCGCCCTGAAAGCACATTCCTCGATCGGATAGTTGAGTCCGCCGCGCAGTATAGTGAGGATATTGACGTCGCTGGCAAGGCCGTTTTCCCTCAGATAGAGCATCCCCTTCATCGTGGCGGGAACCATACTCTGATAGGAGCCGAAACCGACTACCTCGGGAGAGGCCATAAGGCGGCGAGTACCGTCGCCGCTGACGATAAAGTACTCATTCTCAAGCCCTTCTTGCTTTAGCTTATAGACACTTTGATGCCCGGTCTTCAAAAGGACCGCATCATCCAGATTATGTTTCATTGGTGATTCCGATTAGTCCTAACCGGGTTACAAATTTATCATTATTATTTTTAGTCCGCAAATCCTCACCCGGGAGATTACTAACAAAGTTATCAACTATAGTGTTATTTTATTTTTTCGTATATTAGTGGCCTTCAATTATAAGTGACATGGCTATCACCATCAAAGAAGTATCTGACAAACGCGGGTTGAGGGCTTTCGCCCGCTTTCCCAACGACCTTTATTCCGACAACAAATATTTCGTCCCGCAAATCGTGTCCATGGACATGGACACATTCTCTCCCGAGAAGAACAGAGCCTTCGAGGTCTGCGAGGGTAAATATTGGCTGGCCTGTGACGAGGCCGGCAAAGTGGTGGGAAGAATAGCCGGAATCATCAACCACAAATACAACCAGAAGGTGGGCCAGAAGATATGCCGGTTCGGATGGATTGACTTCATCGAGTCCCAGGAGGTCGCCTCCGCCCTCTTGGCGAAGGTTGAGGAATACGCGCGGGAAAAGGGTATGGACATGGTGGAAGGCCCTGTCGGGTTTCTCGAGTTCGATGTGGCCGGGGTCCTTATGGAAGGTTTCGACCAGATACCGACGGCATACGGGAAATATAACGATCCCTATTATGAGCCCATGATTCTCCACGAGGGATATGTCAAGTCGACCGACTTCGTGGAGTACCGGATCAATGTCCCGGACAATATCGAACGCTACATACGCCTTGGGGAAACTGTCGGACAGAGATATGGCCTGAGCCAGGGTCATTTCAAAAACAAGAAGGAGCTTGTACGCAACTATGTGGACGGGATATTCAGAGTCCTAAACACTTGCTACTCTCCCCTGCATGGTTTCTCCGAGCTCTCTCCGGCCCAGTGCGAGGACCTGAAAAACCAGTTCATCTCCAACCTCCAGCTGGACTTTGTGTCGGTCGTGGTGGACAAAGACGACAATGTCGTCGGGTTCGGAATCACGCTCCCTTCCCTGTCCAAGGCTCTGCAAAAAGCGAAAGGCAGCTTGTTTCCATTCGGTTTCATACACATTTTAAGGGCGCTCAAGAAAAACGACACGATCGACGCCTTGCTCATCGCCGTGCTCCCGGAGTATCAGGACAAGGGAGTCAACTCGATGATTTTCGCCAAGGTGGGTCAGGGGATGATCGACCACGGTATAAAATACGTTGAAAGCACCCGGGAACTTGAGGACAACCACGATGTGCAGAACATCTGGGGACGCTTCGAGCGTAAGCTTCACAAAAGGGCAAGGGTATATATCAAATCATTGTAGACCACTATTTAGACCCGAAGGACCATGACAGACAGAAGCGCGATGAGAATCCAAAACTCCTATCTTAACGGAGTTGAGAAAAAGATACTTGTGTGGTTGGCTGAGCGCCAACCCCGCTGGGTTGTGTCCGACACGCTCACCGCGGTGGGGATCATCGGGGCTGTCATGATCGGAGCGGGATTCGTCCTGTCCAACTACAGCGTGTATTGGCTATGGCTCAGTGTCGCCGGTTTTTTCGTCAACTGGTACGGGGACTCCCTGGATGGGACTTTAGCCAGGGTAAGAGGAACCCAGAGACCTATTTACGGCTACTACCTGGACCACACCGTGGACATAGTCAACGAGGCTTTCATGTTCATAGGGGTCGGCCTCTCCCCTTTCATGAGGCTTGACCTTGCCCTCATGCTTTTCATACTGTATCTCAGCCTGACGGTCAATGTCAGTATCAACGCCCATCTGAAGAGCGAGTTCAAGCTGACTTACGGGAAACTCGGCCCGACAGAATTCAGGGTCCTGGCGTGTGTGCTCCTCCTGGTATTGATGTATGTCAACCCTGTCAAGGATTTCAGCTCCAGCGTCACCCTGGCCGGCAACGAGATCGAGTACGCCGGCATGGATGTCGCCGGCCTGGTTATCCTGGTCGTTATGATCATCATTTATGTCGGGACCGTGATAACGGACGCCAAGGGATATGCCAAGATTGATCCTCTCCCCAAAAAGGACGACTGACAATGCCCCTTCTACCTGTAAGTGAGCTGGAGAAAACTGTCCCTCTTTTCAGGGGGAAAGTCGGGAATGCGATAGCGTCATCTCTTAGGAAACTGCTCTCTGTCAGCTATTTGTCTGATTTGTATGACCAGATAAACCAATTCAGCGGGGCAGATTTCGCAGGGGCGCTGATTGACAGGCTGGGGATCGATTTGGAGATAGGCGGGGCCGACAGGCTTCTCCACCTGCCCGAAGGGTCTTTCATCACTGTCAGCAATCACCCGTACGGGGGGATCGACGGAGTGATCCTGCTCGACCTGTTCGGCCACATGCGTGAGGGTTTCAAAGTGATGGTCAATGAGTTTCTCGCGTTGGTGGAACCCTTGAGACCGGCTTGGATCGTGGTCAATCCCAACAATAAAGACTCAAAGGGTGTCACCGCCAAGAATATCCAGGGAGTGAAAGAGGTCCTCACCAACCTGCGGGAGGGTTTCCCCGTCGGTTTTTTCCCTTCCGGAGCAGTATCGGACCTGAAGTTGCGGGATATGTCCATCAAGGACCGCGAGTGGCAAGAGTCGCTTATCAGACTTATCATGAAAGCGAAGTTGCCGATCGTGCCGGTCCGCTTCTTCGACAGGAACTCTACCTTTTTCTATCTGCTCGGCTTGGTGAGCTGGAAGGTCAGGACCCTGCGTCTCCCCCACGAGATCACTAACAAGAAGGGCGTCAGGATCAGGATAGGTATCGGGGATACTCTCAATACCGGGG
>JAFVED010000157.1 GCA_017478125.1 Bacteroidales bacterium | reverse complement strand
GGAGATAATCGAGCTCAAGCCGGCTTCAGACGGGACTGATGTGGGGGAGGCCTTGAGGTTCCTGACCAACGCGCTGAAGAAGAAATGCACGGCATTCCTGCTCTCTGACATGCTGGATGTCACTCCGGACGGGTCTCCTCGTTATGAGGACGCGTTGAAAGTGGCCCGGAACCGCCATGACATCTCCGTGATAAAGGTTTACGATCCAAGGGAGAAGACCATCCCGTCGGTGGGACTGGTCCACATCAAGGACTCGGAGACCGGGGAGTCGGCCTGGGTCAATACCTCCAGCCGCAAGACGCGTTCCGGGTATTCCAGGTGGTTCGGACGAGTGGATGAGAATGAGAGGAAACTTTTCAACCGTTACCAGATAGACTCTGTCGACATCGCGACTGACGAGGATTATGTCAAGGGTCTGATGGGCTTTTTCGGGAGGAGGTGAGAGAATGCGGAAACTATTGGATATTATCACTTTAATCCTTTTGTCCTGTGCCTCGGCTTCAGGGCAGGGGAAGCTCGTCCGGTCTGAGGACTCCTTCTTGGAGAAGCTCCAGGAGAGGGACTCCGTGCTGATCGGCGACCAGCTCCGGTACGGGTTTCATCTGAAGGGTGTGCCAGCAGGATCCGGGCTTATGCTCCCTGACTTCTCGAACGGTTTCATGAGAGGGGACAGTGTGGAGATAGCCCGGTCCTGGGTCATTGACACTTCCGCTGTGCGTGGGAGAAAGAAATCTCCGGAGGCGTATGACTTCGACTGCTCTGTCCTCATAACCTCCTTTGAGGAAGGGAAGTACCTGCTCCCGCCGCTTTCTGTTATCGAGGAAACATCTCCGGGAGTGATGGACACGGTGGTGTTCAAGCCTCTCGAGCTTGAGGTATTCACTATCCCGGTGGACACCGCCGCTTATGAGATCCACGACATCAAGGGCCAGATCAGGTATCCGGTCACCTTCCTGGAGATACTGCCTTATATCCTGGCCGCGCTCCTGGTCTTGGCTCTGGCGATCCTCATCAGGGCGCTCGTCATAGCCAGAATGAGAAAGTCTTCTCCTGAGAAGGTCTCCAACGATCCTCCTTACCTTGTGGCGTTGAGAAAACTTGAGAAGTACCGCGGTGACAAGTATTGGGCCCGGGACAGGCAAAAGGTGTTTTATTCTGGAATCACTGACACGCTGAGGGAGTATATCGACGCGAGATATGGGATCGACGCGCCGGAAATGACTACGGCGGAGATTTTCGACAGCCTCGGCAAGACTGATGTGCCGGCCGACCTTTTCGTCCAGGTCAAGGATCTGTTCGAGACCGCGGACATGGTCAAATTCGCCAAGGCTTTCGCCTCCGATGAGGAGAATGCCGCGGCGGTGCCTCTGGCTGTGAGGTTTGTCACCTCCACTTATCAGACACAGACCAAGGATAACGAGGGAGGGACTGAGTGATGTTTTTCGAGTATCCTAGACTCTTGTGGCTTCTTCTCGTGCCCTTGCTTTTGGTACTGAGGTACTTGTATATTGAGATCAAGGACCGGGTGCCGCATCTCCGCGTGTCAAAGGCCACACCATGGAAAGCGGGGGGAGGATCCATATTCCGGTTCATCCGCCATGTCCCGTTCATCCTAAGGACGGCGGCCCTGTGCCTGATCGTGGTCGCGATCGCCAGGCCCCGCTCATCGACCAAAGTGGACAGGGTGGATTCAGAGGGGATAGACATTGTCCTGGCGATGGATGTCTCGACAAGTATGCTGGCGAGGGTTTTCACTCCCGACAGGATAAGCGCGGCCAAGGATATCGCCATCGAGTTCATATCCCAGAGGCCTACGGACCGTATGGGGATCGTGGTGTTTGCCGGTGAGAGTTATACCCAATGTCCGCTCACCACGGACAGGGCGACCTTGATCAACTTGATGAAGGAGGTCTCCACAGATCTCATTGAGGATGGCACGGCGATCGGAAACGGTCTCGCGACCGCGGTGGCGCGGATAAAGGATTCGGACGCGAAGAGCCGGGTCGTCATCCTCCTCACGGATGGTGTCAACAATAGCGGCGAAGTGGCTCCGGAGACAGCGGCGGAGATCGCTAAGACTTATGGGATCAGGGTCTATACGATAGGTGTCGGCGCCAACGGGGAGGCTCCGTATCCGGTGATGACTCCATGGGGGGTACAGGTGCAGAACATGAAAGTCGAGATCGACGAGAAGCTGCTATCCGGCATAGCCTCCACGACAGGCGGGCGTTATTTCAGGGCCACGGATAACACCAAGCTCTCGGAGATATACGCGGAGATCAACAAGATGGAGAAGGCCAAAGTGAGTGTGGACAGTTTTCCTGTGTATAAGGAACTGTTTGGGGGATATGCCTTGGCCGCGCTGGTCTGCCTGCTCCTTGAGATGTTGGTCAAGTTTTTTGTATTGAGGAAGTTGCCATGATAATTCTTGCTCATCCTGAATACCTTTCGCTATTGTTGCTGATCCCGTTCCTGTTCATCGGCGTGGCCGTTTTGATGGGGGCGAGACGCCGCCGTTCACGCAAGCTGGGTGACGAGGAGCTTGTGAACCAGCTGATGCCATCTTGGTCCCGCTCGAAGGTATGGGTCAGGACTGTCATCTATTCATTGGCTTTTTTCTTTTTCGTCATAGGTCTCTCACGGCCACAGATAGGGGCCAAATTGAAAGAGTATAAGGTGAAGGGCGCGGAGATTATGGTTGTCTTGGATGTGTCCAACTCGATGCTCGCCAGGGACTATTCCCCGGACAGGCTCGAGAGGGCCAAACTTGCCATATCCAGGATCACTGACAGGCTCCAGGGCGACAGGATCGGCCTGATAATATTCGCCGGCAGCTCTTTCGTGCAGCTTCCTGTCACGACGGACTATGTGAGCGCCAAGATGTTCCTGAACAGTATATCGACCGGGTCGATCCCTGTCCAGGGAACCGCTATCGGGGACGCCATCAACACCGCCATAAGGAGTTTCAGCGCCCAGAGCGAGAACAGCCGGGCGATAATCGTCATCACCGACGGGGAGAACCATGAGGACGACGCCGTGGCGGCCGCGTCCCAGGCGGCCGAGGCTGGGATAAAGGTCTATACGATAGGCGTGGGATCTGTTGAGGGTCAACCGATTCCGATGAATGGAGGCTTGCTTAAGGACAAGGATGGTAATATCGTCGTGACCAAGCTTGACGAGGATGCTCTCAAGGAGATAGCTTCGGCCGGCGGGGGAGCCTATGTCCACGCCGGTAATGAGGAGTTCGGCCTCACTCCCATCATCAGCGACATCAAGAAGATGCGGGAGGAGGAATACAGTTCCGTGGTGTTCGAGGAGTATGATGAGCAGTTCATGTATTTTCTCGGGATAGCCCTGGCCTTGTTTGTCTTGGAGATGTTGATTGGCGAGAGGCGTTCCCGTAGGCATTTGTTTGGAGAGAGATGATGACAAGATTCAAATACGTTCTCGCGTTCTCATTCCTTTCGCTGGTCTGCCTCGACGCTGGCGCCCAGGCCGACAGGAAAGAGGTCCGTTCAGGCAACCGCCAGTTTGCCAAGGGCAATTGGCAGAATAGTGAGATTGACTACAGGAAGGCCCTGGTGAGGGACTCCGCCTCTTTCGCCGCCTCGTACAACCTGGCCGGCTCCCTGTACCGTCAGGATAATTTCGAAGAGGCCGGGAAGGCTCTCGGGAAATTGGGAGAAGTGGCTCCGAAGAGCGTGAACGCCGCTGATTATTACTATAATCTCGGTAATGTCGCCTGCCAGAAAAAAGACTGGTCTGGAGCCGTGGAGGCGTACAAGCAATCGCTCTTGAGGAGACCAGGGGACATGGACGCCAAGGAGAACTATGCCTACGCGAAACTGATGCTCCAGAAGGATGGTGGAGGCGGAGGTGGTGGCGATGGCCAGAATCAGGACAATCAGGATAACCAGAACCAGGACAACCAGAACCAGGACAACCAGGACCAGAATAACCAGAATAAAGACAACCAAAACCAGGATCAGAACGATCAGGATAATCAGGATCAGGGACAGGGCCAGGGTGATGCCAAGATCTCTCCTCAGCAAGCCCAACAGATGTTGAAGGCTATCCAGGCTCGTGAGAAGGAGACTCAGGACAAGGTCAACAGGGAGAAGGCGGCTGTCTTGAAATCCCGGCAGAAGGACAAGAATTGGTAATGATGAAGAGATTATTGTTAATAATCGCCCTCGTGGCTTTGTCGCTTCCCACTCTCGCGCAGAACTCGATAAAGGTGGAGGCGCCTAATGTTGTCGGCGCGGACGAGCGGTTCAATGTGACTTTCATTATCGAGGGAGAGAAGGGACCCTCAGACTTTTCCTGGTCTCAAGGTGATGATTTCCAATTGGTCTGGGGACCTCAGAAGGGAACCTCGACAAGCATCCAGGTAATAAATGGCAAGAGAACATCCTCCCATCAGTCCACCTACACATATATCCTGCTTCCCAAGGCTGTCGGCACTTTCCAGCTTCCAGCGGCCACAGCCACTATTTCCGGAGAGAGAATATCATCTTCCCCTGTCTCGGTCCAAGTGGTCACCGACAGCGATTCTCAGGCTTCGTCCCAAAGCTCATCCCAAGGCTCGTCCGGAGAGACGCGCCAGAAAGCCGCGTCTGGCGAGATCCCCTCGGAGGATCTTTTCATGAGATTGTCGCTGAACCGTTCGGAAGTGTATCTCGGCGAGCCTGTCACAGCGACCTTAAAGCTCTACCAGAGGGTCAATATAGCTGGCTTTGAGAATGCCAAATTCCCATCATTCAACGGCTTCTGGAGTCAGGAGACATATTCCCCGAGCAATATTGAGTTCAAGCGCGAGAGTTTCGACGACAAGATATACAATACCGCTGTCTTGAGGTCGTATGTCCTGATCCCACAGCAGTCCGGGACAATCACCATAGATCCCGCGGAGCTGGTCTGCCTTGTCAACGTGAGAGTCAACACCGGCTCCTCCAACAGCATTTTTGACAGCTTCTTCCAGGATGAGACGCGCACTATCCGCAAAAGAGTGGCCACAAATCCTCTGAAAGTCAAGGTCAAACCTCTTCCCGCCGGCCAGCCGGCTTCCTTCGGCGGAGGTGTCGGCAGTTTCTCGATCTCGTCGCGTCTGTCTTCAAATGACCTTAAGACCCATGATGCCGGATCGCTTGTCATCACCATCGCCGGGCGTGGCAACGTGTCCCTCCTTGAGGACCCCAAGGTTAGTTTTCCGCCTGATTTTGAGGTATATGACACCAAGTCGACGGAAAATACCGACAGGAGCACCGGAGGAACTTCCGGCAGCAAGTCTTTCGAGTTCCCGTTCATCCCGCGCAGCGCGGGAGATTTCACCATACCTCCCGTCGAGTACTCATATTTCGACATCGATTCCGGCAAGTATGTCACACTTCGCTCGGATCCTCTCCACATCAATGTGAGCAAAGGAAAGGGATCGGAGTCCTCAGGCCCCGTGACCGTGACTTCCGGGGTGGAGAGAAGGGACGTGAAGAGTCTGGCCGATGACATCCGTTTCATCTCCACCAAGAGGCCGTCTCTGTCCAAGGAAGGCTCGTTCTTCTTCGGATCCACGCTGTTCCTGGTCCTCCTGGGATTGATCATCGCCGCTGCCGTGGCGATATGGCTCTTTATGCGGAAAGCCGCGGCGCTGAGGGCTGATGTGGCGATGACAAAGAACCGCAGGGCCACGAAGATGGCCAAGGCCAGGCTTAAGCAGGCGGGAGATTTTCTTGGGAAGAACCTTTATACCGCTTTCTATGAGGAGCTTCACAAGGCCTTGGTCGGGTTTGTCTCAGACAAGTTGAATATGGATATGACAGATATCAGCGGGGAGAACATAGCGTCCGCCCTGCGTGAGGGAGGAGTGTCCCTGGAGGACACAGACGCTTTCACCGGACTTCTCGAGGCTTGTGAGTTCGCGAGGTATTCTCCGGATGCGGGACATGAGGCTATGAGTGCCCATTATGAGACTGCGGTCAGGGTAATCTCCGCCATAGATTCCAGTCTTAAGGGCCCGAAATCAAAACTCATGAGGGGCGTTTCCGCAGCTGTCGCGCTGCTGTTGGCTTCCGGCCTGCCACTCAACACATTCGCTCAAGACCAGATGGCCATCGCTCAGGTTGACACGACAGCGGCTCCCGCCTCTGAGGCCGTCGCTTCAGGTGGCGGTGACCTATGGCAGGAAGGTGTCTCGGCATATTCTGACAGCCGTTTCAAGGACGCGGCTGACTCGTGGGAGGGAATTCTCGCCTCCGGGGTGGCCTCACCTGAGCTATATTGCAATATCGGAGACGCTTATTTCAAGCAGGGAAATTATCCGAGGGCAATATTGAACTATGAGAGGGCCCTGAAACTTGACCCCTCTTTCTCGGACGCCCGGTATAACCTTGATTTCACACAGAATTTCACCCAGGACAAGATCGAGGCCGTTCCTGAGTTCATCCTCGAGAGTGTAGGCCGGAAGTTGTGTTATTCTTTGGGTTCGGACACCTGGGCTGTCCTCTTCCTTGTTTTCCTCGCTTTGACCGCGGCTGGTGTCCTGGTGTTCTTGCTCTCCCCAATGACCGGGAGGCGCAGGCTCGGATTCTATTGCGGGATTGTTTTCCTGCTTCTCTCCCTGCTTTGCCTGGATTTCTCAGCTTGGCAGAAGCGGGATTACGGCAAGAAAGACAGTGCCATAGTCATGCTCCCGGTGTCTTCTGTAAAGAGCTCTCCTTCAGGGGATAAGGATTTATTCGTCATCCATGAGGGCACGAAAGTGAAAATCCTTGACAACGTGGGTGATTGGCAGTATATCTCTCTCGCCGACGGCCGTCAGGGATGGATAGCGTCTTCCGCAGTCGAGGTTATCTAAAGGGTCTGTCCGCCGATGAACTCCCGCATTATCGAGGTCGGGGGTATCACGGCGATCTCCGATGGTTGCAAAGCCACGATGTAGTCCAGGAATTTCAGCAGCCTGACTGCCTCCGTGTAGGCTGGCGAGCTGGGTGATATTCGTCTCAAGAGCGGTTCGGCGTAGTATTTGAGAAGCGGGAGCTCAAAGATAAGAGCCGAGTTGAACAAGATGTCGGCGTTTTCCTGGAACGGGAATATGTTCTTGATCTCTCCCCTTCGGACGCTGTTCCATCTGAGCAGAGTCTCTTCCGGAGTTGTGTTCCTCACCCTGTTGTCCCTGACCATCCTTCGCAGCAGCCTGTTGTCCGAAGTGGAAAGGTTGACATTCTCGTCGATGTTCAGGGAGGTCAAGGCCGAGGCGTAGACCCTGAGTATCCTTGAGTTGTCCACAGCCGATGTCATCTCCGGGTTCAGGGCATGTATCCCTTCCATAATGAGGATGTCCTTGTCCTCGAGCCTCAAGTTGTTGCCGTTGAAGACTCTTTTGCCAGATTTGAAATCGTATTTAGGGATCTCAACCTCCTTCCCTTCGAGCAGGTCGTTAAGCTGGCTGTTCAGCAACTCGAGATCCATGGCTTTCAGGGACTCGAAATCCAGTTTCCCATCCTCGTCCAGGGGGGTCTTGTCCCTGTCCACGAAGTAATTGTCCAACTCGATCACTTTGGGCTTCAATCCCAGGACCTTGCACTGGAGGGCTATCCTGAGGGATGATGAGGTCTTTCCGCTGGAGGATGGCCCCGCTATCAACACGATCCGTTTCATCCCCCGGTTCTCGTAGATCTTGTCGGCTATCCTCGAATAGGCCTTCTCGTGCCGCGCCTCCGCGAGGTTGATGATCTCAACAGCCCTCCCGGCCTTGATGGCGGAGTTGAGCGTGCCGACACTCTCGATCCCGATGATTGAGCACCAGTCGGAGTATTCCTTCAGGGTTGAGGCGATCTTGGTCTGGCGTTTCATGGGCATGACTTTACTGAAATCAGTCATCGCCGGTCCTTGGAGGCAGAACCCGTTGCCTACTCCTGTTATGTCAAATGTCTTGAGGAAACCGGTAGAGGGAATCAGGGGGCCGTGGAAAGAGTCCGCCTTGCCGTTGAGGTAATAGACGCTGCAGATGAAGGTGCCGATGCTTTTCTGCAGTTCGGCCTTCATCGGCTGGTTGTTCCGCTCGAATATCTCCCTGGCCTCGTCAGAATTCATCTTGATCTTTCTGAAAGGAAGATCCTTGGCTATTATCTCCCTCATCTTGGACTTGATGATGTCGATTTCCTCATCTCTCACGAAATAGACCCTCGCGCGTCCATCTTCCATCTTGCCGGGCTCGTGAATCTCGCAGTACAAACCGCTTGGCAGGGAGTGGTCCACAAACAGGACCTTGTCCGGATAGAGTTCCCTGATGGCGTTTTGCAACACGAAGCACAGTGAGCGGAGGTAGCATCTGCGCCCGTCCGGGTGGTTGAATCCTATGAATTCCACCTGGTGGAAAAGCATTGGCCTGTACTCCAGCTCTTTGAGCTTATTGTCCACAAGAGCGGCAATGACATCATGCTTATGGCCTGTCTTAGGGTCGGTGACGGTCTTGCACCATTTCTTTGAGAGGTCTTCCAGGGAGCCTCCAAGCTCAACCCGGTGGTTTTTTCCGTCGTTCTTGCAGTAGATCGAGATCTCTTTCTTGTCCATAATCACAAAGATACTCAAAATACATTAACTTTTATCGTGGAAATAACATGAACTGCCCTCGAACCTGCCGCGGAACGTTATCCGTCTGCCGGGAGGCATTTTCCGAGCTTCCGTATGCCGGAGGCCTCTGCTCTTTTGGGAAGAAAAACAAGAATTTCTGTTTTTTATGAACGGTTTTTCTGTTTTTTTTAAAGATTGCCGTTTATGTCCCTTATCTTCGTCCCGTGACTATAAACTCAAACTATGCTGATAAATATATTGGCCGCCAAATGCATTGGTATAGAGGCGGTTCCGGTTACGGTCGAGGTAGACATCACCGCAGGGATCGGGGTGCATCTGGTGGGGCTGGCCGACATTGCCGTCAAAGAGAGTCTCCTGAGGACCATCACCGCCCTCCAATCGCTCGGTTTTCATGTCCCGGGCAAAAAGATCGTCATCAATCTGGCTCCGGCGGATATGCATAAGAACGGGGGCGGATATGACCTGCCGATCGCTCTTGGAATCATCGCGGCATCGGGCCAGAGAGAGCTTCCGGGATTAGGGAAATACATCGTGATGGGAGAGTTGGGGCTGGATGGCTCCCTAAGGGAGATCCAGGGCTCCCTTCCGATCGCTGACCTGGCGTCCTCGCTGGGCAAAAAAGGTTGCATCCTTCCCTTGGTTTCAGCGCTGGAAGCCACTGAATGTCCGGGAATTGAGATTTACGGAGTCCATGACCTTCCTGACGTGCTGAGAATCCTGGAGGAGAGGGAAGCCTATGATGACCTGCTGGTGTGGAACGCGGATTTGTACAAAAGCCGTCCGTCCCCGGACACGGGTTCCCCGTCCAACTCCGGGATCATGGATTTCTCTGAGATTATCGGCCAGGAAAGTGCCAAGAGGGGAGCGGAGATAGCCGTGAGCGGGGGACACAATCTCATCATGCTCGGGCCTCCGGGAAGCGGAAAAAGCTCTTTGGCCAGGGCGTTGGTAGGAATCCTGCCACCGATGTCGAAAGAGGAATCGATCGTGACCAGCAAGATATACTCTGTCTATGGGAACAAGGGATCCGGGATAGGCCTGATCCATGAGAGGCCTTTCAGGGCTCCTCATTACAGCGCCTCGCTTCCCGCCATAATCGGGGGCGGGGCAGGCCAGGACATCCGTCCCGGGGAGGTGACTCTGGCCCATAACGGAATACTCTTCCTTGACGAGTATGGCCAGATGCCGAAATCTGTCCTGGAAGCTCTCAGAGGACCGATGGAGGATAGGAGGGTGACAATCTCCAGGCTACGCTCCAAGCTTGAGTACCCAGCCTCGTTCATGTTGGTAGCGGCCTCGAATCCTTGCCCTTGCGGATATTACGGTGAGGGAGGCAGGTGCCGCTGCACACCCGGGCAAAGGGCAGGCTACCTTTCCAGGCTCTCCGGCCCCATAATGGACCGTATAGACATTCAACTCTGGCTTCACCCGGTGGAGACAAGGAAACTGCTCGGTCGAAAAAAAGGCGAGCCGAGCCAGGAGATCGCGGCGAGGGTGCTTGAGGCCAGGAATATCCAGAAAAAACGCTTTGCCGGGGAGGGAATATTCACGAATGCCGAGATGAGCGGAAGGTTGCTGGAAAAGTACTGCCATCTCGATGATGAGTGTTCTGAGGTTATGGGAAAAATCATGGACAAGACCGGCCTCTCGGCGAGGGCATATTCCCGTATCTTGAAGGTGGCAAGGACGATAGCGGATCTGGAAAACGAGGAATCCCTCCATCCGGAATACCTGGCGGAGGCGGCTTCTTACCGCTTCCTGGACAAAATGGAGGGGCTTTGATTCAGTACATATCCTCCCAGCGGATAGTCCTGGATTCGTCCGGATTGACGGTGATGCTGACTTTGAGAGTCTCCTCAGGAAGTATCTCCTCGATGTTTTCAGGCCATTCCATGACGCAGAGACAGCCGCTGTCAACATAGTCGTAGAATCCGATGTCAAAAGCTTCACCGATCTTGTTCACGCGGTAGAAATCGAAATGGTACATCGGATCTCCATCTCCGGTCCTGTATTCATTGACTATGGCGAATGTGGGGGAGCTGACAGCGTCCTCTTTGACGCCGAGCCGCCGGCACAACGCGGTCGTGAAGGTGGTCTTCCCGGCCCCCATTGGCGCGTAGAGAGCGATGAGCTTATTGTCTCCTATCTCGGAGAGGAATTCCCCGGCGGCCCTGTCCAGGTCATTCAGGTTATGTATGGTGATCTCGTGTCTCATGTCGGTTATCTGGGCCTCAGCCATGTCTCAGGGTTCTGCGGGGTCTTCCCTGACCAGATCTGGAAATGGAGCTGTGTCTCTTCGCCGATGGTGTCCACTGTGCCAAGGGATTGGCCTGTCTTGACCTTGTCGCCTTTCTTGACGCTCACATTACCCATTTTGCAGTAGAATGAGAAGAAATTCCCATGCTGTACAAGGACGCACTTATTGTAGCCGGGCATCACCACGATCTGCTTCACCTCGCCGTCAAACACAGCCTTGACGGTGGATCCTTGGCCGAGAGCGATGGAGATGCCGTTGTTGAACGGAAGTTTCAGATTCGGATACACTGGGTCATATCTTTGGCCATAGTGATCCACCACGGCTCCCTCGGCAGGCCATGGCAGCTTGCCTTTATTGGCCTCGAATTTCTTGGCGAGAGTGTAGTCGATGGGTTTGGGCGGTTCCTTTGTGGACGATGATTTCCCGGAGCCTTTGGATCCGCCCTTGTCGTCAAGGGCCTGGCTGATAATCCTTTGGATCTCACGGTTCAGCGCCTCCACTTCCTTTTGCTTTTTCGCGAGGTCCTGCTGGTACTTTTTCTTGTCTTTTTTAAGCTGGTTGACAAGTTTCTGGGAATCATTCTGTTCGGCCTGGAGTTTTCCCATGTCCGCCAGTCTCTGGCCCCTTAGAGTCTCGGCCTCTTTCCGCATGGCGGATAGAGCCTCGCGCTCCTTCTCAAGGGTGTCTTTGGCGGCCATGATCATCCCGGCCTGGATATTCATCTGCTTGGAGAGATCCCTCAAGTACCCGTAACGGCGGAAGGCCTGACCCACGTTGTCACTTGCCAGAATATACATGTACCAGACCTTTGGATTGCGGTTCTTGTAGGCTCCGCGGACAAGTCTCTCGTAGTAGTCCGACAGGGTGTCAAGCTTGACTTGCATCGCCTTGATGTCCTTCTCTTTCGAGGAAATGGCGTTGGTGAGTCCGGAAATCTCCCGGTCGCTCTCGGCCACCAGTTCTTTCCTCGCGTCGACCTTTTTCCGGATGAGCGAGAGTTGGTTGACAGCGTTGGCGCTTTTGGTGGTAATAGCCTTGATCTGGCTGTCCAGGATGGCGATTTCCTTCTGCAGCCTTGCTCGTTTTGTCTCCTGGGCCTTCGTGTCCTGGGCATACGATGCCGCTGATCCAGCCGTCAGGGACAGGATCAGGCTTAAGAGCAATATTGGCAGGCGTCCAGTCATTCTTTACCTTCGTTTCTCTTTTTCGAGGCCTGGCTCTTGTAGACCTTGGCCAAGTCGGTCTCTCCCAGTGCGTCAAGCACTTCCGCGTAATGCTCCATGCAGGTGGCGCTTTCCTTGCCTCCATAGATCATCGCCCTCTTGAAGGCTGCCTTGGCTTCATTGTCCTTGCCCATAAGGTGCAGGATCCACCCGTAAGTGTCGAGATAAGTGGAGTTGTCCGGTTCCTTGTCTATGGTCTTCTTGCTCATGGCGCAGGCCTTCTTGAGACTTTTGCCTTTGAGTGAGAGGTAATAGGCGTAGTTGTTGAGGGTGGGACGGTAGTCTGGATTGGCCTTAAGCACTTTCTTGTAACAATCGAACGCCTCCTTTTCCATGCCCATCTCGTGGTACATGTCCCCGATGTTGGCGAGGGCCGGGATGGTCAGGGAAGTGTCGTTCGGGGCTATTTCTATGATCTTAAGGCTGTTGTCAATAATTCCCTGCCAATCTTTCCGGTTGTACAGAGCGACATTTTTAATCTCATAGAATCCGGCCTCCAGGGGAAACCTCTCCAGGGCACTGTCCGCCGCTGGAATGAGATCGTCCCAGTCTCCCTGGTAGCCAAGTAGCTGGAGATATGTGGCGGCGGCGTCGACACTCCCGGGATTCCTCATCATGTTCTCCCGGAGCAGTGACTTGGCTTTGTCGACCCTCTCCGTCGCGTAGTAGTACATGCCGGCGGGCTTAAGGGCGGCGCTGTCGGAAGGGTGGTGCAGGACCAGGTAATCGTATAAGGAGTCGATGTGGGACAGGTTGTTCTGGATGAACCGGGGTTCCGATCTTTGGAGCAGCATGCCGAGGTACTGGGTCTTGGACGAGTTCTCGCCCTGCTCGTCCTCAATGAACCGGCGCAGCGACTTGAAGTAATTGCCGTAGTTCCTCCTGACGCGCCACACCTCAGCCTCACCCAATATCGCCGGAATGTAATCTCCTTGAAGCTCAATCGCTTCCTTGTAATATGCCAGAGCCGCGGTGTCCTTGTATTCCGCCAGGCTATGATCTCCGAGTTTGGTGAGGACGTAGGGGGACGAGTAGTCTTTGTTGTAGTCCTCCAGGACTTTCAACGCCTCCTCAGGGTTGTTCTGACGGAGAAGGATGTCGTACTTCGTGACGGTCACGTTCTCGTTTTTCCCGAAAGAGGCCTCGATCTGGTCCATGGCTGAGATGGCCTTGTCGAACTGGTTCTGTTTCAGGTAGAGGTTGACCAGGGTGAAATAAATGTCATTCTTCTTTGGGTATTCCTTCAGCAGCTCCTCGTAAGTGGAGATCGTCAGGTCGTCCTCTCCGCTCATCGAGTAGGCGAGGGCGAGCCTGTCCTTGTACCAATAGTTGGCCGGATCGATCTCTGAGGCTTTTTTGAAGGCGTTCTGGGCACCTTTTATGTCCTGGCTGTACAACCCGCACATGCCCAGATAGTACCAGGCGGCGTCGTTGCCGGGATCCGCCTTCAGAATACTGTCCAGCAGTTTGCCCGCTTCCCCGAGCCGCCCTTCTCCGATGGCTCCGACGGCGTCTATGAGCTTTCCGTCCAAGACGGGGTTGTCTTTTGTCTGGGAATATGCCTGGCCGACCCCGAGTGAAACCAGGAGTGAAAGGGCCGTTAATACTATTCTGAAATATCTCATCTCACAATCAGGCCAATTGGCCGGGAAGGCATAATGCAAAAATAGTGCATTTAAGGGAAAACGACAAAACAACCTTCGGCTCCCCGCGATTCGCGCCCTGTCCGGGTAAATGGTCGCCGAAGGTTGTCCTGTCGTTTCAGTGTATTATCGTCCGCCAGAATGGCCGCCGCCGGAGAAGCCTCCTCCTCCGCCGAATGAGGTGTGGCCTCCACCTCCGCTCCAGCCTCCGCCCGAACTCCTGCTCGCGGCATAGGATGTGGCGGCGCGGTTGAAGAACCGCGAAGTGTCTCCTATCGTGTTCCAAAGCACCAAGTTGCCGGAGTCTTTGAACTGCTCCATGGTCTTGGAAAGAGTGAAGTACTCGGGACAGACCTTCTTGAAGTCTTTATAGACCTGTTCAGCGATCCCGAAAAGCGACGCGAATATGAGGTAGTTGTTCCAAAGTCCTACCTCGACGGCGCCCCTGTCCGAGATCAGGGTGAAGTCCTTCAGGAATCTCTTCAGCCCGAACACCTCCCGGACATCCTTGGCTTTGAGGGTCTTGAGATTTGAGCTGTCCTTGATTTTCTGTTGCCAGCCGTATATCTTCTTGCCGTGCTTGTCGGCCCACCTCTTCAGTTCCCGCTTCTGGAGTATCGAGTCGTCACCAGCGGCATCCTTGAAGAAACTGTAGATGTCTACCTCCAGTTGGAGATCCATCCCGGAGGCATCGTCGTTTGTCAGGGTCAGGTCATTGACTTTGAACGCGGGATCACCTTCCGGTTGGGGAACCAGCTCGAACGCTCCGCGGTAAAAGAGCCTCATCATATAGGCGGCGATAAGGTTCTGGCTCTTTGACAAAAGGGAAAGCGAGGCGCCTCCGCCGGAAATCAGGTTCATGATATTGAGGGTTTTCCTGAGATCGCCCTCCACTGGCACGCCCCTGAACCAGTCCACATCCTTCTCTTTGCCGCCGAGGAGATCTTTCTTGCGTCTGCGGTTGCTGATCTCCGTCCAGACCAATACGCCGATGGTCCCCAGGCTGATGAGTCCGAGGAAAAGGAATATAAGGAAATCCATGACCTTGGAAAGGAAGTCGTCATCCCGCTTGTATGAGCTTCCCTTCAGGGCATTTTTCCTTACTTTGTCGAATGTCTTGTCGGAGACGACCTCCGGAGTGAACATCCCTTTCTCGAAACCCAGCAGCGCGATGAGGGAACTCCTGTCGGAAAAGGGCTCGGTGGACCAGAATTTGGCGGCCCCGTCGACTACCTCGGCCTCACCCTCAAAACCGAATCCCCAGATTAGGGTGTTTTCCGGAGTGAGTATGGTCCCGTTCTTGCGGATTGTCATGGACACTTTCCCCGGCTCCCCGTCTGTGGGAGTGATGAACATGAAGTGAAGGGCATCCTTATCCTCGTGACCTTGCACAAGGCCTGTCATTCTGTAAGTGACCAGATAGACATGCTCTCCGGAGCTCCCCACTCCCCAGCATAGCTCGCTGCCTCCGGCCTTGCTGACGATTCCGCATCTGTTGGCTTTCTCCTCTCTGGAACGTTCTATATTCCAGCGATTTCCCTCATTTGTATACCTCGTCCCGGTATCATCCGAGACATCCAGGTCACTTATCGAGACCTTCCCGAGATTCTCCTTTCCGAGATACCATTCGGTGATATGGTCATCCACGTCAATCACCCATCTCTCGGAGACAAGAGCCGAGCCATCGTCCTGTAACTCGACATCTATCCGCACCGACTCAACCTTGCTTTGGGCCAGGGCGGCAACGGACAGACTCAAAAGGACGACGCCCAGGACAAACCTAAGCCGCCGCATAGCGATCTATTTGTTGAAAATGTCGGAGATAGAGGGTGCTTCGGCCTTGGCGGTGTCCTCGGGGAGGAGATCATGAGTCGTGAAGCCGAACATCGAGGCGACCAGGTTGGAAGGGAACTGGCGCACCATCATGTTGAGTTTGGTGACAGAATCGTTATATACCATTCTGGAAAGACGTACGTTCTCCTCGTATTTGCGGATGCTTGCCATCGTGTCGGAGAACATAGTGTTCGCCTTGAGGTCGGGATAGGCCTCGGCCACGGCGGTCAGTCTGGTCAGGACGTCCGTGATAGCGTTCTCCTGGTTGGTCACTTGGTCGGGGGTGATATTGGTGGCCCTGCGGGAGGCGATCACGTCGGTAAGCGTGTCGTGCTCATGGACGGCGTACTGCTTTGTCATCTCCACGAGGCTCGTGACAGCGTCCCATCTGGTCTTGAGCTGGACATTGATCTGCCCGAAGGCGTTCTTCATCTTTTCCTCCAGTGCCACGAAGGCGCGCTGGGTCCTGATGACGTACAGTCCGGTGATCACCGCGAGGGCGATAATGATTATTGCTGCTAACATTTCGCTAAAGTTTTGTTGATTAGTATATTCCGTTATCCCACAACCCACACGAGGACATGGTTGTCGAAGGTGATGTACTCAAGCTCGAAGTCCTCCTCGTAGCCGTCTTTGTGGATGAAAGTGGCATCCAGCTCACCCTCTCCGCGGGGACGGAAGCGCTCGACCTCGATCTGCTCGGCGAAGTCAACAGGATACGCCGAGACCAGTTTGTAGATGGCTTCCTTGGCGCACCAGTAGATGGCGAGCTGCTCGTTGCGCTTGTCGTCATCCAGGTCGTCGATCTCGTCTTCCGAGAGGGCCTTGCGCTCCACGGCTGAGAAGTCCCTCGCGAGTGACTCGATGTCGATTCCGACATCCTCGTTGTCATTGAGGATCACTGCCACATACTTGGCGGTGTGGGTGATGCTGATGTTGGTGACGCTGTTCTCGAGGTAAGGCTTGCCGTTGTCGTGGTGGCTGAGGTAGACCTTCTCTCCGAAAAGCTCGCAAAGGAGGGCGCGGACCGCCAGCCTCTGCTTGCGCATGGACTCGCTGCCGATAAATGAGATCTCCTCCTCCTCGTCACTGGGAAGGGAGGCCAGGCTCCTCAGTTCCTCTTCGGTCTCGGTTATCTGCCAGACTCCCACGAGGGATTTGCTTTCTTCTAATTCTTTTTTGAGATATAGTGCCATAACTGAAATGCTCCCCGGAGCGTTCCGGCGAGTGATTTATTAATATTCAAAGGGGGGTACGACAAAGGGTCGTCGGACCGTTGGTCCGCCTTGGATGTGTCAGTCAGAATACAACTGGGAGGCTCCATACAACTTTGTCGCTAATATATCACCACAAATATAATGATTTTTTTAAATCCAGAATATTATTTTGACTCTTTCTCTCTAATTCTTGTGGAAATTGCTATCTTTGTGTGCCAATCAGTGACACTGTAATTAATTTATTCATAATGATGGATTTTTTGACAAATGACAAACTGGTCATTGTCGGCGCCGCCGGCATGATCGGATCGAACATGGCCCAGACAGCCGCCATGCTGAAACTTACTCCCAATATCTGCCTTTATGACATTTTCGAGCCTGGTTTGAAGGGTGTGCTCGCGGAGATGGACCACTGCGCTTTCCCGGGAGTCAACATCACAGCTACCATTGACCCGGCCGTCGCTTTCAAGGACGCGAAGTACATCATATCATCCGGCGGAGCCCCCCGCAAGGAAGGCATGACCCGCGAGGATCTCCTGAAGGGTAATTGCCAGATCGCCGCCGAGTTCGGTGAGAACATTGAGAAGTACTGCCCGGACGTGAAGTTCGTCGTCGTGATCTTCAACCCCGCCGATGTCACCGCCCTCACCGCGCTGATCCGTTCCGGTTTGAAGCCTGAGAGACTCACTTCTCTCGCAGCCCTCGACAGCACCCGTCTGCAGGAGGCTCTGGCCCAGGAGTTCGGTGTCCAGCAGTGCAAAGTCACCGGAGCCCACACCTACGGAGGTCACGGCGAGGCTATGGCGGTCTTCGCCTCGCAGGTCAAGATCGACGGCAAGCCCCTCTCTGAGATGGGTCTTTCCGAGGAGCGTTTCGCCGAGATCAACCACAATACCATCCAGGGCGGAAGCAACATTATCAAGCTCCGCGGCCGCAGTTCCTTCCAGAGCCCCGCTTACTGCGCCGTCAAGATGATCCAGGCCGCCATGGGCGGAGAGCCTTACACCTGGCCGGCCGGCACCTATGTGAATAATGAGAAGTACAAGAATGTCATGATGGCCATGCCGACTGTCATCGACACCACTGGCTGCCACTTCACCAATCCTGAGGGCACGCCTGAGGAGTTAGCCGCTCTCGACGCCTCTTACGAGCACCTCTGCAAGATGAGGGACGAGATCATCAGCCTCGGCATCATCCCCGCCGTGGCGGACTGGGCCACCGAGAATCCCAACCTGTAAGTCTCATTTGACCGCGAAGTTCCTGATATAGCGGCCACTTCGCGACCCTTTTAGAACCTTGAACCTGAGGATCTGTTGTCCCGGCTCAAGGTTTTTCGTTAATATGATTATTTGACTATATTTGTGAAAATGAGTTAATTGTGTTCCGGATGAGGAAAGAGAGGCTTTTTTGTTGCCTGCTTCTGCCGTTGTCTTTCTTGATGGCCCAGGCCCAGCAGATCAAGACTTTCGAGGCGAGATATTTCACCAAAGACCCCAGGGCCGATGGTGTTACGGATCTCCATGGAGAGACGGAAATATTTGACAATGAGCAACGTGTGGCGTTCTTGAATGCTTATGCCGCTTATGCGTCCCGGTTTTGGGGAGATCCCGGGTTGGACACCCCGCTTTTCGCTGATCACGACATAGAGGCCAAATTGGCCGGGATCAAGCCGCAGCCCCTCACCTCTGTCCGCCGGACCATCCGCCTTGAGCGGTGGAAAGCTTATGGTTACAAGGAGGGAAAAGAGACCTCCAAGCCGGCTGGATGGCGGAAGTGGACCGAGGGCGGGGCCAGGGTCTCCGGAGGATGCCTTGTCCTTGACGGCTCCTCCGTCTCGATGGGGATTCCTCCCCTTGGGTGGCGATTCAGGATGAAGGTCAGTCTGACGGAACCGCCTCAAGACCTCCATGTCATTCTGAGCGCCAGCGAAGAATCTTCCCGCCGGATCGACATCCCCGCCGGTCCCCTCAAGGATTTCGAGATTTATGGTGACCTGGAGAACGGGACGATATTCTTGTCCTCCGGAGCTAGAACCATCAGGGAGTTCCCGGTATCGCGGACTCTCCAAGCCGTCAGCTCCTTTTCCCTTTCCGCTGTCAGCGGCAGGGCCGCGATAGAGAGCATCTCTTTGTACAACTTCGCCGATCACCGGGACGACGACCCTGAAACTCCCTATTGGACAGAGATGATACTCGACGAGGATTTTGAGGAGGTTCCTACCATGAACGGCTGGCAATCAGCCGATTACGATGATTCTTCATGGGAGCCGGCCCTCCTTCCTTCCTCCCACGGCGGTTTCAAGGGAGAAGGGGAGAGCTATTACCTGAGGACAAAAGTGGAAGTGGGGGATTTCCGGAGGGCTTTGCTCAGGATCGAGGCCCTTGACCCTGGAGGTGAAGTCTGGGTCAACGGCGAGGTCGCGGCCGTATTGAGTGGCCGTCTGCCAAGGGAAATAGATGTGACGGATTATTTGAGGCCGGGGGAGGAGAACACGGTGGCGGTACGCGTGAAGCCCTACCATGTGGACGAGCCTGTCTTCCACTGTCCGAACGACCACAATATAGGGTGGTTTCTCGGAAGGACGGAACTTGTTCTCAATGTTGGGACCGGATATATTTCCGAAGGCCTTGTCCACACCGCTTCGCTCCAGGGGCAGTCGGCGCTCCAGCACCATAAAGTCACTCTGAGAAACTCTTCCACAAAGCCTTGGAAAGGCCGCTTGGAGGTCAATTATTATCCTTGGTTTCCCTCCGAGGGGCCGCTTGTGGCCGGGAAAAGCGAGGATGTCGAGCTTCGCCCCGGAAGTGATAACCCTGTCTCTGTCGACCTCTGGCTTGACGGGCCTGCCCTATGGTCTCCCTCCGCTCCACGGCTGTATAAGGTCGAGTTTGTCTTGAAAGACGAGTCCGGCAAGAGTGTGGATGATTATGTGGTGACGACAGGCGTAAGGCTCATTGAGCAGAAAGAGGGGGTGCTGTACATCAACGGGAGGCCGGAGATCCTCGGGGGAGGGCAGATATTCGGTTACCGTCTGCCGCTCGAGACCGTCTCAAAGACAATCCGTTGCGCCACAGATGAGCAGATGGTAGGCGAGCTGATGATGGCGAAGGCCCTCGGGAACCTGCTCAGGCTCCATGTCCATGCCGAGAATCTCGCTCCCAGCGGGATCAATGACCCGAGGTTCGCCGAATATGCCGACCAGATCGGACTCTACCTTATCTGGCAGACTTCCGCCTGGATCCGTGAGGGGGAGGTCTGGAATGTGGGGATCGGGGATTATCCTGTCTACATGCGGCAGGTGTTTTGCCACCCCTCGATCGTGATGTGGGAGGCCAGCAATCATCCCAACCAGTTCAAGAGGCATGCTTTCAACGACTCTGAGGACTATATCAACGCCATTGTTCCGGCTATCGTCGGCACCGACAGCAGCCGCCTTGTCTCCCCGACATCTTTCTGGCAGCACATGCATTACGCCAACTATGACGGGACCCTGGATACCGATGGCGGGACTCATCCCCGGAATCCCTGGCTGACGCACAGGATGATGACCCGCGGGAGCCAGGATTGCTACACCGGATACGCCAATGACTGGAGCAAGTTGAGGAACTATCCGACTCCTTTCGCTAAGTCGTGCCTTGAGGCCAAGGATCTGTGCTACTTCAACTTCGAGCATGAGGAGTCTATCGCCCAGCCCAACTGGGATCTCGCCCGTAAGGAGCCGTGGTACAAGGTCCAGTCCTATGAGAAGCACTATGACTCCGGCAACATCGGCCGTCCCTTGAGAGATGATGAGTGGAGGGTCGGCCAGGGCTATCAGGCTTTCGCCGCGTGGGAGTCGATGAAGATACAGACACTTTCGGGAGTGAGCGGTTTCTCCTGGTGCTCCCTCGAGTCCGGTCCCAACATGTTCACTTACCAGAAACCCCTGGTGGATCCCTTCCGTGTCCCGAAACTCGCTTTTCATGCCAACAGGATGGTTTTCAGCCGCTTGTGGGCAGGGAGCGACGATGTCGATGTGGCCTACGGTCCTTCTGATGAGATCCGTCCGGTGATATTCAACCTCGATGGCGCTTGTACAGTGAATCTCACTGTCGAGCTGCAAAATGAGAATGGAAAGGTGCTGGAACGCAAGGTCTTGAAGAATATCCGGGTCTCTGCTGGAAGATCTGTGACCCGGGTGGAACCGTTCCGCTTCAGGAACTCCTCCGAGGGCATCCGGTTTGTCGTCTACAAGACAACTGTCATGTCCGCGGGGACACCGGACACCGATGATTAACCTTTGTCGGGGTACCGTGACTCGAACACGGGACCCTCTGCTCCCAAAGCAGATGCGCTAGCCAACTGCGCCACACCCCGATGAGGATTGCAAATGTAAGCCTTTTTTCGGATAATCCCAAAAAAGAAGTATCTTTGAGACATGATCATCGATGCTAAAGGAATAGAGAAGAGTTTCGGGGCTCTGAAGGTCTTGAAAGGGATTGACTTCCATGTGGGAAAGTCCGAGGTCGTGTCTATCATGGGCGCTTCCGGCGCCGGGAAATCCACACTCCTGCAGATTCTCGGCACTCTCTCCACTCCGGACTCGGGCTCTCTCGAGATTGACGGCACAGATGTCCTGCACCTCGGTGGCAAGGATCTTTCAGCGTTCAGGAATCGCCGGATCGGCTTCGTGTTCCAGTTCCGCCATCTTCTCCCTGAATTCAACGCCCTTGAGAATGTGATGATTCCGGCTTTCATCGCCGGGCGCCCGGACCGGGACGCCAAGGATGCCGCTACCAGGTTGCTTAAAGAGATGGGTCTTGGGGAGCGTATGGATCACAAGCCTTCAGAGCTCTCGGGCGGCGAGCAGCAGAGGGTGGCTATCGCCCGCGCCCTTGTGAATGAACCTGCCATATTGTTCGCCGACGAGCCTTCGGGCAACCTCGACTCCAAGACCAAGGCGGAGATCCACCAGCTTTTCTTCGATCTTCGCGAGCGTCACGGCCAGACCATCGTCATCGTCACTCATGATCCTGAGCTGGCGGCGATGTGCGACCGGTCCCTCTTTATGAGAGACGGCCTTTTCGTGGAGGAATAATCCGATCGCGGTTTTACATGGCGTAGTGGAAGCCGTCCACCTTGTTCCAGTCTCCTCTTGTGAAATCCGGGAAGCGGACCGGCATCGAGTTGTTCTCAAGCGAGATGCGGCTGAGCTCCTGCACGGCTGACCATTCGGCGGCGTCGTAAACGTCCTCGTCGAGCGGGAGTCCGTTGCGTAGACAGTAGATCAGCCTGTAGTCCATGATGTAGTCCATGCCGCCGTGTCCGCCGACAGCCTTCGCCTTCTCCTCGATAGTTTTCGCGAAATCCGGCCGGTAAGCCGTCAACAGAGAGTCCATGACCTCCTGGGAAACATAGGAGTGGCCATTTATCCCCTTGACTGAGATCCCTTGTGTGGGATACTTGTTGGCGAAGCCCTCCGAGCCGGTCAGCTGGTACATCCTTGTGTACGGGCGGTAGGCGTAGACATTGTGCTGTACCTCAATGAGTTTCTTCTTCTCGGTCCGGATCAGGCTGATAGTGTGGTCCCCATCATTGCAATAATCCTTGTCCCTGAACTTCCTCGCGGCCAGCTTCCCGTTGTATGATGGGGTGTCCATGGCCACCAGGTAGTCCATCTTGTCGCCCCTGTGGATGTTCAGCACCTGGGCGATGGGACCGAGCCCGTGAGTGGGATAGTTGTCCCCCCGGTTCTCCATGTTGTAGTCAAGCCTCCAGGTCTCGCTCCTGTCCCATCCGTCTGAAAGGAAGTGGATATAAGCGCCTTCCACATGGTAGACCTCACCGAAAAGACCGTGCTGGGCCATGTTGAGAGCGGACATCTCGAAAAAGTCATAGCAGCAGTTCTCGAGCATCATGCAGTGGCGGCGGGTCCTCTCGCACGCGTCCACAAGCTTCCAGCAGTCGTCTATGGTCATCGCCATCGGGACCTCGCATGCCACGTGATGGCCATGCTCAAGAGCGTAAAGGGATATGGGCACATGAGGCAGCCAGTCGGTGGCGACGTAGACCAGGTCGATGTCCTCCCTGTCGCAGAGATCCTTGTAGGCCTCCGGACCGACATAGGTGTCGGCCTCCGGCAAACCGGCTTTTTTCAGGATGTCGTTGCACAGGTCGACCCTCTCTCGCTTGAGGTCGCAGAAAGCCATGATCCTCACTCCGTCTATCTGGGTGTACCTGCTGACAGCGGCGGAACCCCTGCCTCCCACTCCGACAAAGGCTATACGGACAGTCTCTATGGGTTCGCATCTCAAGCCGAGGGCGCTCTGCTGGCCGGGCGCCCGGGCGGGAGCCTTAAGCTCTATGATGCCGTTTTTGATCTCCGCGGGCACGGAGGCGGGAACTTTCTTGGCGCAAGAGGCCATAGTCATGAGGCATACAAATGCCGCGAAAATGAACTTTTTCATTGTCTGTGGTTTTTAGGGACAAAACTCTTTCAAATATAAGAAAAAAAAGCGTACCTCCCGGCACGCTTTTCCTTCGACAGACTACTAGTTTTAGCGTGAACTGTCACTTTTTGTCGTTTTTGCTGTTGTCGTTTCTATTGAGTCTATGAATTTGTTGCCTTCGGAAATTCTCCTCGCTGGTGTACAGTTTGGCGATTTTATCATTGGACAGGATCTTGCGGTACTCGGTAAGGTATTTCCGCTCAATCCCGTCGCCTGCCTCCTTGGCGTCAATGTACTTGTCCAGCAACGCGCTGATCTCCTTCTCATCGCCTCCTTTCCCGATGCATTCCTCAAGAGCCCTGTAGGCTTCCATGATGAGCCTCCAACAAGCTCTGGTCTCAGCCTCGGCCCTGTTGTAGACGGGCCAGAACCTCTCCGCTTCCGCGGATGTGAGATCCATCTGGTCGGTCAGGTAGGCGATTTTCTCCGCCTTGATCCTATCCTGCCAGTCATTCCTCTTGCCTTTATCTTGTCCGGACGCTCCCGACGAGAATGACAGCGCCATAAGGGTTATTGACAAAAAAACAGTGATCTTTCTCATAGCATTATGTTTTAATACGCCTCTCCGGCATAGGCCAGGTGCTCTGTCCTTGTCCCGGATTCAATCAGATAGTTGATGATGTCCTCATCCGAGAGCTCCCCAAAATAGGATTCGGGATCGTTGTAGAGGATCTCTGGATTGGTGATGGAGATTATGTCGGCGTAAGAGTCAATCCCGGCGAACGGGTCGGCGGATTGATCTTTCACGGTGTCCCTGAGGACGGCGTTGCCGATCAGGACAATAGCGGCGAAGGAGGCGGCGAGAGCCAGATATGGTCTGACTCCCGTCCAGACTCCGGGTCTGGATGTCCGGGAGGAGGGGATGGCTTCCAGGCGGGAGTTGAGGCTGTCGAAATAGCCCTCATGAACTCCCATGGCGGGCTTCCCTATCTTCTCAAGTATGTCATTCGCGGTTTCCATTTCCGATAGTTTGACAATGTGTTGGCAATAAGGTTTAAAATCATTTTAGATTTTTCTTGAGGTCCGCCTTGATTTTCTCTGAGGCGAAGTGGTAGGAGGCTTTCAGGGCGCCGACGGAGGTTCCCAGGATCTCCGAGATGGCCTCGTAGGAGAGCTCGTCGAACCATCTCATGATGAAAACTGTCCTTTGCTTTGAAGGAAGCCGCTGGATAGCTTTCATAAGGTCCCTCTGCAACTGGTCCCCGCCCATCAGCGGGTCCTCGTCGATTCTTTCCTCGATTATTGAGGACATGCTCTCGAAACGTAGTGCCGCCCTGACTTTCTGTTTCTGGAGGAAATTCAGGGACTCGTTCGTGGCGATCCGGTAGATCCAGGTGTATAGCTGGGACTCACCCCTGAAAGAGGGGAGGGAAGACCAGATCTTGACGAAGATTTCCTGAAGCAGGTCGTCGGTGTCCTCGTGGGAGCACAGGAAACGCCTGACGTGCCAGTACAACCTCTCGCTGTAGGAGTTCACGATCTCCTTGAAAGCGAGTTCCCGCTGTCCTGATTTGAAAAGATCCAGTATTTCCTTGTCGGTCATCCTTCGCTGGGGTGGGCGTTATCTTTCAAATGTACGACAATTTGTTTATTTTTGCAATTATGAAGCATATACGCAATTTCTGCATAATCGCCCATATTGACCACGGCAAGAGTACCTTGGCCGATCGTCTGCTTGAGCTGACCCAGACGTTGTCCACTCGCGACATGGAAGCGCAGGTCCTTGATGACATGGACCTGGAGAAAGAGAAGGGCATCACCATAAAAAGTCACGCCATCCAGATGGAATATGTCTATAAGGGTGAGAAGTACATCCTCAATCTGATAGACACGCCCGGCCATGTGGACTTCTCGTACGAGGTCTCGCGCTCGATAGCTTCCTGTGAGGGCGCCCTCCTGGTCGTTGACGCGTCACAGGGAATACAGGCGCAGACCATCTCCAATCTATATCTCGCTGTGGATCACGGGCTGGAGATTATCCCCGTGCTCAACAAGATCGACATGGAGTCCGCCCAGGTGGAGGTCGTGTCCGACCAGATAACCGACCTGCTGGGGTGTGGCCACGATGAGATCTACAAGGTCTCGGCGCGCACCGGAGAAGGTATCCCGCCGCTTCTGGACGCCATCGTGGAGAAGATTCCCGCTCCGAAGGGGGATCCCGAGGCCCCTTTGCAGGCGCTTATATTCGACTCCGTTTTCAACCAGTTCAGGGGCATTATCGCCTATTTCAAAGTCTTGAACGGGTCGATATCCAAGGGAGACAAGGTCAAGTTCGTGGCCACGGGTATGGAATATGAGGCCGAGGAGGTGGGAGTCCTCAAGATGAAGCTTTGTCCGGCTGGGAGGGTGTCCACCGGGGATGTAGGCTACATTATCTCCGGGATCAAGAGGGCGGTGGAGGTCAAGGTCGGAGACACGATCACCCATTCCGGCCGTCCTTGCGAGAGCGCGATCGCCGGGTTTGAGGAGGTGAAGCCGATGGTTTTCGCCGGCATGTATCCGGTGCAGGCGGACAAGTTCGAGGAGTTGAGGGCCACCCTTGAGAAATTCCAGCTCAATGACGCGTCGTTCGTGTATGAGCCTGAGTCATCCTTGGCCCTCGGGTTCGGGTTCAGGTGCGGTTTCCTGGGCCTGCTGCATCTGGAGATAGTCCAGGAGCGTCTTTTCCGGGAGTTCAACATGGACGTGATCACGACGGTTCCGAACGTGTCTTACAAGGTGTACACCACCCAGGGGGAAGTGATTGATGTCCATAATCCTTCCGGGCTTCCGGCCCCTACTTTGATTGACCACATAGAGGAGCCTTACATCAGGGCCCAGATAATCTCCAAGACCGAATTCTATGGCCCGATCATGAAGCTTTGCATGGACAAGAGGGGAACGCTGGTCGGGGAACATTATATCACATCCGACAGAGTTGAGCTCACCTATGACATGCCGCTTTCGGAGATAGTATTTGATTTTTATGACAAACTCAAGTCAATATCAAAAGGTTACGCCTCTTTTGACTATCATGTCATTGATTTCCGTCCGGCGAGGCTCGTGAAGCTGGACATCCTTTTGAACGGGGATCCGGCCGATGCCCTGTCATCTCTTATCCACGAGGATCACGCTTACGATTTCGGGCGCAAGATGTGTGTGAAGCTCAAGGAGCTGATCCCCAGGCAGCAGTTCGACATCGCCGTCCAGGCCGCCATAGGGGCCAAGATTATCGCCAGGGAGACCGTCAGGCAGGTCAGGAAAGATGTTACCGCCAAGTGCTATGGAGGAGACGTGACCCGCAAGCGCAAGCTGTTGGAGAAGCAGAAGGAAGGCAAGAAAAGGATGCGCCAGATAGGAACCGTGCAAGTTCCTCAAAGCGCTTTCATGGCTGTGTTGAAACTCGACAGCTGATCAGCCGATGCCCAAAGTAGCTATAATCATATCGATCATGGAGGGTGACGACGGTTCCGCCGGTTGCCTTGAGGAATGTCAGCGTCAGGTTGACTCAGTGGCGGCCGGCGGGAAATACTCGTTCTCGATATACCTGAATGACGGAGGCGCTCAAGGCTATGCCGCCGCCTTGGAGAAAGCGGATAAAGATGGCGCCGCTTTCTTCCTGTGGATCGACCATGACCTGAATCTGTCGGAGGGAGCGATAGCGTGCCTTCTGGAGAACTCCGAGTTTCTCCGGCACAAAGCCGTTATCATCGGTTCGGTGGCACGCGCGGACAGAAGCCTGGCCTTTGGCGGAAGGACCCGCCGCGGGCGTCTTATTGAGCCTGATCCTGTGATTCCTGTCCCATGCCATCTGTTCGACATGTCGGTCGCCCTTGTCCCTGGATACGCTTTCTCCCGGCTTGAGAACCATGCCGATTTTTTCCGGGGAAGCCTCCTGCGTTATGGATATGGCCGGAAAGTGGTCAAGGCGGATGTGGCCCGTATGATCGCTCCGGGGATCCTTGGTGTCACGGGCAGGGACACAGAGATTCCGGCTTGGAAAGATCCGGAAAGCACGTTAAAAGAAAAAGCGGTGTGGATAACACGCGCGATTTTCAAATAATATCACTATATTTATAAACTGTTTAACGTCAATTAATTCTTAAATACCACATAAGTTATGAAGCATCCTAAAATCGGTATCCGCCCGACCATCGACGGTCGTCAGGGCGGCGTTCGCGAGAGCCTGGAAGAGAAAACGATGACCCTCGCCGCCAATGTGGCGGAACTGATCTCTTCCAACCTCAAGTATAGTGACGGGACTCCTGTCCAGTGTGTCATTGCGGACAGCACTATCGGCCGTGTCGCCGAGAGCGCCGCCTGCGCCGAGAAATTTGAGCGTGAGGGAGTGTGGGGAACTATCTCCGTCACTTCGTGCTGGTGCTATGGATCTGAGACGATGGACATGCATCCCCTTTGGCCCAAGGCTGTGTGGGGGTTTAACGGGACTGAGCGTCCCGGCGCTGTGTATCTTGCCGCCGTGCTCGCCGCCCACGCTCAGAAGGGGCTGCCCGCTTTCGGGATTTATGGCCATGATGTCCAGGACCTGGAGGACAACTCGATCCCTGCCGATGTCGCCGAGAAGATCCTCCGTTTCGCCAGGGCCACTGTCGCCGTGGGTGAGATGAGAGGGGAGTCCTACCTCTCGATAGGTAGCGTGACGATGGGTATCGCCGGATCTATCGTGGACTGCGATTTCTTCCAGAAGTACCTGGGAATGAGGAACGAGAGCGTCGATGAGGTGGAGATCCTCCGCCGTATGGATCTCGGTATCTATGACCACGAGGAGTACGAGAAAGCCAAAACGTGGGTCGAGAAGTACTGCATGCCGCAGGAAGGCTGGGACAAGAACCGCCCTGAGAAGCAGAAGACCCGCGAGGAGAAGGACAAGGACTGGGATTTCGTCACAAAAATGACCCTTATCGTCATGGATCTGCTCCACGGCAATCCCAAGCTGAAAGAGATGGGATTCAAGGAGGAGGCTCTTGGCCACAACGCCATAGCCGGAGGTTTCCAGGGCCAGCGTCAGTGGACGGACTGGATGCCAAACGGAGACTTTACCGAGACCCTTCTGAACACCAATTTTGACTGGAACGGGCGTCGTGAGCCTACCATTCTCGCCACGGAGAACGACTCGCTGAACGGCACCGCCATGCTGCTTGCCCACCTCCTGACAAACCTGCCTCAGATTTTCTCCGATGTGCGCACATATTGGAGCCCGGAGGCTGTCAAGAGAGTGACCGGGAAAGAGCTGACCGGAAGGGCCGCCCCTGGAATCATCCACCTCATCAACTCCGGCGCGACCACTATGGACGGCTGCGGCCAGAGTGTGGACGCCGATGGCAATCCCGTGATGAAGACATTCTGGGAGATGACCGACGAGGACGAGAAGAAGTGTCTTGAGAACTCATGGT